>JADGPR010000020.1 GCA_017882335.1 Bacteroidales bacterium | reverse complement strand
TAAAGCCTGGGCACATGGGATGAACACGTATAATCCCAGTGTATCATATTATCCCAGCAGCCGGACGCATGCATTCAATTTAAGGTGTATCAAGGATTAAGTGCGCCCAGATGCACACAAAACGACCGGGACAAATAACTCCGCTCTGCCCGACCAGACACCTAATGGCTTAATTGCCTTACCAATTTTATTGCCTCACACGCTTCTTTAACGTCATGAACCCTTAGAATATTTGCGCCTTTCAGGAGTGCGATCGTGTTGAGGACTGTTGTACCATTAAGTGCTTCCTGCGGTTTGATCTGTAAAACACGATTGATCATCGATTTCCTGGAAAGCCCGGCCAGGAGAGGAAAACCAAAAGAATGGAACGATTCGAACTGCTGGAACAGCCGGAAGTTATTCTCAACCGTTTTGCCGAAGCCGAATCCCGGATCAAGGACCACCTGGTTGAACCCGGATGGAAGAAGATGGAGCCGGGAGCGGAAAAATTCGTGGACCTCACTTACAACATCCTTATAGTGCGGGTTGATCTGCATATCGTCTGGTGATCCCTGCATGTGCATCAGAATGTAGGGAATATTGTGACGGGCTATCAAGTCAAACATCTCACCGTCGAACCTTCCTCCGTATATATCATTGATCATCATAGCCCCATGTTCGATAGCAGCTTTTGCCACTGCAGAACGGTACGTATCAACCGAAATAACCACTTCGCTGAAATGACCCCTGATGGCCGCAAGAGAGGGCAACAGACGGGCTATCTCCTCCTCTTCATCCACAGGGATTGATCCTGGGCGCGTTGACATGGCCCCGATGTCGACAATGACTGCCCCCTCGGAGATCATCTTCTCGACTTGTTTCAGCTGGTCGATAAGGTTTAAGAAACGGCCTCCATCGTAAAAGGAATCGGGTGTGATATTCAAAATTCCCATCACCACTGGCGTACTCAGACTAATAGTTTTACCTGCGCAATTTAAAGAGAACGAAGATGAAGTCGGAGTCAAATTAATAGTTTATAAAGTTTGTAAAGTTTATAAAGTTATAAAGTCTGTTTCCAACATCCAGCATCCAACATCCAGCATCCAGCATCCAGTATCCAGCATCCAGCATCCTTGTTAATTATTTATGAAAAAAGAAAACTCAAAATTACGATCAAAATTCAAATAGTTCTTACCTTTAACAAATAAAAACAGACGGATCCCTGAACTTATGAACGACAAAGGAAAGACTGAACAACAATTTGAAACGATCATCCAAAAATGCCGCACCATCTTCCTGACCAAGATGAAAGATTATGGCAGTTCGTGGAGAATTTTACGGATACCCTCCCTTACCGATCAGATCTTCATCAAGGCCAACCGCATCCGTAGCATTGAATCAAAAGGGATCCGCAAAGTGGACGAAGGGATCATCCCGGAGTACATCGGCATCGTAAATTATTCCGTTATTGCCCTTATCCAGTTGGAACTTGGGGAAGAAGGCGAACAGAATCTTTCGCCGGAAGAAGCAGAGAACCTTTACAACAAAAATGTGTATTCCTCACGAGACCTCATGCTGAATAAAAATCATGATTACGCTGAAGTATGGAGGGAAATGCGGTTGAGTTCACTTACCGATATCATCCTCATGAAACTAATGCGCATCAAGCAGATTGAAGATAATATGGGGAAGACATTCATCTCGGAAGGGATTGACGCCAATTACCAGGATATTATCAATTATTCGATCTTCGCATTAATTAAACTTGAAGAATGACTATGAAAATATTCCGCATTGTCAGTCGCATTTTATTAGGAATTGTTTTTATTGTCTCCGGATTTGTAAAAGGGATTGACCCATTGGGAACTGGTTACCGGCTGGAAGATTATTTTCAGGCATTCGGGATACTATGGGCTGTGCCTTTCGCCCTCTATCTCAGTATTTTTTTGTGTACGCTTGAATTCATCATCGGGATCAGCCTGCTTTTCAACATCTGGATCAAAAGATCGGCCTGGGCCTTGCTCTGCATGATGATCTTTTTTACCTGCCTGACCTTCATAGACGCGGCTTACAACCTTGTTCCCGATTGCGGATGCTTCGGCGATGCAATCAAACTGACAAACCTCGAAACCTTTCTGAAAAATGTTGTACTGATGATCTTCGTCCTTCCGGTTTTCGCAGAGAGAAAGAAGTTCAAAGACTGGGCACCGGTATGGGCACAGAAGATATTCCTGTTGATTTTCTCGCTTTCTTTCATGGGTGTCTCCATTTACAGTTATCGCCATTTGCCGGTCATCGACTTTATGGGATGGAAGGTAGGAAGCAAGGTTAATATACCGGCCGTACCGCTGAAATTCTACGTTACCTATAAAAACAAGGTTACCGGAGAAGAAAAGGAATACCTCACACCCGATTATCCCTGGAATGATTCGGTCTGGATGTCGCAGTGGGCTTTCAAGAGCCAGCGTGCAGTCGATCCGGTGAAAGGCCAGGCAATGGCATTAAGGGTGGAAGATGAACATGGAGCCGATATCTCTTCTTCCATCGTGGATAACCCGGACCTGCAGTTCATCCTTGTAGCGTATGACCTTGGAAAAACCGATACGGTTGCTTTTAACAGGATTCTTCCTTTTTACAAGAAAGCCATGAATGAAGGATACTCGTTTATTTGCCTGACAAGCTCTCTTCAGGGGGATATTAAAAAATTCAGGATGGACAACGGAGCCGCCTTCAGTTTTTACAATGCCGATGATGTGGTACTGAAAACGATGGTGAGGTCGAACCCGGGACTAATTGTCATCCGAAACGGAATCGTCCTTGCCAAATGGCCTTTCCGTAATTTTCCGTCATATGAAATAGTGATGGAAAAATTCAGGAATCCATAATAATACTCACCTGGAACTAAGGGGAGGAACATGGGGCAATTTTTACTGAAACGACTGTTATATGGATTTCTCGTGCTCATCGGGGTGATCGTGATCAATTTTTTTTTGTTCAACATCCTCCCCGGCGACCCCGCACGGATGATGCTTGGCCAGCGGGCAGATATCACATCCGTAGAAGCTATCAACAAGGACCTTGGAAGAGACAAACCTCTGCTGACCCAGTTCTTCAATTACCTGAACGACCTTTCTCCTATTTCCATTCATAACGACGTTAATACCGCAAGTTACTGGTATCTTGATCCTTTAAAATATACGTCCTTTGTAAAACTGATCCCGGTTTCGAAAAAGGCGGTTCTCGTTCTGAAGAAACCATATTTGCGCAGATCATACCAGTCGAAGAAACAGGTTGGCGAGATCCTGATGGAAGGATTTGTCAACACCATTATCCTCGCTATTGTCGCGATGACCTTTGCCATTTTTCTCGGAATCATTTTCGGGATCATCTGTGCGGTCAAAAAAAACAGCTTTATCGATCGCATTTTCCTGGTTTTATCCGTATTTGGCATGTCACTTCCATCTTTCTTTGCTGCCATCCTGGTGGCGTGGATCTTTGCTTTTGTTCTTGGAAAATATACCGGGCTGAATATGGCAGGCAGTCTTTTTTCGGTAGATGATTTTGGAAAGGGGGAATACCTTGACCTGAAAAACCTGATCCTTCCCGCATTCACGCTTGGCATCCGCCCACTGGCCATCGTGGTGGAACTGACACGGAATTCCTTGCTGGAAGTGCTTTCGCAGGACTACATCCGGACGGCACGGGCGAAGGGTTTAAGTAAATTCCGGATCCTCATGCGGCATGCATTGAAGAATGCCATGAATCCTGTCGTCACGGCCATGTCGGGTTGGCTTGCTTCCCTTTTGGCCGGGGCGGTGTTTATCGAATACATCTTCGACTGGAAAGGCATCGGGCTGGTCATCGTAAATGCACTTGAAAAATATGACTTTCCGGTGCTGATGGGAGCCGTACTCTTTATTTCCATCATCCTGGTAATAATCAACATTTTGGTCGATATTGTTTACGGGATGCTGGATCCGAGGGTGAGACTGCAATAAGAGGCGGTGGGATTGAGTTTATTTAACAGGCGGACAAGTTGGACAAGCGGACTGGCGGACAAGTGAAAAGGCGAAAAGCGAAAAGAAAACACCTAAAACCTAATACCTAAAAAAATGAGACGGAAAATAGTTGCGGGGAACTGGAAAATGAATAAGTCATTTCCGGATGCTGAAGAATTGATTGCTGAAATTGCAGACAAGCTGGAATCGATGGATACGGGCCACCAGGATGTGATCCTCTGTCCTCCGTATGTATATCTTGAAATGGCCACCGATATCGCTGAAGAGTCCGTTTTCAGCGTAGGTTCACAAAATATGAACGAAAACGATACCGGAGCATATACCGGAGAAATCTCCGGACCTATGCTGACTTCGATGGAAGTGGAATATTGCATCATCGGCCATTCGGAAAGAAGAAAGTATTTTGGAGAAGATTATGCATTGCTGGCAAAGAAAGTGGATGCTGCATTAAGAAATGGCATCCGGCCGATATTCTGTTGCGGGGAAGTGCTCCCGGAAAGAGAAGCAGGACGCCATTTTGAGATAGTTAAAAAGCAACTGGATGAATCGTTGTTTCACCTAACTGCCGAACAGTTTCAACAGGCCGTGATTGCTTATGAGCCGGTATGGGCTATTGGAACCGGCGTGAATGCAACACCTGCACAGGCACAGGAGATGCATGCTTACATTCGTGAACAGGTTGCCTCGAAATACGGTGAAAGCCTGGCCTCCGAAACCAGTATTTTGTACGGAGGTAGCTGTAATGCTTCCAACGCCCGTGAACTTTTTTCCCAGGCCGATGTGGATGGTGGCCTCATCGGGGGCGCATCCCTGAAGGCAGATGAATTTCTGCGGATCGTAACTTCATTTTGATATGGAATACTTTGAGATTCGCATTCATCCTGCATCGGAAGAAAAACAGGAGATTCTGACATCCCTGCTTGCAGAAGTGAATTTTGAAAGTTTCGTAGAAACAGAGGATGAACTTCTTGCCTATATTCAGGCCCATAATTATGTTCGGGAAAAGGTGGAACAGCTTTGTGATCAATTTGAAGTGAAATTTACCGAAAAACAAATCCCCGATCAGAACTGGAATGCCGAATGGGAGAAGAACTTCGAACCAGTGTTGATCGCTGAAAAATGTTATATCCGTGCCCCTTTTCATGCTCCCCGGCCCGACTATCCCTTTGAGATCATCATTGAACCGAAAATGTCATTCGGAACGGCCCACCATGAAACCACTACCCTGATGATCGAGGTGATGATGCAGATGGATTTCATGGGGAAGAAAGTGCTCGATATGGGTTGCGGTACAGGCATCCTCGCCATTCTTGCCTATAAGATGGGCGCTACGGAAGTGGCGGCCATTGACAACGACCCCTGGGCTTACAATAATGCAATGGAGAACATGGAAAAAAACCATGTAACTGCCATGACAGTAAAGATGGGAGACGTGGATGCTGCCGGTTCCGGTTACGACATTCTGCTGGCTAATATTAACCGGAATGTCCTGATCAGCCATCTCCCGGAATATTCAAAATGCATTAATAAAGGTGAATTGCTGATGAGCGGTTTTTACGAAGAAGATTTAGCAATGATCCGGCAGGCAGCAGAATTGAATGCATTTGTTTTCGATCAATACATCACAAAAAACCGATGGGTCGCCGCCCGATTTATAAAATGAAACAGCCTTTAGCAAGGCTGGCGCGGTATGTTTTGTTGCCGGTCCTTCTTTTGTTATTTTCACAGGTTGCCGGGGCACAGAAAATTACCCATTTTTCAGGCGATTCCACGAAGTTTATCGCCGAACTGAACAGCGTATTTGCCCCACTTGTGGCAAATGAAGAGAAGATGAGTTCCACCCTGATGAAAGAGTTCATTCAAAAGTGGAATGCTGAAAAATATGATCCCTCAAAGAAGAAACTCATTTATATGATCGGCAATCAGATGCTTAAGAAAGGATTAAGACCCTATCCGGACTTTTACAATTACATCAAAGCACTGAACGTTTTTACTGATTCACATCAACCGGATGAACGGTTCACTGAATGGTTTGTCGTTTTGAAAGGGCTCCAGGAAAACAAGAACAGCCGTTACTTCCTCCAGTTTGTTGACCAATCTATTTCATTGTTCGGGGAGAACCTGGTTTATAAATCCCAATCGGCACGATGGAAGATCTCTACTCCTGATTACCATATGAAATTTGATTCGGTTCCCGTGATTACGTTTAATTCCACCATGCTGGTTTGTTATGCCAATGACGACAGCCTTGTGATCTTTAATACCGTCGGTATTTTTTATCCACTCACCTTTCAGTGGATCGGAAAGGGAGGGAAAGTCGACTGGCAACGAGCCGGCCTGGATCCGCAACAGGTTTATGCGAATGTGAAGAATTACCAGATCCAGATGAAATATTCGAAGATCGAGGCGGATTCGGTCGAGTTTTTCAACAAGAAGTTTTTTGTTTTTTCATTGATCGGGAAATTCAGTGATAAAGTTCTCGCAAATGTTACCGAGGATAAGGCCCAGTACCCGACATTCAATTCCTATGATAAAACAATCGGAATCAAGAACCTTTTCAAGAATGTTGATTACATGGGAGGATTTGCAATGGAAGGTGCAAAAATTATCGGATCCGGTTCGAATACGGAAGATGCCAGGCTTGTCTTCAGGAAAAATAATAAGGAGTTTGTCAGGATCTTCTCGAAATTATTTGTCATCCGCACCGATCGCATCAACTCCGCAAATGCTTCCATCACGATCTATCACGAAAATGATTCCATCTACAACCCGGTTCTCTCCATGAAATACATTGATGAGAAGAAAGAACTGACACTTACACGGGATGAACGGATCACGATGATCAGTCCATGGTTCGATTCCTGGCACCAGATCGAGATCTATTGCGAGTCGCTGAGCTGGAAGCTGAATGAGTCACGGATAAATTTTGAAATGATGAAGGGTCCCAACCAGGAAGGCAGGGCTGTTTTCGAATCCGCAAACTATTTTTCCCTTCAGCGGTATGATAAACTGCAGGGCATTGACGAATTCAATCCACTGTACGTCCTGAGAAAATATTCTGAAAAGTACAAAACCCGCGATTTTACCCTTGACCAGATCGTCACCTTTATGCAGCGGCCACCCGAGCAGGTGGAGGCGCAACTATTGACGCTGGCATACAAAGGTTTCCTCATCTACGATCCTGATGACAAAACCGGCAAGATCAAGGATAAACTGATCAATTATGTAAAAGCAAAAGACGAGAAGATAGACTATGACGTGATCTTTTTCAATTCAAACGTGACGGCGAAAAGCAACGGGATCCTCAGCCTCGACAGTTTCGACCTGGTAATCCAGGGTGTTCCGAAGGTCTTCCTGAGCGATTCCCAGCAGGTCTATATCTATCCTTCAAAACAGCAGGTGATCCTTAAAAAGGATGGCGACTTTTTGTTCTCCGGAAAAGTAGAAGCAGGCCTCTTCGACTATTATACCAAGATGAGTTCTTTCGAATACAACAAATTCAAGCTGAATATGCCCTATATCGATTCCATGTCCGTGTATGTCAGGAGCCGCACAAAAGATCCAAAAACCCAGACCTATTCGCTTGTAAAAGTCAGGACTAACATTACAAACCTCAGCGGAGATTTGCTTATCGATGATCCGAAGAACAAATCAGGGTTGAAAAAATTTCCGGAATACCCGATCTTTAACAGTAAAAATGTTTCCTATGCGAACTGGGAAAAACGTTTGGTACAGAATGCGGTATACAAGAAGGATAAATTCTTTTTCAGCGTCGATCCGTTCACATTGAAAAGCATCGGGTCATTTTCTACCGATAGCCTGAAATTCAAAGGTGTCCTTGTTTCTTCCGGAATTTTCCCGGATATCCGCCAGCCGCTTATAGTACGCCCTGATTATTCCTTCGGGATCGAGTCAAATACCGGACTTGGCGGCTTGCCTGCCTATGGCGGGAAAGGTACCTTTTATTCAAAGATCGATATGAGCAACCAGGGGCTGCAGGGTGATGGTAAACTTATCTACCTCAATTCGACTTCCTTGTCGGACAACTTTATCTTTTATCCGGATTCAATGAAGACGGTAGCGAAGTCATTTACTGCAACCGAGCTGTCGGGCCTGGTGGAATGTCCTACTGTTAAAGGAGATTCGGTACGGGAATTCTGGAAGCCTTATAAGAACATACTCAAAGTGTCAAGCATTACCAAGGATATTTCGATGTACAACAACGAGTCGGCACTGGCAGGTAGTCTGAACCTGACTCCGGCGGGATTGACCGGCCAGGGTACAGTGAAGATCAGGGATGCTGAAATGGAAGCTTTTTTATTTGAATTCAAGCGCCGTTCCTTTGATGCGACTGTGGATGTTTTTCGGATCAAGTCGGTGAACCTTTCTGCACTGAGCATCTCTACAAAGAATTACCTCGCTCACTTTGATTTTGATCAATTGAAGGGCGAATTCAAATCCAGCCGTGGGATCTCCAGAGTGGACTTCCCGGTTAATCAATATGCCTGTTCCATGGACCGTTTCGACTGGCTGGTTGAAAAACGATCCATCCGGTTGTACAATGAGCGGAACGAGCAGGTCGACATTGCAGATACCCTGAGCGCCGATCAACTGGTCAATTATCGGTTCGCGGGTACCGAGTTCGTATCAATGCATCCCTTGCAGGATTCCTTGCGGTTTTTTTCCCAGATGGCAACTTACGACCTGAATTCAAATATCATTAGTGCGGAGGGAGTAAAGGTGATCAGGGTTGCGGATGCAGCCATTTTTCCGGATTCAGGCAAGGTCTATATCCACCCTGAAGCCAAAATGAGGATACTCAACAGGGCAGGCATCATCGCCAATGCAAACAATAAATTTCATCGTTTTTACAATTGCAATATCAGTATCGCTTCACGAAAGAAGTATACCGGCCAGGGCTATTATGACTACATCGAACGGGACAAGCAGCGGGAGCAGATCCACTTTACCCGGATTGCGGTGGATACGGCAGGCGAGACCATTGCTGAAGGGAGTATTCTGGACACTACTCGTTTCTTTCTCAGCCCGGAATTTGAGTTCAGGGGTGTCATCAACCTACGGGCATCCCAGCGGAACCTCACCTTTGAAGGAGGCTTCCGCCCGGTGATGGATTGTTTCCCGACCGCTCGTTTATGGACCTATTTTGTGAGTGATGTCAACCCACAGCAAGTTATGATCCCGCTGGAGGATCCATTGAGGGATATTCATTTTCAGAAGCTTGGACTCGGAATCATGTTCTCCAATGCAGCCAACCGTATCTATCCAGCATTCTTCTCTTCTAAGAGATCTTTCAGCGATTCCACGATGATCACTTCACTCGGGAAAATCGATTTTGACCTTTCCAACAATTTATACCGCATCATGGAGATGGACCGTCGCAAAGACCCGACACTGCCGGGTAACGGCCTTTCGCTAAGTACAAACGATTGTGCTCTTCACGGAAGCGGGAAGATCAATCTGGCATTGAATTCCGGTGCCCTGAAGATGGAATCCTGGGGAACCATTGATCATTATGTTATTGCCGATTCAACCAAAACATGGGTTGCCCTGGCACTCAATTTCCCGTTCTCAGACGATTGCCTGACAAAGTTTACTACCCAACTTGGAACGATGAACCTGCAGGGGCTTGTATTTTCAGCTTCTCCTTACTTAGAAGCCATGAAGACCCTGCTTGGAAAGAAAGAATTCGACAAGGTTAAAGCAGAAATGGAGATGGTAGGGCGGTTCAAGCGGTTCCCGGATGAACTCATCCGGACCATTTTCCTGGCCGACGTGAAGCTCCGGTGGGATACCCTCAATAAAACCTGGGTTTCTTACGGACCCATCGGCATCGGTTGCATAGGAAAAATACAGGTGAACAAATTTGTCAATGGGATACTGGAATTTCAGAAGAAGAAGAACGGGGATGATTTTACCTTCTATTTTGAGTTGACCCAAAATGACTGGTATTTCTTCAACTACCGCAACAACATCCTTATGGCATTGAGTTCCAATGCACAATTCAATGAAGCGGTAGAAGCAGGGGTCAAATCATCCGCAGAGCAGAAAAGAATCGGAAACCTTGTAAAAGGATATCGTTACACAATTGCAACCGACCGGAAAAAGAGAGAATTTCTGAGAAAATACGAAACCCAATAACATAATTCGTAATTCGTAATCCGTAATTCGTAATTATATGAACCATATCTACCTCGCATTTGAAATCCTTCTGGCTTATTTAATGGGTTCCATTCCCAGCGCAGTTTGGGTGGGCAAACTGTTTTATGGGATCGATGTAAGGCAGCATGGAAGCGGGAACGCCGGCGCCACCAATGTGATCCGTGTACTGGGTTACAAAGCCGGAATCCCGGTCATGGTGTTTGATGTTTTCAAAGGTTGGGCAGCCGTCCAGGTGATCTTCCTGTTTCCGCACACGGGATTGAGTGAGGATTTTATCACATACGTCAGGATATGCATGGCATTTGCTGCTGTTCTCGGTCATGTTTTTCCTGTCTTTGCCGGTTTTAAAGGGGGAAAAGGCGTAGGTACCCTGGCCGGGGCAGCCATCGCGCTATACCCGCTTGCATTGCTCATCGTACTGGCACTTTTTATTACTGTACTGGCTGTGACGAGGTATGTCTCCTTAGCTTCCATACTTTGCGGAATATCCTTCCCTTTTATCGTCATTATTATTACAAGACAGGAACACCCTGGGCTTATCATTCTTGCGATCGTAGTTGCAGTCTTCATCCCCCTTACACACATAAAAAATATCAAACGGCTGAGCAGGGGAGAGGAAAACAAATTTGATTTCCGGAGGAAAAAAAAGGAGGAGGGAGCATAAGTTTCGCAAGGAGATTCATTGTTTGAAATAGAATTTAATTTTTGTATATTTGACAAAATTTTTGATTGTTGACTACTGTGGTCGTAATAATTTATTTGTAAAACGAAAAATGACACTGTTATGAAATTCATCGTTTCCAGTTCCCTCTTACTAAAAAATCTGCAATCCATTATCGGTGTGATCAATACCAGTAATACATTGCCCATTCTTGATGATTTTCTCTTTGATCTGAAGGATGATGCACTTACGATCACTTCTTCAGACCTGGAAACCACCATGAGTGTCATACTGAAACCGGATAAAACCCTTCAGAACGGGAGTATTGCCATCCCGGCCAAGATCCTGGTCGACACCCTTAAAACCTTTGCCGATATTCCGGTTTCATTTACGATCAATGAAGATAACCAGGGGATCGAAATCTCAGCAGGTGATGGAAAGTACAAGCTGGCCGGCCATAAGAGCGATGAATACCCACGGGTTCCGAGCCTTGAAAGCACTACCTCCATTGAACTCACCTCTTCTCTGCTTTCCCAGGCCATCAATAAAACCCTCTTTGCGACGGGTAATGATGAACTCAGGCTGGTATTATCGGGTGTTTTCTGTGAATTATCCCCGGAAGATATCACGTTTGTGGCCACCGATGCCCATAAACTTGTGAAATATAAGAGGACCGATGCAAAATCAAATGAGTCGGCATCCTTTATCCTTCCGAAGAAACCACTCAACCTCCTCAAGAATATTATTTCCGGCCAGGATATGCCTGTCAACATAGAATACAACCGCACCAATGCGTTCTTTTCCTTCCAGAACATCCACCTGGTTTGCCGCCTCATCGATGGAAAGTACCCCAACTACGATGCCGTCATCCCAACTGAAAATCCCAATAAACTGACGATCGACCGGAATGCACTGCTCACAACCATCCGCCGGGTGGCCATCTTTGCCAACCAGTCGACTCACCAGGTACGATTTAAACTTTCTGGAAAAGAACTTGTTCTTTCCTCTGAAGATCTTGATTTTTCAAAGGAATCGAAGGACCGTCTTACCTGCGATTATGAAGGTGATGACTTGGAGATTGGCTTCAACTCAAAATTCCTGATCGAGATGCTGAATAACATTGATACCGAGGAGATCCGCCTGGAAATGTCGGCACCCAACAGAGCCGGTATCCTTCTTCCCGTGAACCAGGAGAACAAAAATGAGGACATCCTCATGCTGGTCATGCCGGTCATGCTCAATAAATAGGACGGAAGAGCTTTATCCTATTCTACTGCAAAAAGAACCTGTTGTGAAAATTTGATTTTTGCTACTTCTGTCTCTATGTACGATCTTATTGATACCGTCCTCATCCATAAATATGTATCTGGATTCCCAGATAAAACTTCACATCGAGCCATTGTAAAAAGAGACCAGAAACACTCTTTTGGCTGAGACAAAAAAAGAAGCCGTCCCTGCGGATAGCTTCTTTTTTGCATCACAATGTGTAATAAAGATTATGCCTCTTTCTTAACATTGATCGCTTTCTTTCCTCTTTTGTCTTCCGTGATATCAAAAGAAACCTGGTCGTTTTCCCTCACGCGGTCAACTAAACCACTGACATGTACGAAAATGTCTTCTTGTGTTTCATCGTCTACGATAAAACCGAATCCTTTTCTCTCGTTGAAAAACTTTACTTTACCTGTTGACATAACAATTATAAATTTAAAATTAGCGAACCAAAGGTAATATATAATTCGAGATAACAAAAAGATAATGAAAATAATTTTCTTTCAGAATAAATTTTATGTTTTAGTCATTTTTCATTTTTCATTTTTCATTCTTCATTTTCCCAGGTTTATAAATTTATTCCTCCCGACACCTCTATTCTTTCGCCATTTATCCATTTCGAATCATCAGAGCAGAGAAAGGCGACCACGCTTCCGATATCGTCAGCCTGTCCTACACGGCCCAAAGGGGTCTGGCTTGCGATATAGGCCTTTCGTTGAGGGCTATTTCGCAAACCTGCGTTATTGAAATCGGTTTCAATCGCGCCGGGTGCAACCACATTCGCCCTGATCTTTCTCACCCCCAGTTCCTTTGCCAGGTACCGGGTAAAAACCTCTATGGCTCCTTTCATACATGCATAAACTGAATAACCGGGAAATGAGAAACGGGTGGTGCCGGAAGAAATATTTACAATTCCGCCCCCGTCATTGAGTAAGGGAATCGATTTCTGCGTGAGAAAATAGACTCCTTTGAAATGGATATTCAGTAGATGGTCAAAATCTTCTTCGGTTACTTGGCCAATGGGTATTGTAGCTCCAATGCCAGCGTTGTTGACCAGGTAATCGAACGTACCGGTATTCCAATGCTCTTTCAGGGAAGATGATAATTTTCCGATAAAGCTGTCGAAGGAGCCGATATCTGAAACATCAAGGTGCATTGCAACCGACTTTTGTCCCATCTTTTGTATTTCTGCGGCAACTTTTTCTGCTTCGTCTTTTTTTGTGAGATAAGTCAGCACAACATCGATTCCTTTTATGGCCAGTGACAGTGCCATGTCTTTGCCCAGTCCCCTGCTTCCTCCTGTTACAACTGCAATTTTGGTTTTCATGATGAATTGAGTTTATTGATGAATATTTTGACCGGGGATTTTTTTCCGGCCTTCTGCATTTTTTTCAGATGAAATAACTTCATAATCCTTCATTTATTTTATTACAAACCGGCCTGCCGGTAGGCAGGGGCGCATCAAGGATGTCACAAAGTAACGCAAAGGTTTTTAATGAAGCAAGTTAGTGTTTATTTCTGAGAAATTTCTGTCTAAACAATATGCATACGTTCACCAACCCCATCGACCATATAACTTTATAACCTTTACGAACTTTATAACTTTACAAACTTTACAAACTTTACAAACTTTATAAACTTACCTTGCGATTTTTGGTAATTTTGGAGTACAAAACAAACGAAACATGCCAAGAATCAATAGAATTGGTATTCTGACTTCCGGAGGTGATTCTTCGGGGATGAATGCAGCAATCCGGGCTGTGGTACGCACAGCCATATTTCACAATGTTGAGGTCTTCGGGATCTGCCGCGGATATGAGGGCATGATCGACGGCCAGTTTGAACAGATGTACAGCCACTCGGTGTCCAATATCATACAACGGGGAGGAACCATGCTGAAAACCGCACGCAGCAAGCGGTTCATGGAACGGGAAGGCCGGGATCAAGCTTATACCAACCTTAAGAATTTTGAAATTGATGGTCTGATTGCCATCGGGGGAAACGGCACCTTTACCGGCGCCGGCATCTTTGATGAAGAAAATGACTTTCCCATCATCGGTTTACCCGGAACGATTGATAATGACCTATATGGGACCGATGCTACCATCGGGTACGACACCGCCATCAATACGGTTGTGGAAGCCTGTGATAAGATCAGGGATACAGCGAACTCCCACGATCGTTTGTTTTTTATCGAAGTGATGGGCCGTGATGCCGGATTTATCGCACTCAGAAGCGGAATCGCCGTTGGGGCCGAGTTCATCCTGGTGCCGGAAACCACCACCTATATTGACAATTTTACGCGCCTCCTGAGGCATGACTGGCGAAGGAACAAGACCTCCGGCCTCGTGATCGTGGCCGAAGGGGATGATTGCGGCGGAGCCTATGCAATTGCAAAACAAGTGAAGGAAAGGCTGCCGGAAATGGATACCCGTGTCACCATTCTTGGTCATATTCAGCGTGGAGGCTCTCCAACTGCATACGATCGCGTGCTTGCCAGCACACTAGGGTATGAAGCCGTTAATGCCCTATTGGAAGGACAACGGGGCGTTATGGTAGGGATCATCGATAATAAAGTCACGTTTACACCTTTTGAGAAGGCCATCAAGCACCATAAAGACGTTAATCACCAGATGCTCGAAATGTCACGCATCCTGGCTTTATAAATAGTGTTACACTTGTTGCCTTGGAAAAGAAATCCCGGTTTGCCGATGTGCTGCTTCCCTTACCGGTCAGCACTTATACATATTCTATCCCCGATGGACTGGCAGGGAAAGCTGTGGAGGGTGGCAGGATTGTAGTACAATTCGGGAGAAGAAAGATCTATACGGCACTCGTCGTCGAGATCCACGATCGCAAACCCGATAGCCACGAGGCAAAAGAGATTCTTTCGGTGTTGGATGAAGTTCCCATCATCTTTCCTTTGCAATTAAAATTCTGGAACTGGATCGCAGCCTATTACCTCTGCCATCCCGGGGAGGTCATGAATGCTGCTCTGCCTTCAGCCTTTAAACTGGCCAGTGAATCAAAAGTCGTCCTGAACCCGGATTTTAATCCTCGGAAGGAAGAACTGAATGAAAAAGAAAGGCTCCTCCTTGAAGCATTGCATAACCGGCCAGCCATCGAGATTTCCGAAGTGTCAAAAATTATCGGGCAAATGAAGGTGATTCCCGTCATCAAAACCATGTTGGAAAAAGGGATCATTCTGATGGAAGAAGAACTCCCGGAAAGGTACCGGCCCAGGAAAGAAACATTTATCCGGCTTACGGAAGAATATACCGCCAATGAAGAAAAATTCAAAGATCTCTTTGAGCAGCTTGAGAAAAAAGCCAGGAAACAATTAGAATTACTGATGTCGTTCCTGGTCCTGTCAAGACAGGATTCCGGTGAATCCCGAGAAGTGAACCGCACCGGGTTGCTGAAAAGCGTCAAAGCCACTCCCTCTGCACTGGAAGGACTCGTGGCAAAGGGTGTTTTGGAACAGTATGAAAAGGTAGTGAGCAGGATGAAAGAGGGAGGAGCCGTTACTGATGTCAGTTCCATTGAGCTGATGGATTTTCAGCAAAATGCTTATGATGGGATCCGGCAGGCATTTGTGGAGAAGGATGTGGTTTTACTGCATGGGGTGACCTCGAGCGGGAAAACAGAACTGTACATAAAATTCATCCAGGAAGCACTCGATAAAGGACAGCAGGTATTATACCTCTTGCCTGAAATCGCATTGACCACCCAAACCATCAACCGCCTGAAGAAATATTTCGGGGAAAGGGTAGGCGTTTACCATTCCCGCTTCAATGAAAATGAACGTGTGGAGATATGGAATAAAGTGCTGATCCGCGGAAAAACCGGAAATGCCGGAGGATCCTCCTATGATATAATATTGGGTGCCCGGTCTGCAGTTTTTCTTCCATTTTCAGACCTAGGCCTGGTCATCGTGGATGAAGAACACGATTCTTCTTTCAAGCAATATGAACCTTCTCCACGGTATAACGGAAGGGATGTGGCTTTGTACCTGGCACATCTTCACAATGCAAAAGCCATTCTCGGCTCGGCAACACCTTCACTGGAAAGTTATTACAACTGCCAGGAAGGGAAATATGCCCTGGTTGAAATGACCGAACGCTACCGGAGCATGGAGATGCCGGAGATCAGCGTGGTGAACCTGAAGGAAGAGATCCGGTGGAAAAAGATGAAGTCGCATTTCACCTCCGTCCTGGTCAAACAGCTGGAAGATGCCTTGGGAAAAGGCGAACAGGCGATCATTTTCCAGAATCGCAGGGGTTTTTCCCTCCGGCTTGAATGCGAGACATGTGGCTGGATGCCGACCTGCCGCAATTGCGATGTGACGCTGGTATATCACAAACAAAATCACCAGTTACGCTGCCATTATTGCGGATACACGACCTTCATCCCGGAAAAATGCCCGGAATGCAAAGGGATCTCCTTAAAGATGAAAGGTTTCGGGACCGAAAAAGTTGAAGAGGAACTGGGGCTTCTCTTCCCCAAAGCAAGGATCACGAGAATGGACCTTGATACCACACGCACAAGGCATTCGCATCAAAAGATTATCAATGACCTTGAAGAAAGAAATATAGATATTCTGGTCGGAACACAGATGGTTACCAAAGGGCTTGACTTCGAAAATGTGAGTACGGTCAGCATCCTGGATGCCGATAACATGCTTGGCTTTCCCGATTTCCGTTCGGCCGAACGAAGCTTCCAGCTGATGGCGCAGGTCAGTGGCCGGTCGGGCCGCAAAAACAAAAGGGGCCAGGTGATCATCCAGACCTACAACCCGAAACATCCGGTGATCCTGGATGTGGTAAACCATGATTACAAGGCGATGTATGAACAGCAACTGGTTGACCGGAGGAAGTTTAAGTATCCACCATTTTACCGCCTGGTCCTGGTGAAGGTCAAACACAAAGATCCGGCTGTTTTGAATAAGGCTTCCGATGAACTGGCCAAGCGGTTACGAAAGCTTTTCGGGAACCGGGTACTTGGACCGGAATATCCCCTCGTTTCCCGCATCATGAATTACTACCTGAAACAGATCATGGTAAAGATCGAACGTTCAGCCTCTCAGACAGAAATGAAAAAGAAGCTTATGGAGGAGATGGAGGAATTCAGTAAACTTAAGGAATTCAGCCCGCTCAGGCTGGTCATTGATGTCGATCCGCAGTAGTATCGATCACGAGGAACACATCTTCTTTCTCTTTTTTCATCAGGTAATTTTCCCGGGCAAATTTTTCAATTTCGGAAGTATCTAAAAGCAATTTTTGTGAAAGTATGGAATCCTTTTTTATCTCTTCCAGGAAAAAATGTTTCTCCTGCTTCAGACTGTTCAGCTTTTCCCGGTATTTCAAACGGTTCAAAACGCTGCTGCTGTCGAAGAATACCATCCATATAACGAACAGGAGCATCGTGATAGTGTATTTGTTAAATAATATCCGTAGAATCTTTTTAAACACGTTGATAAATGGATAATTGACAATTGATAATTGATAATTATTTGGATTTTGAGGTTTTTATTATGGACGTTAATAATTTTAAAAGTTCCACGCAATCTTTGTTTATTGATTTGAACATCCGGTCATCAATGTAGCCAACATCTTTCAGAATATTAAGCCAATACTCGGTTTCATTTGCTTCTTTTAATGCAATGGCCAGTTTATGAATAAAATCCAATTTACTTTCGCCATGTTCACTTTCTCTGATTAAGGCTCCAATTGAGGTTCCGCTTTTAAGGATCTGTTTAGAAAGCGTATATTCTTTCTTATCTTCTGAAAGAAATTTATATAGTTTTACAATCCTGATCACAAAACTGTAACTTTTTTCTTTTATAACATTTCCTTGTTTCATTATTGTTTTAATTGTCAATTGTCAATTATCAATTGTGAATTAATCAACTTCTTCTTAAAGTAGTTGTATATCTCAATCTGTGACCGGACAGGAGATCCGGGGGATTTTTTGTATCTGTTTGCTTCACCAGGGCCGATGATCCTTGCTTTCACATTGTCGTTGAGCTGGATCTTCAGCATGTCCATGATTTCGTGCTGGATCTCCTTGCTGTAAATAGGACATGCCACCTCGATACGGTTATCGAAGTTCCGGACCATCCAGTCGCCAGAAGTGATATAGTATTGAGGATCCCCGCCACAGGCAAAGACCATGACCCTCGAATGTTCGAGAAAGCGATCGACAATGCTGATGGCTTCGATGTTCTCGCTCAGGCCCGGCTGACCAGGAATTAGTACACAGATGCCACGTATGATCAGTTTGATCTTTACACCTGCCTGGCTTGCCTTGTAAAGCTTTTTGATGATGGTTTCATCCACCAGGTTGTTAAGCTTGATGATGACCCATGCTTTTTTCCCCACCCCTGCATTGCGGATCTCGTTGTTCAGCAGGTGCATGAAATGGTTTCGCATGAGGAAAGGCGCCACGACCAAGGTTTTATATCTCATCGGGCGGTAGTTCGCTTCCATTTGGTGGAAGGCATTTGCCACGTCAGCCGTGATCTTTTCATTTGATGTCAACAGGCTATCATCTGCGTAAACATTGGCCGTATCTTCATTGAAATTGCCGGTTCCGATATTGGCATAAAAAAAATCCTTGTTATTTTCTTTTCTCCGGATAAGGATGAGTTTGCTGTGAACCTTAAACCCGGGAATCCCCTGGATCACCTTTACACCTTCTTCCTGCAGCCGTTCAGTATAGAGGATGTTTGCTTCTTCGTCGAAGCGTGCCTGCAGTTCCATGAACACCGTTACATATTTTCCGTTCCTGGCTGCATTGATCAATGCATTGATAACGCTGGAGTTTTTAGCAGCGCGGTAGATCGTCATTTTGATTGAACGTACTTTTGGGTCGATTGAAACCTCACGCAACAGGTCGATGATGTATTGGAACGATTGGTAAGGATAGTGAAGCATAATGTCTTTCTTCCGCATTACAGCGAGAACGCTTGTGTTCGGTGGAAGGTCACGATGCCGGAGGGGAACCAGGTGTGCATTTTCAAGGGTCTTCGATCCCAGGTTTGGGAAATTCATAAAATCCTTGAAGTTATGATATCTTCCGCCGCCCCGGATGGGATCATCCTTGCGGATATCCAGGCGTTTGATGATGGTCTTCAGAAGGGATTCGGGGATGGAGTTGTCATACACAAAACGCACCGGGTTCCCCCGTTTACGCTGTTTCAGGCTTTCCGTCATGATCTCCAGGAAACTCTTCGACACATCGGTGTCGATGTCTAGTTCTGCATCCCGCGTAAATTTCACCGTATGGGCGCTGAACGAATCATAACCGAATACGGAAAAGATATCAGAGAGGCAGTAACGGATAATATCATCGAGCAGGATGATGAATTTTTTACTTCCTGATTGGGGCAGGATGAAAAACCGCGAAAGTGTCTTGGTTGGCAGCTCTATCAGCGCAAAATCGGTCTTGGCTGATTCGTCTTTTTTCAAAGTCACCGCGAGGTAAATTGATTTATCACGGAGCGATGACATGTCTTTCAGGTTGCTGATCATCATCGGGAAAAGGAAAACCCGAACTTCTTCCTGAAAATATTTACGGATCAGTGTTCCTTGTCTTTCTGTCAGTTGGGTTTCATTGATGATGAAAATATTTTGCTTCCGAAGATCATCCACGATCTCCTGATAGATCCGGATGAAATCCTTTTCCTGTGAAATAACAATGTCGTTGATCTCTTTCAGGACTTTCCGCGGGTTCAGATTGAGGGAGTGATGAAAGCGGTCTACCTTGAGCATCCGGGTAAGGGTGGCAACGCGGACACGGAAGAACTCATCCCGGTTATTGGAAAAAATTCCCAGGAATTTCAGCCGCTCGATCATCGGGTTCCGCTCGTCAGCAGCTTCCTGCAATACTCTTCCATTGAAATGCAGCCAACTGGTTTCGCGGTTAACTACCTGTAATTTATCTTCTTTTCCCATGGCTATGGCAACATTTTAGGAAAGACGACGAATTCACTGACCGGATCGACCGAAGGAATGGACTCCCATTTTCCGGTATCAAAGGAGATGCAGATGGTACCTGTGGTTGGTAAAAGATCAACACCCGGGTGAAGGAACAAGTTTGCCAGGTGGGTGATGGTGGGATTGTGACCGAAGATCATTAACGAATTGATCTCATTTGCGGTTGCATAAATAAGATCGAGGATGCGGTCATAATACCCGTCGTAGATCTTCTGCTCCACACGGATTTTATCTTCCGGATATCCGATCCCCTTTGCAACCAGAATGGCTGTTTGAAAGGCACGTGTCGCCGGGCTTGTTATCATCTGGTCAATCTTGACATGTCGTTCATTGAGGAAACGAATTACCTTCAGGGTCCGCTTGATCCCTTTTTCCAGCAGAGGGCGATCCATATCGGATCCTTCTGGTTCTTCCCAGGAAGATTTTGCATGCCGGACGAGATACAATTTTTTCATAGTTAATAAGCAAACAACGGAAATTCTTTCATCATCTCGTTCACTTTCTTCCTGGTCTGTATGATCTTGTCTTCATTTTCAATATCGCTGATCACTTCATCCATTAATTCAACAATCAGAGGCATATGTTTCTCCTTCAATCCTCGGGTAGTGATGGCAGGCGTTCCGACGCGAAGTCCCGACGTCTGGAACGGGGAACGGCTATCGAACGGAACCATGTTTTTGTTCACGGTAATATCTGCTTTCACGAGCGTGTTTTCAACCTGTTTCCCGGTAATGTTGGGGAACTTCTTCCGCAAGTCTATCAGCATCAGGTGGTTATCTGTTCCGTCGGAGATAACATGGTATCCTTTGTTGACGAAAGCTTGCGCCATGACGGCGGCGTTCTTTTTTACCTGGATGATATAATCCATATATTCATCCGATAATGCCTCAAAGAAGGAAACGGCTTTGGCTGCGATCACATGTTCCAGCGGCCCGCCCTGGATCCCGGGGAATACAGCCGAATCAAGCATCGCCGAGAACATCTTGGTTTCGCCTTTCGGGGTTTTCACTCCCCAGGGATTTTCAAAGTCTTTACCCATCAGGATCATGCCGCCACGCGGGCCGCGAAGTGTTTTATGCGTAGTGGTCGTAACAACATGACACCAGGGAATGGGATCGTTCAGCAAGCCTCTTGCAATAAGTCCTGCCGGATGTGCGATATCGGCCATAAGGATCGCTCCGGTCTTATCGGCGATCTTGCGCATACGCTTGTAATCCCAATCGCGGGAATAGGCGGATGCACCTGCAATAATCAGTTTTGGCCTGACCTGGAGCGCAAGCTCTTCCATTTTATCGTAGTTGATCAAACCGGTAGCTTCTTCAACCTTATATCCCACAGGTTTGTAGAAAATACCCGATGAATTAACCGGTGAACCGTGTGATAAGTGTCCGCCATGTGAAAGGTCAAGTCCCATAAAGGTATCGCCGGGTTTCAAAACGGTCATGAGTACAGCCATGTTGGCCTGTGCACCCGAATGAGGCTGAACATTTGCCCATTCGGCATTGAACAACTGCTTGGCACGGTCGATGGCCATCTGTTCGGAAATATCAACAAACTGGCATCCTCCGTAATATCTTTTGCCGGGATATCCTTCTGCATATTTGTTGGTCAGGCAGGATCCCATGGCCTTTAATACCTGGTCGCTGACAAAATTTTCGGATGCAATCAATTCAATTCCGCTGGTTTGGCGGTTCAATTCTTTTTTAATGATACTGAAAAGTTGTGAATCTTTTTTCATAAGGAGTATAAATTTAAGAAATTCGGGTACGTTGGAAGAAAACTTGTGATTGCAGGACAAAATTAAGATTTATTTGAAATAATTTGACCAATTTTGTGGTTAGAATGAAGGGAAGCTCAAATCTCAAAACCCAACTCATCAAATTAACCCGTTTAATTCAAAATCCATTGTTTCAATATTCAGGATAAATTGCAAAACCTTGTTTATAATTTAGCTCATCAGAATAACTTCCCTGGTCCGCACCTCCGGAATGTAAAAGACTATTCACTATTCACTATTCACTATTCACTATTCACTATTCTTTTCCTATTACTTTCGACCGTGACCTTCGCCCAGCTTGATGCCGGCCCCAACGATACAATCAATCCCGGTGTTCCGGTAACGTTGACCGCCACCTATGGGAACCCCGGGATTCCTGTTATTCTTGGCGATGATGATGTGGCAGGGCCTTTCCCGATTGGTTTCAGTTTTCGGTTTTTCGGAACTAATTTCACGGAGTTCTACCTCGGCTCCAACGGATGGATCAGTTTTTCACCCAGTCCCAACACGGCGGGGATTCGTAATCCTATTGCAGTTCCAACCACGGATAACACTTACCCGAAGAATGTCATCATGTGTCCCTGGATAGATTTGCATCCGACATTTTTTGATACCTATGTGTTTTACCTAACCACCGGAAATGCCCCCAACAGGCAATTGATTGTAATGTGGTGCCAGGTTCCGATGTTTTCCCAGGACCCAAATGATTGCAAAGATTCGATCGCTACTTTCCAGATCATTCTGCAGGAAGGAAACAATACGATCGAAAATCAGGTATTGACAAAAAAACGCTGTGATGTTTGGTATGAAAATCGCGCAACAATGGGTGTGCAAAATGGCAACGGCACGATAGGTTTCGCAGTTCCTGGCAGAAATAATACTTCATTTACAATTAGCAAAGAAGGCTGGTTGTATACTCCCGTTTCAGTGGATAGCTTTGCTGTTGCGCCCATTCCTTTTCACATGCAGCCGATGGTACCGGGTAATAAAATTGTTTACAACTGGTATGAAGGTTCTGATCAGATCTCGACAGACCAAACCATTACCGTGGCCCCGAATGTTACTACCTGGTACTATGTTTACATGGATCTCTGCTCGGGTATCGTTCTTAAAGATTCTGTTCTGGTGGTTGTCCGCGCACCTATTCCAAACGCTTTCACCCCGAACGGAGATGGTATCAATGATAAATTCAGGATATTTGGAACACCACCGGAAAACATTACAAAGTATAATTTCCAGATATATGACCATTGGGGACAGCGAATCTTCAGCACGACCAACATAGAAGAAGGCTGGGACGGAACATCCAAAGGACAATATTGCCCCCCAGGGGTATATGTGTGGGAAATATTTTACGAAGACAACAAAAAGACAAGGGTTACCAATCACGGAACCGTGATGCTGATAAGGTAAGTTGAAAGTTCATAAAGTTAATGAAACTGGCATTTTGCGAACGAAGTGAAAAAAATGACTAGTCTAATTAATCCCGACGAAGGAGGGATCTCTATTAAAATAATAAAAACTATTTAAGCTAGCTGTTATTATTTTAAAACCGGATTCTCGACTGAATTTCCACTTCCGATTTGGTGTTACCGTTTATCAAGTCAAGGCCGGCACCTATAACATTGCGGTCAGAATACCACGTCTGTGCATAACGAACCCAGAGATCCAGCCATCTGAAGGGAGACCATGCCGCAAGGAGGAAGCAACGCAATCCTTTCCCTGAATAGGAAGGAACAGAATAACCATACAATACATCACTTTCATACGCATAGATTCGCTCGTTGTAGGAATCGGTATCGAACAAGGCATAAAGAAAAATCAGCGAAAAATGTTTAACCGGAAGCTTATACGAAAGGTTCTGGCTGAGGAGATAACCGTTAGCCGGACTTAAATTTCCGTTCCGGTTTCGAAGCCATTCAAAGCGGGTTTTCAATATCAGGAAATCGGAAACCTGCCAGTCTGCCTGGTAACGTACTGTCATCGTTGTCCCTTCTTCCAGGATGTTTACAGGTCGCAAATTTTCCGGAACATTGATCTGTTTCGACCGGATCCTGAACCTAAGGTACATCTTGACAAATTTGCCTGCTGTAAAATCTGATTGTAATTGATATTCGCTTCCGCGGGAAGGGCTATCCGTCCTGTACTTCAGCCAGGGAAACCGGTACAGGTCAGCATAGCCGGTGAGCCCAAGCCCTGGTGCGATGCCAGCATTGAAAGTAACAAGAAAACCTTCTTCATTGGCATTGGCGCTGTTCTGCCCGAGTGCATTGGAGAGAAGATCCTGGTAATTGCTTTGGTAATCCCTAAGAGAAAGTGAAAACATCAGTCTTGGATCAGGGTTCACCTGGATCCCTGATAGAAAGGCCATCCCTCCATTACGGCTTCGTGAACATTCACCGAATAAAAATGCATTTTTTAACGAGGCCTGGATGTCAATCCCGAAATTCAGGTTTTCCTTTCCCCTGAAAGTGAAGATGTTATAAGGATAAGTCCTGGGCTCCAGGCTGGCATTCCAGTGACTCCTAAAGCCGGTAATGCCGAGGGACAGGAAGGAATTCCGAAAGTTTATATTTCCTCCAAGGATAGTTTCCCGCAGGGTATTCTTGTCCTCCAATTCCCTGGGCATCCGGTGATACCCTGTTTTAGAAAATGAACTGATCAACCATGCATCACCGGTAAGAGTATCGGCCACGGTTACATTTGCATCCCGTTTGTGGTTCGAATAGAAAAGTGAAAGCCTGTAATTCCATTTCTTCATTACCACGGCAACTCCCCTAAGGTAGTTACCTTCATTGGTCGACTGGCTTGGCACAACTCCCCGTGCATACCTCCGCACATTTCCCGTTCCCGGTATGGCTCCTGCAGAAATACCGGAGCTCAGTGTAAGTCCCTGCCCGAAATCCACATTGAAATTTCCGATGGTAATTTGTTTAAGTATTCCAGTGTTTTGGAGACTTATATAACCGGAATAAAAATCCATGCCGTTTTTCTGGTTTCCCATGAAAAACTGTTCCCCTGCATCTTTTTCCCCGCTGAGGCCCATCGAAAGCCGGTTATAGAATGAATATGTGTAACGGAAATACAGCTTCGCAGGACTACCGGCATATCCTGTATTGGGATTTTTTTCAAGAATAGAATCTGCAACATGGTAACCGGCTTGCTTTTGGACCACCTGCTCAAACCTTATCAACATCTGGTTTCTCCCTGATCCAAGAAGATCTTTTATACGGATAGGGTGTTTTTCCATATCCTGTCCCACCAAAACGTATGGTAGTATCTTCCGGATTGTTGCAGAATCAAATCCATCCACGACCCTGAGTTCATAAATGGAATAGATCGTTCCATAAGACTGGATGTAATTAATGAGATTATTGATCTGCCGGTCGTTTAGGAAGAGGAGTTGGCTGAGTTGTTCATGATTTGTATTGTTTAGATTGATCGGGTGGTTTTGAAACCTGTCAAGTACATCAGAGACTTCAGAGAAGTCGATCGGTTTGTCGGAGGTTTCCGACAGCTTTTCCGTTGTTCGTTCAATGAGATCAGGGTTTTCATTTTGTGAAATGCCATCCGAAGGAATAAAAAAAATGAAAGAAAGGATGCCTACTAATAGGATTTGGAGAAATTTTTTTTCACCACAGTGGGCACATAGGACACAATAGGATTTTATCATTTATATTATCAATTATCAATTTCCAATTATCAATTGCATTGTTCCACCCCGTTTTGAGGACGCAATTTGCGACCTCAAAGATTCAAATGCCCTAATGGCCAATGGCTAATGGCTGATTTCTAATGTGAACTATGTGTCTAATGTGGTTCATTTTTTATTTTTTTTCCGAAATAATAAATCAACGATGCCTGGGGAGAGTATCCAAGCACCAGATGGTAAGATGAGGCCAGGTCAAACTGCAGGTTTCCGAACTCCAAACCGAACCCGAACGTGAAGGTGGCCGGATTCGAAAGTAGTCCCATCCTGATAATAAGAGATTTTGCCGGGCGATATTCAATTCCGGCTTTCAATACCGGTTTATGAATCAGGTCTTTTTCCACTTCCACATCGGAATGTAATCCGTCCGTAATTCTCCAACTGAGTCCGAAACGCATAAGTGTCGGGAGTCGTTCTTTTTTTAAGGATGATAATTTTACCGGAACAGGATTGGCCACATGAAGTCCCAGCCACAGGTATTCACTTGCCCGGAATTGCAATCCGATCTCACAGGAAAAAACGCTGTTATCCTTATACCCGTCGTCTACATGCAGGCGCAGGTATTCAACCTGGACTCCGGCAGAAAATTTTTTTGTCAGCCGCATCCCATAAGCAATACTTGTGTTCATCTCTGAATACAAGGCAAACCCGAGATGGCGGATGGAAACACCGAAGGCTCCTCTACCGGCAGGAAGCGTTATGGCCAGGGCTTTCTGGCTGAGATCTTTTAACAGGTAAGGATTCTCAAAATAGATCCCGGCACTGAACTTTTTGCACCATGCCAGTCCCGCCTGGTTATTGAACACCGACCATTCATCAGACTGCGTAACCGACGTTGTTCCCAATGCAGCAGCCCTGCCGCCTATTACAGAGTGATCACCGGCTGCAAAAGCGAAATTGGAAACAAGGAAAATGAAACATGAAATAATCCGGCCTTTCGTACCCATCTTCTTTCTGTTTTCTGCTTAATCGGTCAAAAAGGAAAAGGTAATAGGCCTTTCAGGAATTTATTTTTCAACAGAGGAAATACCTGGGTCAGAATTCGGAATGCAGAATGCAGGAATACAGAAATGCAGGAATATAAATCTCCCAATTCTGATCTCGGATCTTTTAATTCTGAATTTTGAATTCCTGCATTCTAAATTTCTGCATTATGAAATATTGCCATTCCGTTGTATTTTTGATTCCTGATTACAAATTCTTAAAGATGAAAACGACCATCATTGATTTTCTGAAAGACCTTGAACAAAACAATAACCGGGAATGGTTCCAGGAAAATAAACCGAGGTACGAAGAAGGGAAAAAAGAATTCGAGGATTTCGTCAACTCCCTGATCCCTGCGGTTGCCAAATTTGACGATTCAATCAAATTTCTTACGGCGAAAGATTGCATCTGGCGTATTTACCGGGATGTCCGCTTTGCAAAGGATAAAACACCCTATAAAACCAATTTCGGGGCTTTTATGGCTAAAGGAGGCAAGAAAAACCACGGGCCCGGATACTACTTCCACATAGAACCCGGCGGGTGTTTTCTCTCCGGAGGTGTTTGGATGCCGGAGCCTGAAGTCACAAAGAAGATCCGGAAAGAGATCTACTACAATTACGAGGAATTTAATGGCATTCTTAACCATAAGGATTTCAAGAAATATTTTGATGGAATCAGCGACTGGGACCGTCAGAAGCTTCCTCCCCGCGAATTCCCGAAAGATTTCCCGGGGATGAACCTGCTCCTGAACCGGAGTTTTACCATCTCTCATCCAATGGAAGAGAAGAAGCTATATAGCGAGGGATTACTTGATTATACCGTAAAGGTGTATAAGGCAATGCTGCCGTATAATAATTTTTTAGCGAGAGCGATGGAATAACACTCGCCAGCTCGCCAGCTTATATCCTACCGATTATAGTCTGCTTTCCCGAGACTACCTGGTTCAGTTCAATCTCCAGTTGGGTATCCAACGGCAACAGCAGGTCAACCCTGGATCCAAATTTGATGAATCCGAGTTCATCGCCCTGGACTTCGGGGGTTCCTACTCTGGGATAGGTGACAATTCTTCTTGCAACAGCGCCGGCAATCTGACGTATCAGTATTTCTTTCCCGTTGGCAGTTTGGATCACAGTGGTAGCCCGCTCATTTTCCAGGGAGGCTTTTGGGCTGAATGCAACCATATGTTTCCCGGGGTGGTAAAAATAATACTTGATCATCCCCGAAACCGGGAACCAGTTAATATGAACATTCCGTGCCGACATAAAGATTGAAACCTGGATACGCTCATCCCTGAAATATTCCGGTTCTATCGTCCTTTCAATCACGACTATTTTTCCATCGGCAGGACAGGAAATGATATTTTCCCCTGCGTTCAATGCCCTGGCGGGTGACCGGAAAAACCTAATGATCATGATAAAAAACCACAACCCAACAATATACAGGATAAGGTGAAACCAGGTCTGCTGCGGGAAAATATGGTTAAAAGTCAACAGCACAACGGCAACGAACAGGAACGCAATGAAAATGGTTGTGTATCCTTCTCTGTGAATAGTCATCTTTTTATTTTAAAGAATGATCTGTAAGACGAAGTACAAAAATACAAAAGGTGCTGAAACAAAGATCGTATCAAAACGGTCAAGAATTCCACCATGTCCGGGTAAAATATTCCCGGAATCTTTCAGGTTCAGGCTTCTTTTAAATAAGGATTCTGCCAGGTCGCCGAATGTCCCGAACAGGACAATAAGCCCGGTTAGCACCATCAGATGGATGAGTTGTGTTCCTTCGGTTATAAAGTAATAACCTGCAGCTGCCAATAGCGCCACTACCGTTCCCCCGATGGTTCCTTCCCATGTTTTTTTTGGCGAGATCCTTTCGAAAAATTTATGTTTTCCGAAATTCTTTCCCACAAGGTAAGCGCCCGTATCATAGATCCAGGTGATCAGGAAATAAGCTGTAAGGTATGCAGGGAAACGATGAAATACCGTGCCTCCGATGGGATCGTTCATAACGTTTAAAAGAGAAACCGGCAAGGCGATATAGATCAGTCCGAAGATGGTAACCGCAGCATTGATCAGAGCCTTTTCCTTCTTCCGGTACAATTCAATAATGATCGGTATGAAGAAGATAGGCAACATTACAACAATGGAAAAAGTGAGAGGTTGTGGTCCTCCGAACAAAAAGAACCCGGTGATCAGCAGATAAAGCAGCGTTCCCAGGATGGTCCCGGTGTATTTTTGCGGCTTGCAGTCTTCTGTAACCGTGATGGAATAGAACTCCAGGAGCCCGAGAATGACCACCACAAGAAAGATCGCCGCAAAGAAGAACCGGTCAAGATAAAGGGCTGCAAAGATCAGGAAGACCATGAATAGCCCGGTGATGGTGCGTGCCCAGAAGTTACTCATCAGAAAGAAATCGGTTTACAATCAATTTGGCTTTCAGAACATCATCCCTGCGGATGTTCAGTTCAACTTCTCCGAAGGTCAGGTAAGAAGAATCTTTTTTATTCACTATCACTGCGGGAATATCCTCATTTTCGATCAGGTCCTTGAGCATCTCCACCTTGTATAGCACAGTGGAACTGTAGATCACTTCCCATTGCTCATCAGTCGGTTTATTCATTTTCCGGAGGTTTATCTTCGATCAGGAAAACATACAATTCCTTTGGGCCGTGTGCTCCCAGCACCAGTGTCTTTTCAATGTCGGCCGTGCGGCTCGGCCCAGTGATGAGGGAGATCAACGATGGAAAATTATCTTCATATTTTTTTCGGACATTCTTCAATGCATCTTTAAGATCCGGGACAAGCTGTGAAGTATAAGCAATGATGAGGTGGGTCTCCGGGAAAACAGTCATTCTTCTTCCAGGAGAAATATGCGAGGAAACCATTACCGTCCCCAGTCGTGCTATCAGGTATTCACACCGTGTGATGCCAAGCTTCATGTCAGTGAATTTTTCCGGGTCCGATTCAAACGGGATCCCTCCCTGCTTCAGAAGCTGCTGAATTTGTTCATCATAACAATACATCACCGGCCAGTCCTTTTCAAGGATGTACGATTGGAGAAAAGAAAGAAACTCATCTTCGCTTTCGCAATACCCGAATTTACCAGATACTTTAACGAGTTCTTCGGCAAAGGTCACATCCAGCGGCTCGGTCAATGGAGCATAAACGGAAGTCTCCATGTCGATGATCGGATAGGGTGGGTCCGTCTTCTCGATCAGGGCGTCACGGATCTTCTTGAGGACTTTTTCTTTCGATGTGCTTTCTTCCATGCGGTTTTTTGGAGTTTTCAGGCAACGGTTCCGGGTGAGGACCCGTTTCTTTTTCATCCTTTTCTTTTTCTACGGATTCAGGAAGTACATTATTCCCATACAGAGGAGCTTTGGCAGGTTCTTCATCAAAGGGCCGTTTTCCGAAGATCTCTTCAAGGTCTTCCCGGAAGATCACCTCCTTCTCCAGCAACACTTTTGCGAGGTTTTCAAGTTTTACCTTGTTCTCGATTAACACCTTCTTGGCTCTCTCATAGGCCGACTCGAGGAGTTTGCTGATCTCCTGGTCGATCACTTCGGCCGTTTTTTCGCTGTAGGGTTTCTGGAAGGAATATTCCGTCTGCCCAGTGGAATCATAATAACTGATGTTACCGATCTTCTTGTTCAGTCCGAAATATACCACCATGGCATAGGCTTGCTTGGTGACCTTTTCGAGGTCGTTAAGTGCTCCAGTGGATATTTTTCCGAAGTTGATCTCTTCTGATGCGCGGCCGCCAAGCGCTGCTGTAATCTCGTCAAACATCTGCTCAAAGGTGGTGATCTGTCGTTCCTCAGGCAGGTACCAGGCTGCGCCCAGCGCCTTCCCCCGTGGCACAATCGTGACCTTCACCAGCGGATGTGCGTACTCAAGCAGCCAGCTAACGGCTGCATGACCGGCTTCATGGAAGGCGATCACCTTTTTCTCATTTGGTGAAATGATCTTATTCCTCTTTTCGAGTCCGCCGATGATACGGTCGATCGCATCCATGAAATCCTGTTTCCCTATGATTATTTTGTTACCTCTTGCAGCGATAAGTGCAGATTCGTTGCAAACATTGGCAATATCGGCTCCCGAAAATCCGGGAGTTTGTTTCGCAAGGAACTCAACAATAACGGAATCATCCAACTTCAGCGGCTTCATGTGAACCTTGAAAATGGCTTTACGTTCCTCGAGATCAGGCAGTTCAACATGGATCTGGCGGTCGAAACGGCCTGCACGCATAAGGGCCCGGTCAAGAATATCGGCCCGGTTGGTTGCAGCCAGGATAATGACACCGGCATTGGTGGCAAAACCATCCATTTCCGTGAGCAGCTGGTTCAGCGTATTCTCACGCTCATCATTCGCGCCGGTAAGGGCATTGCGCCCACGGGCACGCCCGATCGCATCAATCTCATCGATAAAGATGATACAGGGTGCTTTTTCTTTCGCCTGCCGGAAAAGGTCACGAACCCTCGAAGCGCCGACACCGACAAACATCTCCACAAAGTCAGATCCCGAAATGGAAAAGAAGGGAACCTTGGCTTCGCCGGCAACTGCCTTTGCCAGTAAGGTCTTCCCGGTACCCGGGGGGCCGACCAGCAATGCTCCCTTGGGGATTTTTCCTCCGAGAGTGGTATATTTTGATGGGTTTTTCAGGAAATCAACGATCTCCATCACCTCAACCTTTGCTTCCTCCAGTCCGGCGACATCATTGAAGGTAATACTCACGCTGGTATCTTTATCAAAAAGTTGTGCTTTTGATTTCCCGATGTTAAAGATCTGGCCGCCTCCGCCACCGCCACCCCGGCTCATGAACCTCATGATCAGGAACCAAACGCCGATCAGCAATATGATGGGAATGAGGTAAGTCAGGATATCCCCGAATACGTCTTTCCGTGTAGAAAATGATGGCGGATAAGGGTACTGCTTGAGAAATCCCTGAATCTGCACAAGGGTCTTGTTCGACCTTATCATCCTTGTAGAAAGTGTGTCACGGGCTCCCTTCATCAGGTCGCGGAAACTTTCTTCCGAACCGATATTGTAGGAGAACTGAGGATTATCCCCGAAAGAAGTGGAAAAATTCTTCTTGATAAAATCCTTGTAAGCCGTATCTTTTGTGATCCTGTCCTTCTTAATATAGACTTCCGCTTTTTCCTTGTTGACGACTACGATCTTCTCAACATCTTGTTTTTCCAGCATTTCAAACAGCTGGTTCCAGGTGACATCTTTTTGAGGACTGTTATAATTGAAGACCTGGATCCCGATGAAAACAACGGCCAGGATTGCATAGATCCAGTAAAAGCTGAACTTTGGTTTATTCTTCTTTTGGGAAGAAAAGTTAGGTGGTAAATTATCCTTATTTTTATTTTTATCTGCCATTCTGTCTGTTCCTTCTGGTGCGAATAATTATTTTTTTGGAGATGATTCTATCTTCACGATCTCTGCATCAGCCCATAATTGCTCAAGGTTATAGAAGTCCCGCTTCGATTCCTGGAAGATATGAACGATGATGTCGGCATAGTCAATCAAAATCCATTCCGCATTTTCAAACCCTTCCCTGTGATAGGGATTCAATCCTGTTTTCTTCTTGACATCCCGGATTACACCGTCCGCCAATGCTTCAACCTGGGTACGCGAGGTGCCATGACAAATGATGAAGGAATCGCACAGGGAACTGTCTAACTTCCTGAAGTCCAATAGTACCGGGTCTTTTGCCTTTTTGTCAAGCAATGCCTCTACCACTGCTTCCGACAGAAGTTCGACTGTGTCTTTTGCTTTCTTTCTGGGCATTCAGGGTTTTATAACAATGCAAAGGTACGATAAATATCATTGAGTACCATACGTTGCCGGGGGTTCAGAAGTTTGGCTTGAGCTCGTACAGGGTGTAGAAATCGTTGATGAATTTCACGGCTTCAGCAGCCGTGTCTGCAATGGAAATAACGTCAAGGTCTTCCGGGGATATATTATTCTCACTCAGTACCGTTGTTTTGATCCATTGGAGCATTCCTTCCCAGTAATTCTTGCCAACCAGTACGATGGGGAAACGGGCGAGCTTATGCGTCTGGATCAGGGTGATGGCCTCTGTCAGTTCATCAAGGGTGCCAAACCCTCCCGGCATGGCAATAAATCCCATGGAATATTTCAGAAACATGGTTTTCCTGACGAAGAAATAATCAAAAGTCAGGAGTTTATTACTGTCGATAAAAGCATTGGGCTTCTGTTCGAAGGGCAAGGCAATGTTCAGTCCGACCGACTTTCCGCCGGCAAAGTGAGCGCCTTTGTTTGCGGCCTCCATGATTCCATGTCCCCCGCCGGTGATGATCCCGAACCCGGATTTGGTGAGCAGGTAGGCGATCTCTTCCGTCAGTTTATAATATTTATTGTCTTCGGAAGTCCGAGCGGAGCCGAAGATCGATACGCAAGGGCCGATCTTGGCCAGCTTCTGAAATCCTTCCACCATTTCCGACATCACCTTGAAGATCTCCCAGGTATCCTGACTGATGGTCTCCGACCAGGTTTTGGGATGGAAGGATTCTTTAATTTTTTCGATTTCCTGATTGTCCATAATACATTTAAGGGTATTTGTTCTGTAAAATTAGGATTTAAACTGATTCAAGCATGGGTTTTAAATACATGGCCGTAAGGCTAGTGAGATGATGGATGATCTCTTCCGGCGGGCCTTCACAGATAATCTCTCCGCCGTTCGCCCCGCCCTCAGGTCCCAGGTCGATAATATGATCCGCCACTTTGATCACCTCCAGGTTGTGTTCGATGATCAATACCGTATTCCCTTTATCCACAAGTTTGTTCAGTACATGCAACAGTACCTTCACATCCTCGAAATGCAGTCCTGTAGTGGGTTCATCCATGATGTAAAGAGTATTACCAGTATCGTTTTTTGATAATTCCGCAGCCAGTTTCACCCGTTGTGCCTCACCACCCGATAAGGTTGTGGATTGTTGTCCGAGGGTAATGTACCCGAGGCCGACCTCGTGCAGTGTTTTGATTTTATGCAGGATCAATGGGACATTTTCGAAAAACTCCACAGCTTGTTCGATCGTCATATTCAAAACATCGTTGATCGATTTTCCTTTGAACCGGACCTCCAGCGTTTCACGGTTATACCGTTTCCCATTGCAGGTTTCACAAAGAACATATACATCCGGAAGGAAGTTCATCTCGATCATCCGCAATCCGGCTCCCTTGCAGGTTTCACAACGTCCACCTTTTACATTGAAAGAAAACCGTCCGGGCTTATATCCCCGTATCTTTGATTCGGGAAGTTCGGCAAAGAGTTTCCGAATTTCATCAAAAACCTTGGTATAGGTGGCAGGATTTGAACGGGGAGTTCTTCCGATGGGCGACTGGTCAACTTCTACCACTTTATCGATATTTTTTATTCCATCCAGCGACACGTAGGGCAGTGGCTTTTGCTCCGATTTGTAAAAATGTTTGCTGAGAATGGGATAGAGGGTTTCATTGATAAGAGAGGATTTACCGCTTCCGGATAAACCGGTGACACAGATCAGTTTTCCAAGAGGAAGGGCAAGTTCTACATCCTTCAGGTTGTTCCCGGAAGCGCCATGAAGGGTCAGGTATTTTCCTTTTCCGGTGCGGCGTTGCTTCGGGATCTCAATGGATTTTCGCCCATTGAGGTAATCGCCGGTAAGGCTGCAGGAGTGCATGATCTCCTCAGGCGTTCCGCCGACCACGATCCTTCCACCATGAACTCCGGCACCTGGCCCGATATCTACTACATAATCGGCAGCCAGGATGGTTTCTTTATCATGTTCTACCACGATTACTGAATTCCCTGTATCCCGGAGGTTTTTCAGCGCATTGATCAGCCTCAAATTATCATGCTGGTGAAGGCCGATGCTGGGTTCATCCAGGATGTATAGCACACCGACCAACTGCGAACCGATCTGGGTGGCCAGGCGTATACGCTGCGACTCACCGCCCGAGAGACTCCTCGCTGTCCGGTTGAGGGTAAGATAACCGATCCCAACATCCAGCAAGAACCTGATCCTGCTTCGGATCTCGCGAATGATCTCAAATGCAACGACCATTTTCCGTTCATCGAGGATCTTCTCCGGGGACGAAAACCACTCATTAAGACGGATCAGGTCCATATTTGAAAGATCCGCGATATTGAAATTCCCGATTTTAAAATGAAGCGATTCCTTCTTCAGCCGGTCGCCATGGCATTCAGGACAAATACTCTTGTTCATGAAGTTGCTGATCCATTTCATGATACCCGATGGCGCTGACTCGGCCTGCTGGGAATTGATAAAACTGACGATCCCTTCAAAATTCAATGCATAGGTGGAGGTTACCCCGAGGTAATCATTCTTTACGCGGAAGATCTCATCGGAACCATAAAGGATCACAGTGATGGCGACATCAGGGATTTCCGCGATGGGGGTATTCAGGTCGAAGCCATATTTTTCGCTGATGGCCTCCATTTGCTTGAAGATCCAGTTGTTCTTGTATTCCCCAAGAGGGACAATGCCTCCCTTTCGGATACTTTTCGAACGGTCGGGGATAATCTTGCTGATGTCGATCTCAGAGATGGTGCCGAGCCCGTTGCATTTCGGGCAGGCTCCATAAGGCGAATTGAACGAAAAGGTATTGGGTTCCGGTTCATCATAGGATATACCAGATGTGGGGCACATTAAAAGGCGGCTGAAATGGCGTACCCGGTTGCCGGCAGTATCAAAAACCATCAGCACATCCTTTCCATGGTGTATTGCGAGGTTGACCGATCCGGCAAGTCTTGTCTTCGAGTCTGGTTTTATCGTGACCTGGTCGATAACGGTTTCAATATCGTGGATCTTGTACCGGTCGAGCTGAAGTCCCGGCGAGATCTCCTGGATCTCTCCGTCGATCCTTACTTTTAAAAATCCCTGTTTCCGGATCTGTTCAAAAAGTTCACGATAATGGCCTTTACGGCCTTTTACCATCGGCGCCAGGATGAGGATGGTCTTCCCCTGGAATTGAGAAAGGATCAAATCTACGATCTGCTGTTCCGTGTACCTCACCATTTTTTCTCCCGTGACATACGAAAAGGCATCTGCCACACGCGCATAGAGCAGGCGGAGGAAATCATAAATCTCGGTAATGGTGCCGACTGTGGAACGCGGATTCCTGCTTGCGGTCTTCTGTTCTATGGCAATCACGGGGCTGAGGCCATTGATCTTGTCAACATCTGGTCGTTCCAGGTTCCCGATGAACTGCCGTGCATAGGCCGAAAAGGTCTCCATATACCTCCGCTGCCCTTCGGCATAAATAGTATCGAACGCAAGCGAGGATTTCCCGCTGCCACTGAGGCCGGTAAATACCACAAACTTATGCCGGGGTATTACCAGGTCAATGTTTTTGAGATTATGAACCCTCGCTCCAAAAATTTCCAGGTTGTCTTCCACCGCGGTCCAGTAAATTCGTCAGGTCAGTTAGCAAGGCTGATCTTCAGGGTATCATTGAAAAACGTTTCACCAATAGGAATGCTTTTTTTCAACATATCCCAACTCAGGGATTCTTCCTTCGGCATAATCAGAATGTATTTTTTTGCTGTTTTATTGGTCAGCGTGTACCTTCTCAGCCATGGATTAAACTCCTTCAGGATCCGGTAATTTATCTTCATCTTTTGGGCAAATGCCGGAAGGTCGGTAATGCTTGAATCAATGGTAACCGTGTAGGTGGAAAGCGGAGGGTAGAAATCGCTTTGCCGGAGGTAAAAACCGTACTTTGACGGGTTATTGTAAACCTGCTTCATGGCAAGAATACGATATACGTAACGGGCGGTTTCATCTATCAGCGAAAGATTGTAATAATCAGACATGTGTTGTTTTTCGACAGCCTTGCCAACCCCGTCGATTCCCCGGTTAAAAGAAGCGGCAACCAGCGTCCAGTTTTTGTATTCCTTGTATGCGACCCTGAAATACCTGCATGCAGCTTCTGTTGATTTTTCTACATTGTACCGCTCATCCACTTCTTCGGTAATCTCCAGTCCGAATTTCGGGCCGGTTCCCTTCAGGAACTGCCAGAAGCCTTCTGCCCCGGAAGGAGAAACCACATTGGCGAGGTTACTTTCTGCCAGTGCAAGAAATTTAAAGTCATCCGGAATGTTGTTTTTTTTCAGGATCGGTTCGATCACCGGGAACCACCTGCATGCCCGCTTGAACATCATGATCGTGGACGAATGCATGAAGGTGTTTGCGATAATCTCACGATCGAGACTTTCCCTGACATAAAACAGGTCCAGCGGGACCTTTTCCCCAGCAAAATCGATTCTATCCGGTAATTCAGGCGAATAAATGCGGTAATGCCGGGAGAACTGGTTCCTGTAATCCTTTTCCTGGTCCCTGACCTCTTTTACAGCATAAATAAAGGTCCCGGAAACAAGGATAATGGCGGTACTTAGTAAGATATAATTAAGTGTTATCTTCATCTTAAAACGCAATTAGATTTTGTCAACATATTTTCTACAGATGCTGGATACTGGATGCTGGATTTTCGCTACTTTACTACTCACCAGCTCGCCACCTCACCAATTCGCCAGCTTAAAACGGGCTCACGAAGTCACGGAATCTTCCGGCGATTTTATCTTTTTCAGAAACCAGAGGTTGGTCGGTTCCCCAGTCGATCCTGAGGTCCAGGTCATCCCATGCGATCCCCATTTCGGATTCCTTGTGATATACTTGTGTACATTTATAGAAGAAAATGGTATTCTCTTCCAGCGTAAGGAAACCATGCGCAAATCCGGCCGGGATCCAATACATCCATTTGTTTTTTTCAGAAAGTTTGATCGATGACCATTGTCCATAAGTCGGCGATGAATTCCGCAAGTCGACCGCCACATCCAGGACCGCACCCTTTATCACACGCACCAGCTTTCCTTGCTGATAAGGAGGCACTTGGAAATGTAATCCTCGTAAAACACCTTTACCCGATTTCGATTCGTTGTCCTGCAAAAACTTCTCATCGATCCCCAGTTGCCTGAATTTCTCTTCATTATACGACTCGAAAAAATAACCCCTATGATCTTCAATAACATCGGGTTTTATAACGATAAGGCCCTCTATATGGCTTTTTTCTATCTTCATTATTGAATTATGGAATTGATTTCATTACTTATTATTACTCATTACTCATTATTGCTCATTGCTCATTATTGTTCATTGCTCATTGTTCATTCCTGCATTCTGCATTTTGCATTCCTGCATTCTTACAGATCCACGCATTCACCATAAGCATGTGCAACGGCTTCCATTATGGCTTCCGACATGGTCGGGTGCGGATGTACAGCATCGATGATTTCCCTTCCGGTGGTCTCAAGTTTTCGTGCAACTACCACTTCTGCGATCAGTTCGGTGACATTATCTCCGATCAAGTGTGCGCCCAGCCATTCTCCGTATTTTGCATCGAAAATAACCTTGATCATCCCTTCTCGGTTGCCGGCTGCTGTTGCCTTTCCGGAAGCGGTAAACGGGAATTTTCCGACGAGAATTTCATATCCCGCTTCTTTTGCAGCTTTTTCCGACATCCCGACTGAGGCAATTTCAGGTTGGGTATAGGTACATGCCGGAATATTGTTGTAATCCATCGGTTCCACCTTTTTTCCGGCGATCTTTTCAACGCAAATGATACCTTCATGTGAAGCAACATGAGCCAGTGACGGGCCTCTCACAATATCGCCGATGGCATAATACCCCGGAACATTGGTCCGGTAGAATTCATCCACAACAACTTTATTGTTTTCCGTTTTAATACCTGTTTCTTCAAGTCCCATTCCTTCGAGATTGGGAGCCACACCCACTGCCGACAAAACGATATCCGCTTCGATGATCTCTTCTCCTTTTTTCGTTTTCACGGTTACCTTGCAGACATCTCCGGTAGTATCAACAGATTCTACAGTCGCCCCGGTCATTATTTTCATCCCGGCTTTTTTAAATGAACGTTCCAGGGCCTTGGAGATCTCTTCATCTTCCAGCGGAATTATATTGAGCAGCACTTCGATGAGGGTCACTTTTGTTCCCAGTGCATGATAGAAAAATGCAAACTCAGATCCAATAGCGCCGGAGCCAACCACCACCATCGATTTCGGTTGTGAAGAAAGTGTCATGGCTTCACGGTAACCGATGATCTTTTTACCGTCCTGTTTCAGGTTGGGAAGCTCCCGCGAACGTGCACCAGTGGCAAGGATGATATGATTTGCCGAATACGAAGTTACTTTTCCTGTTAGATCCGTTACCTCTACGATCTTCCCGGGCAGTACCTTTCCCGTTCCCTGGATGTGATCAATTTTATTTTTCTTGAATAGAAACTGAACGCCTTTGCTCATCTGATCAGCCACAGTCCTGCTGCGTTTCACGATGGCTTCAAAATCGGGTTTTGCCTCTATGGCGGAGATGCCATATTCGGATGCATGCTGGAGATAGTGAAAAACCTGTGCGCTCTTCAGTAAGGCTTTGGTGGGGATACAGCCCCAGTTCAGACAGATTCCGCCCAATTCAGCTCTTTCTACAACACCTACCTTTAAACCCAACTGTGAAGCCCTGATCGCGGCAACATAACCTCCCGGGCCACTGCCAATGATGATGATATCGTAATTCATTTTTTCGGATTTTTGGAATCCGCGAAGTTAGAAAATTTTAGGGTTTCAGGCAAGTTTTGGGGTGATAATGTTGGATGGTCGTAACGCGTTACGCATCACGCGTCATGCGTTACGAATTGCGTTTGTCAAAAACTCCCTTTCAATGTTAACTTTGTACTTCCAAATCAGAAAGAAATGAACTTCAAGAACAAAGTCGTTCTCATTACCGGCGGTTCCAGGGGTATCGGCAAAGCCACCGCAAAAGCATTCGCAGAGCAAGGCGCTGCGGTTGCATTTACCTATAGCTCCAATGATAAAGCCGCACAGGAAACACTATCCCTGCTTCCCGGTAGTTCACATCTCACGATCAAAGCCGATATCCGGTTTGCACAGGAAAGTAAAACCGCTGTTTCCCTAGTCATCGAAAAGTACAACCAGCTGGATATCCTGGTCAATAATGCAGGCGTCTATATCCCTCATCCGATTGCGGAAACCGGTTTTGATGAATGGGATGAGGCCTGGGAACAAACCATGGCCGTGAACCTCTTCGGCCCGGCACACATGACCTACTTTGCAGCGAAGGAAATGATCCGCCTGGGAGGTGGACGGATCGTCAATGTCTCTTCGCGGGGCGCCTTTCGTGGTGAACCCGATCATCCTGCCTATGGCGCCAGTAAAGCAGCTTTAAATTCCTTCAGCCAGTCGATGGCGCGGGCGCTCGGCAAATATCATATCTATGTAAGTGTGGTTGCACCTGGATATGTTGAATCCGAGATGACGACAGAACTACTTAAAGGACAAGCAGGCATTGATATCCGGCAGCAAAGTCCTTTGAACCGGGTGGCACAACCTGAAGAAATTGCCCATGCAATCCTGATGCTGGCCTCTGAAGGCAGTGAATTCATGACAGGCGCCGTCCTGGATATGAACGGTGCTTCCTATCTGAGGACCTGAGTTCTTGCCAGTTTGTCCGCCTGTCTGCTTGTCCGCCTGTCCGCATATTTTATTTCCTCGTGAATTTTCATTTGTAAAAAATACCTCTTATATTTGTTCCAAGTCCTGTTAAACAAATTCTTTAACCCAAACTCATAAAAACACAAGGAGGTTCTTATGCCAAAATACGGTTTCAACACTAAGGCAATTCATGCCGGAAATACAAGTTTTCAACCTGATTCCATGTCTACACCGATCTACCAATCGGTCGCTTATCCGTACCTCGATGCAAAGGAGGCAGCCGCTATTTTCACAGGGGAGAAACCCGGTTATACTTATGGAAGATGGGATAACCCGACGGTAGAAGTGTTTGAGAAACGGATGGCCGCCCTGGAAAATACCGAGGCAGCCATCGCTGCCGCATCCGGTATGTCGGCCATTTTCCTGCTGACCCATCACCTGGTAGCGGCAGGTGATAATGTGGTTTCTTCAAACCGGGTCTATGGCGGTACGTTTGGCCTGTTCAATGTCGGGTTGCCAAAGATGGGTGCATCTGTCAATTGGGTCACAAATCCCGAATCCATCGATGCCTGGGCCGCAGCTATCACCCCCCGTACAAAATTCCTTTTTGTGGAAACGCCAAGTAATCCATCCTTGTTTATTGCCGATATCCCGGCGCTGGCTGCCCTGGCAAAATCAAAAAAAATTCCGCTGGTTGTGGATAATACGATTACAACACCGGCTCTGCAACAGCCTATCCTGCTCGGTGCGGATATCGTGGTTCATTCAACCACCAAATACATCTGCGGCAATGCAACGGCTCTCGGCGGCATCGTTTGCGGTCCACAGGAGCTGATCAACGGCATCCGCCAGAACGGCATCCGTTACCTGGGTCCGGCCATGGCGCCTTTCAATGCCTGGCTTAACCTCAACGGGTTGGAAACACTTGCACTCCGCATGGACCGCCATTGTCATAATGCCATGGTGGTTGCCACTTTCCTTGAAAAACATCCGAAAGTAAATTTTGTGAATTATCCGGGACTTGAATCCAACCCGTATCATCATCTGATCAAACCGCAGATGAAGGGGTGCAGTTCACTGATGTCATTCGAGTTGAAAGGAGCCTATGAACAGGCTACCCGGTTCATAGATTCCCTGGCGATCATCACCCACGCCACACATCTTGGAACCGCCAAGTCGATAGTTACACACCCGGCATCTACCACACATTCGGCTATGGGAGAGGTAGAAATGCGCAAGGCAGGGATCTCTCCCTCACTGATCCGTTTTTCGATTGGAATTGAAGATGAAAACGACCTGATCAATGATTTGTCACAAGCATTTGATGCTATTGATAAGGAAGTGAAAGTGAAAGATGACTTATCTGCAAATACTTTTCCGCAAGCATACTAAAAAGACAACTAACTATTCTATTAATGATGAGATGACAAACCCGGGCACTAACCCTTACCTCGAATCTACTGAAAGAGCATCGCTGTGGCACGCAGAATACCGGCTTAAAATGCGTTCCTGCCGTTTTGATACCATCGCCGTTCATGGAATCTATTCTATGCAGGAAGCCCTCGATTTCAACCAGGGATCCATCATTGAACCCATCTATATGTCGACATCCCAGGGATACCGTGATGCCGATGAAATGGAGGCAGCCCTCGGCTACCAGATCCCGACCTGGTGCTACTCACGGATTGCCAACCCGAGTATCTACTACCTGGAAGGCGTCTTATCCCTTTTGGAAGGATTTGGAGGAGATTTCGAAACCTCCTGTATTGCTACTTCATCCGGGATGGCTGCTATACAAAGCGCCACCGACCCATTCTTGGTGACCTTGCCGGGCCAATCGGCTAAACCGTTGAATTTTGTTGCTTCAGCGCAGGTCTATGGAGGAACTTACCAGCAGTTCATGATGCGCAAACAGAACGACCGCAGCATCGAATGGAGACAAGTGATCCATACCACCGATCTTCATGAATGGGAAAGCAGGATCGATGAGAATACGCGTTTTCTATATGGCGAACTGCCCAGCAATCCCTGCCTCGGATTTTTCGATATCAAGGAAGTAGCAGACCTGGCGCATAAATATGACCTTCCGCTTATCATTGATTCAACAGTGGCAACCCCGGCCCTGTTAAGGCCCCTTCTCTCCGGAGCCGATATCGTGGTGCAGTCGGTGACTAAATCGCTCTTCTCCAGCGGCTTTGGGATCTGCGGAGCAGTTATTGCCCGGAAAGACATTACCAGCAATATCGACAATCCAAAGATGAAGGCCGATTTTGCACAGTACCTAAAGCTATTGCCTAACCGTGATAATGGCCCCAATGTCTCGCCGATGAATGCGATCCTTGCTCTGAGCGATATCCGCACCATCCGGTCAAAAATGGACCTGTTCAGCCGGTCGACCGCTACAGTAGCAGGATTCCTGGAGAAGCACACGCATGTGGATTGCGTCGATTACCTGGGACTGGAGTCCCATGCGTTGCATGAACTGGCCAGCCGTTATATGTTTTTAGTGGATTCTGAATTTGATGAATTATATGGGAAGAAGGTAAACCGTTATGGCCACCTGATGTCGTTCCGGATCAAAGGTGATGCAAAAAAGACCCGGGAAGTGTTTGACGCACTGACCATGATCTGGAGGGCCACCGATCTGGGGAAGATCAAGTCAGTGGCTACCATTCCTGCAATCTCAACACATTTGCAACAGGGAGAGGAAGGAAGGAAACTGGCCGGGATTCCCGATAACCTGATCCGTTTGTGCGTTGGAGGAGAACATCCCGATGACATCATCAAAGACCTGGACCAGGCATTGTCGGTCCTGGATGGTAAAAAAATCCATGTGACCTTTCCGGAATTTTCTGCCGGAGGCGCCTCTTCAGCACGGATTAAAAAAGAAGAATAACCTTATGCCGGATCCAATTTTATTTTATTCCACGAACCGGAAAACACCACCGGTTGCTTTTTCACAGGCTTTGCTCAAAGGTATTGCACCCGATGGCGGTTTATTTATGCCGGAGCGGATTCCTGTTATTGATCCGGCTTCGTTGGAGAAATATAAAGATCTTTCGTATCATGAGATCGCCTTTGATATCAGCCGGAGGTTCCTTGCGGGTCAGATACCGGATGCAGACCTCAAAAGGATTGTTAAGGAATCCTACAATTATCCTGTACCGCTTGAACACGTCTTCGGTAGGAAATACATTATGCGCCTGGACCAGGGCCCCACAGCTTCGTTTAAGGATTTTGCCGCCCGCATGATGGGCAGGCTGATGCAGTATTACTTGCAAATTGAAAACCGGAAACTGTTGATCTTGACGGCTACTTCGGGCGATACCGGTAGCGCTGTTGCCAATGCCTTTTATGGCCTAGATAATGTGCAGATCATCATTCTTTTTCCAAGAACGGAAGTCACCGACCGTCAGCGAAAACAGATGACCACACTGGGAA
>JADGPR010000116.1 GCA_017882335.1 Bacteroidales bacterium | reverse complement strand
CGTCGCCGACCTTGAGCCCCAGCTCCTCCAGATCATCCAAATCAATCAAAATCACTTTCTCTAAATTCATTGGTTTAAAATTCTTAATTTCCGCAATCATGACCTTGGCTGCCTGATCTTTGGGGAAATTTCCATGCAATAAAATCTTTTTGTAGCTTAAATCATAAGAAATTGCTGTTAATATACTTATGGCACCATAATCTATGTCTTTGACATTCGTTAAGGATATTTTTACAAATCTGTAATTTCTATAATGATTCAAATACTCAGTACTCCGTATTTGTCTGAAAAATAATAGGCACCCTTCAGTATTTTCGATAAGCCTAAAATCAGGAGGTGCAACAACTGCTGGCTTTATTGAATCCTCGTAGCCCTTGTCCTCATTTTCTTTATGAATATTCTTGTATCGTGTACGTTTTTTCTTTATTCTTTTTCGTTCAATTTTCTCAAGTCTCCGCCTTTGCCAAGTAATATATTCAGGAGTTGTATATATTTTTTTCATGGGGAGTAACGGCCGGATACCCAAACAAGCCGATCCACAAAGATGTTGAAAAAAAAGGTAGAAAAAAAATTTCAGACGAGAATGCTGTGCCTGATAAGATTTTTTGGTACAATACTATGATCCCGTCCTGGAAAACATCTTCAGCATCTTGATAGCTCCCGGAATTTTTCTCGACAATGGATTTAGCCAATGGAAAATACTCCCGGTAGAGATAACGGATACTATCCGCACGTTTTTCTTTCAGGCCATTTAAGATTGCATCATCCGAAAAATAGTTCATGCTTCGCATTTACAAGCATTAATCGGATTTAAATGAAAAGGTAATACGGTTGTTGAAAACTTTTTTCTTGATGCTTGATGCTGGATAAAATTTTTCTGGTATCAACAGCCCAATCCCCAGATCCCTCACGCACACATCCAGCATCCAGTATCCAGCATCAAGCAGCTGTTTCGTAATTCTACTTCACCGTCATCCCCAGATTATACATCACAAACGACCACATGTCGGTAACCTCATCGATCACCTTTGCTGTAGGTTTTCCTCCTCCGTGACCGGCTTTGGTTTCAATGCGCACGAGCACGGGATTACAGCCTGCCTGGTCTTCCTGGAGTGTCGCCATGAATTTGAAGGTATGCATGGGAACCACCCGGTCGTCGTGGTCGCCGGTAACTGCCAGCGTGGCCGGGTACTTCACACCCTTTTTCAGGTTGTGGAGTGGGGAATATTTATAGAGGTACTCAAATCCCTGCTTGGTGTCGCTGGTGCCAAAATCGCTGGCCCAGGCACGGCCGATGGTAAACTTGTGGTAACGCAGCATATCCATCACGCCTACCTGCGGAATGGCAACCTTGAACAACTCGGGGCGCTGGGTCATGCAGGCGCCGACGAGCAACCCCCCGTTGGAGCCTCCCATGATTGCAAGCTTTTCCGGACAAGTGTATTTCTCGCTGATCAGGTACTCGGCGGCGGCGATAAAGTCGTCGAATACATTCTGTTTCTTTTCCTTGATGCCGGCTTTGTGCCACTCTTCGCCATATTCGCCGCCTCCGCGGATGTTCGCCACGGCATATACGCCCCCGTTTGCAAGGAAGATTGTACGGCTGATGCTGAAGCTGGGGGTCATCGAGATGTTAAACCCCCCATAACCGTATAGCAGGGTGGGGTTGTTCCCGTCGAGCTTGATACCTTTCTTATAAACCAGGAACATGGAAATGGTCGTCTTGTCCTTGCTCAGGTAAGAAACCTGAGTGCTTTCATAATCATCGGGAGTGAACTCGATCTCGGCAGCATTGTAAACGGTGGATTTGTTGTTTGCTACATCGTATTTGAAGATTGTGGTGGGATAGCGGAACCCGGTATATCCGTAAAAGGCGATTTTGTCGCCCGGTTTCCCACTGATACCGGTAAGGGTGCCCAGGCCAGGCAACTCCATCTCATAAAGGAATTTGCCTTTCATGTCGTAAACAAATGCCTTGCTGATGGCTTTCTGCATATAGGTGGAGATGATCCGGTCGCCGGCAAGATCGGCTGCCTCCAGCACATCATCCCGTTCGGGTATGATGGTTTTCCAGTCGGCAGGATCGGGTCTGTCAGGATCCATCAGGATGAGTTTCTTTTTCGGGGCCTTTTGGTTGGTCGTCACAAACAGCATGCCGCCAGTGTTGTCGATCACGCTGTAGTCATTTTCAAAACCCGTTACCAGGGGTTTGAACCCGGTTTGTTTTTTTGTGAGGTCCTGGTACCAGAGGGCATTGCCGGTGGTGGATTCGGTCTCGTAGAGGATCAGGAAACGCTCGTCTTCAGTGGTCTGTGCTCCATAGTTCCGGTCGGGGAATTTCTTGTTTTCATATACCAGACGGTCGCTCTTCTGGGGAGTCTCAACGACATGGTAAAAAACCTTATGGTTCTTGTTTTCTCCTGTGAGTTCCTGTCCCGGCTTAGGCTCTTCAAAGCGGCTGTAATAGAATCCGTCATTCTGCCATGCCATTCCCGAAAATTTCACAAATCTCAGGGTGTCTGGGAGAAGCTTGCCGGTTTCGATCTCCATCACATGGATCTCATTCCAGTCGGACCCGCTACGGGCGATGCTGTATGCAAGGTATTTCCCGTCGTGTGAGACAGAGAGGCCGGCAAGGGCAACCGTTCCGTCGGTGGAAAGGGTGTTCGGATCGAGGAGTACCCTGGGATTACCATTTAACCATTTGCGCACATAGAGGACCGATTGATTTTGCAGCCCGTTGTTTTTATTATAGAAATACCAGGGGCCTTCCCTGAATGGTACCCCGTATTTAGGATAGTTCCAGATCTTCGTAAGTTTCTCGCGGATCTTTTCACGGAAGGGGATATTGGAAAGATATTTATTGGTGATCTGGTTCTGTTCTTTAACCCATCCTGCTGTGGCTATGGAGGTGTCATTTTCCAGCCAGCGGTATGGATCGGCGACCTTTGTGCCGAAATAATTGTCGACGGTATCCACCTTTTTAGTTACGGGATACTTGATCTTGTGATTGCATGAAGCCATAGTAAACAGCAGGGGAATGATGAATAAAAGGGTAAATTTTTTCATAGGGCAAGGTCTTAAATGCGGGAAAGGCCCCGGAACCATATTGCGATAAGTTGCATGCAGTAAATTTATACAACTTTCCCAGGAAATGCAAAGGAAAAGAATAATACTGATGCTAAAACAATGGAAAGTGATCTTTTCGAATCCGCTTAAAATGCCCCTTCAATTTCGGAATCATCTACAAAATTTGGCAATGTCACGTTCAGCCGTGATTCTTCTTTCATGGCTCGTTTAATTGCAAAGACGGCTTCCTCATTGCGTGCCCAGGCCCGGCGTGCAATCCCGTTATTTACATCCCAGTGAAGCATCATCCTCAAATGGCTGTCTGCTTCGGAAGTGCCATCGAGCAGCATCCCGAATCCCCCGTTGATCACTTCGCCCCAGCCAACGCCTCCTCCATTGTGAATAGAAACCCAGGTGGCACCACGGAAACTGTCGCCGATAACATTCTGAACTGCCATGTCGGCAGTAAATTGTGAACCATCATAGATGTTGGAGGTTTCCCGGAAGGGCGAATCGGTACCGGAAACATCGTGGTGGTCGCGGCCGAGAACGACAGGGGCGCTGATCTTACCTGCCCGGATGGCCGCGTTGAATGCTGCCGCGATCTTCGTTCTGCCTTCACAATCGGCATACAGAATACGTGCCTGCGACCCGACAACCATCTTATTGTTTCCTGCTTCCCTGATCCAATGAATATTATCCTTCAGTTGGTTTTTGATCTCCAACGGGGCATTAGCCATAATTGCTTCCATCACCTCTGCCGCAATGCGATCAGTGGTTGCAAGATCGGATGGGTTGCAGGAGGTACATACCCAGCGGAAGGGGCCGAACCCATAATCAAAGAAGAGGGGACCCATGATGTCCTGCACATAGGAAGGATATTGGAAGGTGCCGTCGGGATTCATCACATCGGCGCCTGCACGACCGGCTTCCAGCAAAAATGCATTGCCGTAATCCCAGAAATACATCCCTTTTTCCGTCATCTTTTTAATGGCAATGACCTGCCGGATGAGCGATGCCTGGACCTTCTCTTTAAACTGATCTGGATTCCGGGTCATCAGCTCGTTCGATTCTTCAATTGTCAGTCCTGCTGGGTAATATCCTCCCGACCAGGGATTGTGCAGTGAAGTCTGGTCGGAACCGAGATCCACCTTGATATTTTTCTCCACGAGTTTCTCCCAGAGGTCGACGATATTGCCCTGATAAGCCAGGGATATGGCTTCTTTCTTATCTTTAGCCCTGACCATC
>JADGPR010000115.1 GCA_017882335.1 Bacteroidales bacterium | reverse complement strand
TAATTAATAACGATGAGCGGTGTTTGTAATTTTACCCGTTAACAAATTTTCAGTCTGCCACTTTGCTTTCATTATCATTTCAAGTTTGTTAGAGCCACGTGTGTGAATCATGTAACTTTTTTCAATAATGATATAATACCGCCGGCTTCTTGTAATGTATCTTTGCAATGAGAGATGAAACATTAACATCATCCTGACTTCCATTTAGAATCGAAAAAATCCGGCTTCGGTATACTGCGATTGAAAGAAGGATAGTTAGTTGATTTTACATTATGTTTTTAGCCTATGACAATTGAAGAAAAATGCATCAATACCATTCGCTGCCTTGCAATGGATGCCGTGGAAAAAGCCAATTCCGGGCATCCGGGTACGCCAATGGCATTGGCTCCTGCGGCGTATGTATTGTGGATGAAACACCTTTGTTTCAACCCGGTTAATCCAGATTGGTTCAACCGCGACCGTTTTGTGCTTTCCAATGGTCATGCTTCCATGTTACAGTATGCCATTCTGCATTTGGTAGGATATGAAATTTCCCTCAACGATATTAAAAACTTCAGGCAATGGGGAAGCATCACACCTGGTCATCCCGAATTTGGTCTTACCCCCGGAATCGAAACCACTACCGGACCACTGGGGCAGGGGATCATGAATGCCGTGGGAATGGCCATTGCAGAAGCTCATTTAGCTGCACGGTTTAATACCGGAGATCATACCATCATCAACCATTTTACCTACGTGTTTTGCAGCGACGGCGACCTGATGGAAGGTGCTTCACACGAAGCCGCTTCCCTTGCCGGGCATTTGGGACTGGGGAAACTCATCGTTCTTTATGATGATAATCACATCACAATTGAAGGAAACACTTCACTTACCTATTCGGATGATGTTCCCAAACGTTTTGAAGGATATCATTGGCATGTACAGAATATCGGGGACAAAGGAAACGACCTGACAGCCATCTCGGATGCCTATACAACAGCAAAAGGAGTGAAAGACCAGCCATCCATTATCGTCCTGAGAACGCACATCGGTTTTGGATCTCCAGGAAAGCAGGATACTTCAGAGGCACATGGGTCACCCCTGGGCGCAAAAGAGATTGTGCTCACGAAGAAATTTTACGGCTGGCCGGAGGATGAAAAATTTTTGGTTCCCGATGATGTTCGAAACCATATGCATAAGGCGAGGGAGAAAGGAATTGTATCAGAGACAAAATGGGAAAAGCAATACGAAACTTATAAAAAAGTATATCCGGAACTGGCAAAACAGTTGGACGAATCCCTCAAACAGGAATTACCGGACGGCTGGGACCATGAAATCCCGTTTTATCAACCCGGTGACGGGCCCAAAGCAACAAGGGAAATCTCGGCAGATGTAATTAATGCCGTTGCAGACCATCTGCCCTGGCTGATGGGTGGTAGCGCCGATCTGGAACCTTCCACCAAAACGCTGATCAAATCTTCCGGTTATTTCGGGAAAGGGAAATATGAAAACCGGAATATGGACTGGGGAATCAGGGAACATCTGATGTGTGCTGCCAGTTCCGGGATGAGTGTTCATGGAGGCATTCGCCCTTATGCTGCGACTTTTTTCGTTTTCACGGATTATGCACGACCTGCAATACGGCTGGCCTGCATTATGAAGCTGCCGGTGATCTACGTGATGACGCATGATTCCATCGGGCTGGGAGAAGATGGAACCACACACCAGCCTGTTGAGCATCTTGCTTCTTTCCGTGCCATGCCAGATTTGTGCATTATCCGGCCTGCAGATGCCAATGAAACTGTTTTTGCATGGCATACCGCGATCCAACGAACAACTGGCCCGACCATACTGGTGTTGTCGAGGCAAAAGTTACCAATTTTTGATCGTAACCGCTTTGCATCAGCTGAAGGAGTGATGAAAGGCGCATATGTACTTTCTCCGGAACAAGGTCAAAAACCCGATATTATATTGATCGCTACCGGGTCGGAGGTTCAGTTTATCTGTGAAGCTCAGCAGGAACTTCAGAAGGAAAATATTAATGCCCGTGTGGTAAGTATGCCAAGCTGGGAATTATTCAGAATGCAGGACCAATCATACCGTAACGAAGTATTGCCTCCTGGTATAAAAGCCAGGCTGGCGGTGGAAGCAGCAGGCCTGCAGGGATGGTGCGAATGGGTTGGTGACATGGGCCAGGTAATCGGGATTTCAACATTCGGAACCAGTGCACCTTACAAGGAGATCTATCAGCATTATGGCATTACGGTTGAGAACATTGTGAATATAGCAAAAAAAATGGTGACGAAATGAAAATAATTATAGCTTCCGACCATGCGGGTTTCCATTATAAGACCTTACTCTTAAAGGAACTGCGCGAAAAAGGATATGACGTTATTGATTTGGGTGCTTTCAACGAAGAACCTTCAGACTATCCGGATCATGCAGCAAATGTAGCCAACGCGCTTCACAATAATGAAAGTGAAAAAGCCATCATTATTTGTGGTAGCGGAGTTGGGGTAAGTGTGGTTGCAAATAAATTCAAAGGCATTCGTGCAGGTGTATGTCATGATACATATTCTGCACATCAGTGTGTTGAACATGATAATGTGAATGTTTTATGCCTCGGTCAGAGGGTTATAGGATTTGAATTGGCGCTTGAGATCGTTGATGCATTTATCAATGCACAGTTTAATAATATTTCCCGTTACCAGCGGAGGCTCGAAAAAGTATTTGCGATTGAGAACAGAAACTTGAAGGAGGAAACAATATGAATACCTTAACCGGTTTGTTGAACTATGGCCAAAGTTATTGGCTTGATAACCTTACAAGAAAAAAAATCACTGGGGGTGAGATAAAGAAAAGAGTGACGAAACAAGGATTAAGAGGGATTACTTCCAATCCAAGCATATTCAACAAGGCAATTGCCGAGAGTACAAGCTATGATGAACAGATAATAACTTTGGTTAAAAAAGGCAAAGGTCCGGGGCAGATATACGAAATACTTACTGTAAAAGATGTACAGGATGCATGTGATATTTTAAAACCGGTTTATCAGGAATCGGGCGGCATCGATGGCTTTGTAAGTCTGGAAGTATCGCCCTATCTGGCACGGGACACGAAAGGTACCATCGAAGAGGTACACAGGCTTTTTAAAGAAGTCGCCAGGCCCAACTGTTATATCAAAATACCAGGTACCAAAGAAGGATTACCGGCCATCGAACAGATGCTTTATGAAGGAATACCTATCAATATCACCCTTCTTTTTTCTGTTAAAAGGTATGCTGAAATCGCTAATGCCTATATCAGGGCTCTTGAACACCGGGTAGCCGAAGGGCTGCCGGTGAATAACGTCGTGTCGGTCGCAAGTTTCTTTCTCAGCAGGATCGATGTATTGACCGACCAGTTGTTGGGATCTCATATCGTTCCGGAGTCTGGTCTGAGAGGTGATGCTTCCCGTTTACCAGCCTCTTTGCTGGGCAGGGCAGGTATTGCCAGCGCCCGCTTGGCATACCAGCGTTTCAGGGAGATTTTTGGCAGCCCCTCCTGGAAGAAGCTTGAAAAAAAAGGCGCTCATGTTCAAAGACCCCTATGGGCCAGCACAGGCAATAAAGATCCTTTATATGACGATCTCCGGTATGTAGAATCACTTATTGGCCCGGATACGGTCAATACCCTGCCCGATGAAACCATTAATGCGCTTGCTGATCATGGACATCTTCGGAAAAACACGATAGCGGAAGGCCTTGAAGAAGCCCGCAGATTATTCCCCAAGCTAAAAAAATTCGATATCGACATTGAAGATGTCACACAGCAATTGGAGAATGAAGGGATCCGGAAATTTATTGAAGCCTATAATAAGCTTTTAGTTGATTTGGCTAAGAAACGTGCAGATATATTAAAGGAACGTGACTCCATTCAACAAATAAGCTATGGGGATTTGAAAGGAGAAATGAATGCTGCTTATACTTCGCTGGATGAGAAACAGGTTGGCAGACGCTTATTTGCACAGGATCCTTATCTGTGGAAAAATGACCCGGCGCAGATAAAGGCTATTAGTGAGCGCCTGGGATGGCTTGCACTCCCTGAAAGTTTCAAACCCAAAGCAGATGAATTCACATCATTCGCAAAGCAAGTGAAAAAAGAGGGTTATAAATATGTGTTGCTTCTCGGAATGGGAGGCAGCAGTTTATGCTCCGAGGTGGCTCGAGAAACATTTGGTTCCAGCAAAGATTATTTGCAGTTAATTGTGCTTGATAACACCGACCCTGCCGCCATCCGAGACATTGAGCAAAAGATCAACCTGGTTGAAACACTTTTTATCGTGGCAAGTAAATCCGGTACGACAAAAGAATCGCTGAGCTTTTTCAGGTATTT
>JADGPR010000019.1 GCA_017882335.1 Bacteroidales bacterium | reverse complement strand
TACACTTAACATTAAAGAAGACAATAATACTTTCATTGTAACTTTATCAGTGAACACCCATGAGCATTAATTGCATAGTTGTAGACGATACCCCTCTGGCTATTGAAAAACTGGAGGGGTTTATTAAACTGGTCCCGTACTTGAACTTATTAAAGTCGTTCAATAACGGAATTGATGCTATTTCATTTATGAAGTCCAACCCTGTCGATCTGGTTTTTCTTGATATTCAGATGGAACAATTTTCCGGTTTGCAATTTCTTGAATCGTTGCAGAACCCTCCTCAGATTATCATCGTGTCGGCATACAGTCAATATGCCATAAGCGGTTTTGATCATTCGGTTGCCGATTATCTGTTAAAGCCATATTCATTTGAGCGGTTCCTGAAAGCCATTGATAAATTACAATCGGATTCCGATGTCAGATCTCAAAAGGAGTATATGTTTGTAAAGACAGAATACCGGATGGAACGGATCAATTTTTCTGACATTTTATACATCGAAGGTAAGGGCGCTTATTTGAGGATTGTAACACAAAAGAGTAAAATAATGACTTTGCAGAGTTTCCGGAACATGGAAAGTTTATTGCCTTCTGGTAATTTCATTCGCATTCATAAATCATTCATTGTGGCGATGAATAAAATCGAAAGCATTGAGCGGAACAAAATAAAGATCGGAGCAGAGCGCATTCCAATTGGTTTGAGTTATCGTGAGCAGTTTATGAAAAAAATAAATTTAGACGCCGCCGACAAAATATGAAAAAACAGTCCATTAACACGCAGAAGGTCGATAAGGCAAATTCTTCTCAGTTATTTTGTGCAAAAAATTAATCACAAATAATCTTTTGCACTATGAAAACATCATTACTAACAACCGTTCTGATCTACCTGTTTGGAGGTTTTGCGATTGCACAACCAATACCGCCTGACAGTCTTTATTTTGGACAAACTCCTCCCAGCAACATCCCGCAGATATTTGCACCGGGCATTGTTTCATTGCCCGGGCGGAGGGAGGCAGTAATAACCTTCTCACCGGATGGGGCCACCGTGTTTTTCCATATCCAGTTTTATCCCCAGCCGGGAACACCCTATATCATGTTTTCAACGTATACCAACAATCACTGGACAACTCCGGATTCCATTCCCTTCACCATCGGCAGGACAGCCGCAGAGCCCTTCTTCGACTATAACGGAACCCGCTTATATATGTATGCCACAAATGCAATCAACCACGTTGGCATTGCCGACCTCAGTTATTCCGTAGAACAAGGGAGCAATTGGAGTGATCCGATCAGCATGGGCAATCCGCCCAATTCCGAGGCCTGGCAGTATCATCCCTGTATCGTGGGCGATACCTCCGTCTATTTTTCCAGCAACGCGGGAGATATCTGCAGGTCCCAGTATGTCAACGGCGCCTATCAGAGCAGGGTCATTCTTCCCATACCCGTTAATCACATTGGATCTCAAACCTGGGGCGATCCCTATGTTTCGGCCGATGAAAGCTATATGATCCTGAAATCGATCAGACCTGAAGGATATGGGCAGAACGACTTATATATATCCTATAAAAAGCCAGATAGTACCTGGACCAACCCCAAAAACCTGGGAAATATCATCAACACCCCAGGCGATGAAACTGCCGGGGATATCACCCCCGATGGTCTGTACATGACCTATGGAAGAAACAACGACCTTTACTGGGTTTCGACCGGTTTTATCGACAGCCTGAAATACACCAATTATCGTCCTTATGTCAAAAATCTTATTCCTGATCAGTTAGCAACATTAGGAGAGCAATTCACTTTTACAATTCCCGATAGCACATTTATTGATGATGACGGCAATAACACACTAACCTATCATGCAAAACTTACCAATGGAAGTCCTTTACCTGCATGGTTAACTTTTGACACAATAGCAGAAACCTTTACAGGAACCCCTGCAATAATTGAAACTTTGAATATCAGGGTTACAGCAACCGATACTGCCGGAGCATCTGCGTCAACAACCTTAAAAATTACTATAAATGAACCCACTTCAATTGATCAGATAAATGAGCAACGTGAAGGTGTCAGAATCTTTCCCAATCCGACAAGTGGGTTAATAAATGTATCGTTAGATGCTTTTTCAGGTAACACGGCAATTATTGAAATCAGCAACCTGATGGGAGAGATTCTTCTTAAAGACACATTTAAGAACAGCATTACAATAAATCTGTCAGACAAACCGAAAGGAATGTATATTCTGAAATTTCAAATCGATAATGAAATTATTATCCGTAAGGTTTACTTAAAATAATACCAAATGCTTATATAGGATCTGAATAATGTAACTCCCGGTGGGTTCACAAAAAAAAGAAGCTTCCAGAAAAGGGGAGCTTCTTTTGTGAGAAGTGAGATGCGAGCAATTCAACAATGGAACAGAATCATCCAGCATCCCTGCCTGAGGCAGGCAGGCAGACTACTTCGCGTAGCTGATCGCCCTTGTTTCCCTGATCACGGTGATCTTGATCTGTCCGGGATAGGTCATCTCGCTCTGTATCTTGCGTGAGAGGTCAAAAGCTACCTGGTTGGCTTCAGCATCGGTGATCTTGTCAGCGCCGACGATTACACGCAGCTCACGGCCGGCCTGGATCGCATAGGTTTTTACAACCCCCGGATAGGACAATGCAAGCTCTTCAAGGTGTTTAAGCCGTTCGATATAAGCATCCACCACTTCCCTGCGGGCTCCCGGGCGTGCACCTGAAATGGAGTCACAAATCTGGACGATCGGGGAGATGAGGTCAGTCATTTCTATCTCATCATGATGTGCACCGATGGCATTGCAGATCTCCGGTTTTTCCTTGAATTTCTCGGCAGTCTTCATCCCCAGGATGGCATGTGGCAGTTCCGGCTCGGTATCGGGCACTTTCCCGATATCATGAAGCAATCCTGCCCGCTTTGCTTTCTTCGGATTCAGCCCGAGCTCAGCAGCCATAGTTGCAGACAGCCTGGCCACTTCAATGGAATGTTGTAAAAGATTCTGTCCATAGGAAGAACGGTATTTCATCTTCCCGATCATCCGGATCAGTTCATGGTGAAGGTTATGAATCCCCAGGTCGATGGTGATCCGTTTCCCGGTTTCAATGATCTCCTGTTCGAGTTGTTTCTTTGTTTTTGCTACCACCTCTTCGATACGGGCCGGGTGGATACGGCCATCCGTAACTAGTTTATGCAGGGATAATCGCGCAATTTCCCTTCTCACCGGGTCAAAACCCGAGAGGATGATAGCATCCGGCGAATCATCAATGATGATCTCGATGCCGGTCAATGCTTCGAGGGTACGGATATTACGTCCTTCCCGTCCGATGATCCTTCCCTTGATCTCTTCATTCTCGATGTTGAACACCGAAACCGTATTTTCAATGGCATGTTCCGTTGCCGTACGTTGAATGGTCTCGATGATGATCTTCTTGGCTTCTGTGTTTGCGGTGATCCGGGCTTCTTCGATGATATCTTTCATCTGTACCAGCGCTTCCGACTTGGCATCTTCTCTCAGGTTCTCGATCAACTGTGTCTTGGCTTCTGTAGCGGAAAGGTTGGAGATGGCTTCCAGTTTTTCGATCTGGACTTTCTGGCTTTTTTCGAGATCCTGCTGTTTCTTGTTCACAAGATCCATCTGGGTCTGAAGGTTCTGCCTGATGGTAACCGTCTCTTTTTGTTTTTTCTGCTGTTCTTCTATCTTCTGGTTAAGAACAGTTTCTTTCTGTTTTAACCGGTTTTCATTTTTCTGTACTTCGTCATTCTTCTCATGAATGTACTTTTCATGTTCGGATTTCAGTTGTAGGAATTTCTCTTTTGCCTGGAGGATCTTGTCACGCTTAATCATTTCGGCCTTTTCCATGGCGTCTTTCAGGATCATGTCCCGTTTCCGGTCCATGGCCTTCCGCAAGATTGTTCCTGTAATCAGTCCGCCTATGATGATCCCGGATACCCCAATGATGATAATGGTTAATGGATCCATTGGCAATGCGATGCTAAGTATAGTTAAAATGTTCATCTTTGGTTGTGTTTAATTAAAATAAAAAACCCGCACTATTCCAGAGGTATTGATAAACCTCAATTGACACGGATAGGGCTGCCTGGCATTTCGAACTTCCACTGCCGCTGCCGAAGCTGCGATTCCTGCCGAAGCGGGATGAGGCCTGTCCTACATGTCTTGAGCTTACGCCCTAATGTTTGTAATGTTAGGTTTACAAACTGTTTGGAATGAATGCGGGTTACCTTTAGGTAGTGTCAAAGAACGTTTAAGCTAACGGGCTTTTTAAAAGGTCGTTCAAGGCATTGTCAATCCCTGTTAGTTTGTCATTCAGCAGGAGTCCAGATTCATTTGTTGTCTGCTCATTCTGAAGAAAACTAACCGTGTATTCGAGTGCTATCATCGCCAGCAGGTCCTGTTTGTCCTTAAATGCATAACTGCTGGAATATTCTTTTATTCTTTTATCAATCAGCTTTGCCGCATTCCTGAACATCTCTTCCTGCTCTTTTTCCACGACCAGCTTGTAAGGACGGTCGGCAACAGTTATTGATATTGAAAACTCACTCATTTGCTATGAACTTGACTTCTATGTATTCAGCAGCCCGATGCAATTATCGATTTCCCGCACAAGTTTTGTAATCCTCACTTTTGCTTCTACTGCTCCTTCTTTAGTTTCTATGGTTTTAGTTATTCTTAATGTGTTTATTTTTTCTTCCAATTGACGGATGATTTTTTTATGTTCTTCATGGATTTTTTTTAGTTCCTGAATTTCTTTTTGGTACTCATTTGTTTTTTCCCTGAGATGCTTCTGCTGTTCAATCAATTTCAGCAGTTTATTTTCAATACTTGTTACAAAATTTAATGCGCTTGTCATTTAGCAAAACAGGAAATGGTATTGCAAAGATAAGTATTAACCGTTTGTCAAGCAAAAAAAATGATTTCCCCTGAAAACCACGTTACCGCCGGACAATTTTACATTGGAGAACGGTATCACCTGTTTTTACGGTACACAAATAAATACCTGCAGGGATCGGTGCGCCAGTAGCATCTTTACCGTCCCAGGTGACCGAATGTTTCCCGTTGCCATCTGAAGCGCTGTTCAGGGATTTTATTTTCTTACCCTGGAGATCGTAAATGTCAATGGTCAGCAAACCTGCCTCTTGAGTAAAATACTCTATTCGGGTTTCATTCGTGAATGGGTTCGGCGAACTTTTCATCATCCGGGTGGCAGGTCCTTTCAATGTATTCTCTCCGGTGAGGATATCAAGGTTGGTTGCCCACAGCTGCCAGTGACCTCCGCGGTACGATTCCCAGATGTCAAAGAGCTGGTTATCAAAACCGGGACCTACATTGGATTGATGAAAATTATTGAAGAGCTGTGGATGGGTATCGGTACCGCTGTATTGGGATATGTTTGAGTAGACTGTATCTATCCAAACCGTATTGACATAGATCTCCATGTTGCCGGTGACATCCGATGCAAAGGTTGAATATTGAAACTCGGTTGCGACATTGTGATCTGTTATCATTTCAATACTGCAGAAGGAGGGAGACATGTTATTGCAGCCTGTGAAATTGTTGAACGAACAAAACTGGTGATTTCCGACATCAAACCCTTTGACCACCCAGAAAGGACCGTCTTTATGTTGCCACAGAACGAAGTTTGGAAAATAGACGCCATAGGAATCATTTCCGAAGGTCAGGTGGTTGTTCGTTCCGGCAACATCCATCGGGAATGGCCCGCTCCACAGGTGTGTGATCAGATTGTATTCGGAATAAAAGACCCCGAACTGCGGCCCGGTGGCCATTTCATAGGCGACATACTGCAGTCCGCCCTGGACGGGATTGGAGCAGCTGTCGGAGGCAAGAAGTACAGTGTCTGTTGAACTGTTTTTTGCAAAAATGGTTCCCTCTTTTTCCCATGAGAAGGCCTGGTAATCTCCGAAATTAAGGCCTCTTTCGTTCAGTGCAGACCGAATAAACGGAAAAGGACCGAGGACCGCTTCGTTCTTCATCAATACAGAATAATAAATGTCCCAGTTCCCGTTCATGTCGGTCTCATAACTGAAATAGAAAAGGGTATCCCCGGTTCCTCTGCGGAAAACCCGCGGATGTTTGAAGTGTACATTGAGCTGGGCAGCTACCATAAAAGGACCAGCCATCGTCGTCAGGTTGCGGGCATAGATCCCTGTGGAAAGTGGATCGGATGAACGCTCCCAAAGCATATACAAGGTATCAGGCTGGATTAATTCACCCGGAACGATCGACAAGGTCGCATTTACATTGTCGGTCAGAGAATCTGTCAGAGGAAAAGGAGGACCCCAGGTGTCCTGGGATTGTCCGCTTGCAGCAAATACAAGGAAAATTGTAAGTATATATAGGCTCTTCATAAGATGTTTTTTTCAAAGTTACTTTTTTTATGAAAAAAATGATGAAAAAGATATTACCTATTGATGGTAAAACCGATTAATGCAGGAGTTTTAAAAAATGAACCTGTTATGAATGAAGAATTCCTTCATTACCTCTGGAAATACCGGTTGCTGGATCCTGAACTTCGCATGGTTTCCGGGGAACCCTTGATCATTCTCCACCCCGGTGAACATAACAAGGACGGTGGCCCTGATTTTTTCAATGCCCGCCTGAAGATCAACGGAACAACCTGGGCAGGCAATGTCGAGATCCATGTGAAGGCTTCGGGATGGTATAAGCACAGGCACCAGCACGATCCTGCCTATGATAACGTGATCCTGCATACGGTGTATGAAAATGATGTGGAAGTTACCCGCTGGTCGGATGAAAAGATCCCCACATTGGTTCTGAAAGGACATTTTCCCGGCTACATTTATGAGCGGTACCGTGATTTCCAGGAAAACATCAACTGGATTCCATGTCAGGCGATGGTTGGCGAACTGGATCCTTTTATTTTTGAACAGTGGATCCCTGCCTTGGCAGTGGAAAGGCTGGAGGAAAAGATCCTTCTGCTGAAAAGGAGCCTCGAGGCAAGTAAATTCGACTGGGACGAGACCTTTTACAGGAACCTGGCCCGGTCATTTGGTTTCAGGATCAACGCACAACCATTTGAGCTGCTGGCGCGATCGCTGCCCTGGAAGCTGCTCCAGAAGCACCGGGACAACCTGTTTCAGCTGGAAGCATTGTTGTTCGGACAGGCAGGGCTGCTCGAACAGGATTACACGGAAGAATATCCTCGTTTGTTGCAACAGGAATACCGGTTCCTGAAAGAGAAATATGGACTCCAGGGAATTCCCGGTTCGTTATGGAAATTCCTGCGGCTGCGACCGTCGAATTTCCCGGCCATCCGGATAGCACAGTTGGCTTGCCTCATCCATCATTCACAGGATATCTTTCTTTCCATGCTTGAAAGCCGGGATCCCCGGGAGATGGTAGATCTTTTTACCGTGCAGGCTTCCGGTTATTGGGATACCCATTTTTTATTCGGGAAATGGTCAACGCCAAAACCCAAGTTGCTTGGCATCGCCTCCATCTGGTTACTGACCGTCAACCTTGTAACTCCTTTTCTCTTCCTTTACGGGGAAGTAAAAGCACTCCCATCCTATAAAGAGAAAGGACTGTCTTTTCTTGAACTTCTCCCTCCGGAAAGCAATGCCGACATCAGCCATTGGATGGAGATTGGGATCCTTGCGCCGGATGCATTGCATACCCAGGCGCTCCTTCACCTGAAAAGCCGTTTCTGTGATAAAAAACGGTGCCTGGAGTGTAGGATTGGTAACCAGTTGTTAAGTGGCCAGAAAGCGGACAAGCGGACAGGTGAATAGTGGATGCTGGATGCTGGATGCTGGATATATGGGTAAAGGTAACCCGACTTTATGAACTTTAAAAACATTATGAACTTTATGAACTCTGTGACTTTGTGACTCTGTGACTCTGTGACTTTCTTTAATATGAAACTAACCACCATTGTCAAAGATTATCTGACATTCAACCGGATGGAACAACGGGGCATTTTTGTATTGTTGACAATCTTGTTCCTGTTGGTGATCTCGAATGAGGTCGTACCTTTTATTGTTACACCAAAATCCGTGGATCTGTCCGGTTTTGAAAAGGAGGTCGTGGTGTTTGAAAAGGAGGTCAGGATTGCAGATTCACTGGAAGAGCAAGCCCGGAAGTCAAAATATAAAAAATTCAGGTCTTATCCCGCAAATCCCGGTAAGGATTCGTCGGGCAATTTCAAGCCTTATCCGAAAGAGGCCTTTGTGATCGAACTCAATTCAGCAGATACTTTCGAATTGCAACGACTCCGGGGCATAGGGCCTTCTTTTGCGCGGAGGATCGTAAAATACAGAGAAAGGTTGGGAGGTTTCACGGAAAAATCGCAACTGCTCGAAATCTGGGGAATGGATACTTCAAAGTACAATGCAATCAGGGAACACCTGATTGTAAACCCGGATTCCGTTCACCCGATCAACCTGAATACGATTACGTTCAAGGAATTGCTTGCCCATCCCTACTTCCCGTTTGAGATCACCAAAGCGATCATGCTTTACCGCAAAGACCATAAGAAGTTTGTAAGTGCCGGGGAACTGAAAAACATCAAGGCCATTTCGGATTCAGCTTATCGAAAGATGATTATTTACCTGAAAGTGGAGTGAGGTTAGAAAGTTTGTAAAGTTTTTAAAGTTATAAATTTCTTTAACCGCAAAGTCCGCAAAGGTTTTACGCAAAGTTCGCAAAGAATTCGTAATTCGTAATTCGTAATTCGTAATCTATTCCTTATACTCATACCGGTATCCTGGCCCCCCGCTTTGCCCTGTATCATCAGGCCCCTGATCGTTATTTTCTTCTTCATTCTCATCATCTTCCACTTCATTTTCCTCCTCATTCTCCCAGTCATAAACTTTCCTGCGCGGCCCGGAATTCCTGTAATAGACTGCCAGAACAGCCCCGGCAAGCAGTCCCATCAGGTGCGATTCCCAGGAGATCGGCTGATGGGGAAACAACTGTGGAAAAATCCCCCATACCAATCCTCCGTAAAGGAAAGCGATAAGCAGCGTGATCGCCATCAGCCTGGATTCCCGGCGGAGAATGCCGCTTAAAAAAAGAAAAGATGCCAATCCGTAAATAACACCGCTGGCGCCGACATGCACCGAATCTCCACGCGCGAAAAACCAAACCCACAAACCAGTGGTCAGCCAGATAAGCCAGAAGATCTTCCAGGCGATGGAGCGGTAAAAATAGAACAGCAATCCCCCCAGGAAAAAGAAGGGGAGGGTATTGGCTGAAAGGTGAGAAAAATTTGCATGAAGCAAGGGAGCAAAAAAGATACCGGGAAGTCCTCTCCAGGACAGGGGGGCTAATCCTAAAACCTCAAGATCGGTATTAAAAATTATTTCAAAGATCTTCACCAGCCACATGATCAGGACAAAGATTCCGGGGATAATCAGGCTGCGAAGAATTCTCTTTTGTTCATCTTGCATCTTAAGTATACTTATTTGTGCGGATCTTCGTTTCTAAAAGTAAGTTAAAATTAGTTAAAAAGGACTTATTTTTATACAGTCTAAAAAAAAACTCTTACTTTTGAAGTTCCAAAATCATTACTAATTATGCCTTTGATGATACAAAATAAAATTTTAAGAAGTGTGGGCTGGTATACCTTTCCCCTTGTAATTTTTATCCTTTTATCGGTTGCTGGTTCCGGGCAAAACAATAAACAGGACCTGAGCGGTTTGAGGAAGTACAGTGCCCTTCTGCAGATGATCAAATTCGCCTATGTTGATACCGTGAATGAACCAAAACTGGTGGAGAAAGCCATTGTGGAAACCCTGAAGGAGTTGGATCCTCATTCCATGTACATTTCGAAAAAAGACCTGAAAAGGGCCAATGAAGAACTGGTCGGTAATTTTGAAGGGATCGGGGTTCAATTTGAGATTTTCAGGGATACGATCAATATTGTACATCCCATTCCCGGCGGCCCTTCTGAGCGACTGGGAATCCTTTCAGGCGATAAGATCATTAAGATCGAAGCTGAGAACGTTACGGGGAAGAAGGTCACCAACCAGTTTGTTTTCGACCGTTTACGCGGTAAAAAAGGCACAAAAGTCAATGTCTCAATATTTCGTTCCGGAAAAAAAGAGCTCATCGATTTTGCCATTGTCCGCGACAAGATCCCTATCAACAGCATTGATGCATCTTACATGATTGAGCCCGGCATCGGGTATATCAACCTGACAAGGTTCTCATCAACCTCTATGAATGAATTCACCGAGGCCATGGTGAAGCTGAAATCGCAGGGGATACAAAGCCTGATCCTCGACCTTCGTAACAATGGCGGCGGTTATATGAATACTGCCATTGAACTGGCAGACCAGTTCCTGGAAGGAAGGAAGCTCATTGTTTATACGAAAGGCAGGATGAGTCCCAGGGAAGATTATTATTCAACGGATAAAGGAATATTCGAGAAAGGGAAACTTGTGATTATGATTAACGAAAACTCAGCGTCCGCCAGTGAGATCGTTTCGGGTGCCATCCAGGACCTGGACCGGGGGATTATTGTTGGTCGCAGGTCTTTCGGAAAAGGACTCGTGCAAAGGCCGTTCCAGTTGCCCGACAGCTCGGAAGTCAGACTGACCACGGCACGATATTATACGCCATCTGGCCGTTGTATCCAGAAATCCTATTCGGAAGGTATCGATAAATATTACGAGGATTATTCCACCCGTTTTAAACATGGGGAAATGGAAAATTCCGATAGCATCAAATTCCCGGATTCATTGAAATTCCGTACTTCCAAAGGCCGCATTGTTTATGGCGGCGGAGGGATCATGCCGGATGTCTTCTTCCCGCTCGATACCACTCCTTTTACCGATTATTTTCTTAACATCCGGAGAAAAAATGTGATCAATATGTTTGTGGGGGATTATGTTGATAAAAGCAGGAAAGACCTTCAGAAACAATATCCTGATTTTGACCTGTTCGATAAAAAATTCATCGTCGATGATACTTTTATGAAAGATTTTCTGTCACTGGCAGAAAAACAAGGTGTGAAGATGAATGAAAAGGAGTATGGGCTTTCGGAGACACTTATCAGATCGCAGATCAAGTCATTGATTGCGCAGAAGCTCTGGGATGTGAATGCCTCCTTTATGATTATTAACCGTGAAGATCATGAGGTGCAGAAAGCGATCGGGGTTATTAAAGATGATGCTGTATTTGATAAGATGGGATTGCAACGTTAACGGATTATTCCACCGATTCAAATTTGTTAAACACTATTCCGGTATTGAATAACAAACCGACTCCTTTCCTTTATATTGCTCTTCCTGTTATCAACGAAGCGGACCTCCTTCCGGGATTACTCGGATGCATGTTACGCCAGGATTATCGCAGATTCCGGGTTTTTACCTGTATCAACCAGCCGGATGAATGGTGGGAAATACCCGGGAAGAGGCACATCTGTGAAGCCAATGTCGAAACCCTCAGAACCCTTGAAAAATACCAGGGACTTGAACTTACGGTAATCGACCGGTGTACGCCCGGTAATGGGTGGAATGGAAAAAAGCATGGTGTTGGTTGGGCCCGGAAGACGGTGATGGATGCCATCGACAAAATAGCCGGAGCACAGGATATCATCGTAAGCCTGGATGCCGATACCACTTTCCGGGACAATTATTTTTCTTCCCTTGCGGAGAATTTCTCTGCTCATCCGGATGCCGTTGCCATCGCAATTCCTTATTTTCATCAGCTGGTGGAAGATGAAGCGGCCAACCGTGCGATTTTGCGGTATGAGATCTATATGCGTTATTATTCCCTGAACTTATGGAGGATCGGCAGCCCTTATTCATTCACGGCCCTGGGTTCGGCCATGGCTTTTCCCGTTTGGGCTTACCGCGCCATTGGAGGGATGACGCCCAAAATGAGCGGTGAGGATTTTTATTTCCTTCAGAAGCTCAGGAAATACGGGAAGATGGTCTTCTACAACCCTGAAAAAGTTTATCCGGCAACCCGTTTTTCCGATCGTGTTTATTTCGGTACCGGTCCGGCCATGATCAAAGGAAACCAGGGTGACTGGACGAGTTACCCGATCTATTCAATGCATTATTTTGATGAGATCAGGGTGACAACAGATCTTTTCCGGGAGTTCTTCCGGAAAACAAAAGCAACACCGGCTGTAAGTTTTCTCATAAAATTGCTGAAAGAGGAGGATCCTTTTCAGCTCCTCCGGGAAAATTTCAAAGATCCTTCAACATTTGTAAGGGCCTGCCATGAAAAATTTGACGGCCTGCGGATCCTTCAGTTCCTGAAGTCACGGCAGAGCAATGATTCCAATAACGATGAGGAGCATCTCCGGGAGTTTTTATCCTGGTTTTATCCGGATGAATTAAAGGAGGTAATGCCTGATGCTGCAAGATTTTCATTTGCCTCATCCCCTCTTTACGAACTGGACAGGGTGAGAAAATTCCTGGTGAAAAAGGAAGAAGAATACCAGGTTACTTCAATACCTTCGTTACCAGGTCAGCTGCCTCCTGGAGTGTGATTGCCGAATGAACACGGAGACCCGAATCATCGATGATTTTCTTGCCTTTGATAGCATTGGTTCCCTGTAACCGCACGATAATAGGGATGTCGATCTTACCGATGTTTTTATATGCGTCCACGACGCCCTGGGCCACGCGGTCACAACGTACGATCCCTCCGAAAATATTGAGGAGGATGGCTTTTACATTATTGTCTTTCATGATGATGCGGAAGCCTTCTTCAACACGCTTGGCATTGGCAGAGCCACCAACATCCAGGAAGTTAGCCGGGTCGCCGCCCGACAGTTTGATGATATCCATGGTAGCCATGGCAAGACCTGCGCCGTTCACCATACAACCCACGTTCCCATTGAGTTTTACGTAGTTCAGGTCAATGCGGGTTGCTTCCACCTCCACAGGATCTTCCTCATCGAAGTCACGCATCGCGGCAATATCAGGATGGCGGAACAAGGCATTGTTGTCGATCACAACTTTCGCATCGGCAGCAAGGATCTTGTTGTCGGAAGTCTTGAATACAGGATTGATCTCGACCAGAGATGCATCCGATCCATCGTAAGCGGCATAGATGGCACTCACAAATTTGATCATGTTTTTATAGGCCTCACCGCTCAGGTTCAGGTTAAAGGCAACCTTGCGGGCCTGGAATTGCTGTAACCCTGCTTTCGGATCAATCTCTTCAGTGAAGATCTGTTCCGGTGTTTCTTCCGCTACTTTTTCGATATCCATTCCTCCGCGGGGAGAATACATCAGGATGGTATGTCCTTTCTGACGGTTCAGCAGAACGCTGAGATAAAATTCGGCCGGTTCGGTGACACCCGGGTAAAAGATATTCTGCTCCACCAGTACTTTCCTGACTTTTTTCCCCTGGGCACTGGTCTGTGGCGTGACCAGCTGCATCCCGATGATCTGGCCTGCAAGTGTCCTCACTTCCTCAATGGTCTTGGCCACCTTCACTCCGCCGCCTTTACCGCGGCCCCCGGCATGAACCTGTGCCTTTATAACCCATTTGTCAGTACCGGTAATATTTTGTATAACCTCCGCTGCTTTGCCTGCTTCTCCGGCAGTTTGCGCTAATATTCCTTCCGGGACAGATACCCCGAATTTCTTCAGGATCGACTTGCCCTGGAATTCATGTAAATTCATAAAACGTCAGTTTTCAGGCTTCAAAAATAAGAATTCAAATTCAATTTTCGATAGACGATTTTCAAATACCGGTTGAATTTTCGTTTTTCGCTTTTCCCTCTTCGCTTTTTTCTGACCTCTGACCTCTGACTTCTGACCTCAGTTCTCCATCCTCCATCCTCAAGTCATAATGTACAAATACCGAAGAATTACTACCTTTGATGCACAAAACCAGAAGGGATGATCATTGTTAAAGACATACACAAATCTTATGGAAGCCTGGAAGTACTGAAAGGGATCAGTCTGGAAGTTGAGAAAGGAGAGATCATTTCGATCGTGGGCGCGTCCGGTGCCGGGAAATCGACCCTGCTGCACATCATCGGTACCCTCGACCGGGCAGATGCGGGAACCATCGAAATGAATTCGGTGAATGTCAGAAAATTATCGGATAAGAAACTGGCAGCATTCCGGAATAAACACATTGGATTCGTTTTTCAGTTCCATCATCTTTTGCCTGAATTCACTGCCCTTGAAAATATCTGCATCCCGGGGTTTCTCGGAAGAAGGAACAAGCGTGAAGTCGAACGGAAGGCGCTTGATCTTTTAAATTTCATGGGACTGAAGGAACGTTCGCACCATAAACCCAATGAACTGTCGGGCGGTGAACAGCAGCGGGTTGCCGTCGCCCGTGCGCTGATCAATAACCCGGATGTGATCCTTGCCGATGAGCCCTCCGGAAACCTTGATTCCGCCTCTGCCGTGGAACTGCATAACCTGTTTTTCAGCCTCCGGAATTCCTTCAACCAGACCTACATCATTGTAACGCACAATTTCGACCTTGCAAATATGGCCGACCGGAAGCTGACCATTCGTGACGGAGTGATTGAAAAAGCATCCGCATAAAATTAAATTCCATTTTTTGCGTTATTTCTTCCACTGAATAATCCTGATCCTCCGCATGAAGTTGTGTACTGTCAAATCTTTTGTTAAAAAGAATACCTTCCAAACATTCGTTTTCCTTACCCTTCTTTTCATCGGAAGCGGCATGATCGCTGCTTCTTTGTACAGACATTATTCACCGGATTCTTCAGAAAAGGTAAATTACGATACGATTCAGCCAAAGAAACCGGCTTCGCCCGACTCCCTTTATAAAGCCAGCATGCGGAAAGGGGATAATTTCTTTACTGCAAAGGAATATGAAAAAGCCATTTCCGAATATGAAAACGGACTGAAGCTGAAACCGAGAGATCCCTATGCAACCGACCGGCTGGGAAAGGCAAAAACACAACTGGAAGCTAAGGTTAAAGCCAATCTGGATTATGTAAAATCCATCGCTTCCGGCGACAGTTACTTTAAAGCCAAAGATTACCTCAACGCCAAAGGATCCTACCAGCTTGCCATCGATGCCAAACCTGATGATGCCTATGCCAGGGCAAAACTGAAGGAGACGATGGACCTGCTGCGGTCGATGAAAGCCAGTAACATCCTCTATGATGTTGCCATTGCGAGCGCTGAAAAGCTTTACCAGCAGAAAGACTATGAAAAGGCGATGGCCGAATTCGAGAACGCCGGTAAGATCCTTCCCAATGAAAAATATCCAAAAGACCGCATCAACGAGATCATAAAGATCATGGTTGATAAGCAGACAAAGGAGGAGATGTATGCAAGGTCCATTTCTGCGGCTGATAAACTTTATAATTCAAAAGGATTCCAGAACGCTTTACTCGAATACCAGCATGCGGCTTCTTACAAGCCGGAAGAACAATACCCGAAAGACCGGATCAAGGAACTGACCGCTCTTCTGGCAGCTATGAAGATCAGGGATGAAGCATATAAAAAATCCATCGCCATTGCCGACAAGCTTTTTGACGATGCATCCTACGATCCATCAAAATCGGAATACCAGAATGCATCAAAGATAAAACCCGAAGAAATTTATCCCATCAACCGGATTAAGGAAATTGACCTGATCCTGGCAAGATTGAAAAATGTCAAAGAGGAATACAACCGCCTCGTCGACCTTGCCGACAGCTTTTATGTTACGAAAAAGTATATCAATGCCAAAGGCAATTACCAGCAGGCATTGAAGGTAAAACCCAATGAGTCATACCCTAAGGAGATGATCGCCAAGGCGGATAACCTGATCTCCGGGCAGGAAGCCAATTCGAAAGCCCTGGAAGAAGCTTACCAGGTTGCTCTCTCGGCAGCCGATAAATTCTATGCCGGCAAGGAATACGATAAAGCAAAATCCGGCTATCAGAATGCCCTTGGGATCAAGCCCGATGAACAATATCCGAAGGATAAGATCAAAGAGATCGATGCAATATATGCGGGTATCGACAATCTGAAACAACAGGACAAGCAATACCTTGATATCATTGCCACTGCCGATAAACTACTGGCGGATAAGTCGTACCAGCCTGCAAAAGTTCAGTACCAGTCTGCATTAAAATTAAAACTGGAAGAGAAATACCCGAAAGACCGCATCGCTGAGATCGACTTGGCACTGACAGACCTGGCAAAACAAAAAACACTAGACGACCAGTATGCTGCTGCTATTGCCAAAGCAGATAAATCGTTTGCTTTAAAAACCTGGGAACAGGCAAAAACCGATTATACCGCTGCGTCGGCTCTTAAACCCAATGAAGCCTATCCGAAGGATAAGATCCTGGAGATTGAAAAGATCGTGGCTGACCTTGCGAACAAGAAAGCATTGGATGATCAGTATGCCGTGATCATCGCCAATGCGGATAAACTGTTGCTGGCGAAATCGTATCCTGATGCCAGGGCTGAATATGGCAAAGCCGGTGACCTGAAACCATCAGAAACCTATCCTAAAACGAAGATCGCAGAGATTGACAAGATCGTTGCGGCAATTGAGGCTCAGAAATCGAAAGATGATCAATACAAGGGACTGATCGAAAAGGCCGACAAGCTGCTGGCAGATCAATCTTACGAGCCGGCAAAAACGGAATACCAGAATGCCGCTGTCATTAAGCCGGCAGAAGCCTATCCGAAGGGAAAGGTTATTGAAATTAATGCTATTTTGGCCGAGATTGCGAAGAAAAAGGCGCTCGATGACCAATATACATCAATCATTACCGCTGCCGATAAACTGCTTGCGGATAAGTCGTACCAGCCTGCAAAAGTTCAGTACCAGTCTGCATTAAAATTAAAACCGGAAGAGAAATACCCGAAAGACCGCATTGCTGAGATCGACCTTGCACTGACAGATCTGGCAAAACAAAAAGCACTTGACGACCAGTATGCTGCTGCTATTGCCAAAGCAGATAAATCGTTTGCCTTAAAAACCTGGGAACAGGCAAAAACCGATTATACCGCTGCATCGGCTCTTAAACCCAATGAAGTATATCCGAAGGATAAAATCCTGGAGATTGAAAAGATCGTGGCTGATGTTGCAAAACAGAAAGCGCTGGATGATCAATACACCGGGATCATCACCAATGCTGATAAACTGTTACTTGCGAAATCGTATTCTGATGCCAGGACTGAATATGGCAAAGCCGGCGACCTGAAGCCATTGGAGGCTTATCCTAAAACGAAGATCGGCGAAATTGACAAAATCCTTGCTGCCATCGAAGCACAGAAATCACAAGATGAGCAATACAAGAGCATGATTGAAAAGGCCGATAAGCTGCTTACAGATAAATCGTATGAACCGGCAAAGACAGAATATCAGAATGCGATAGTTATCAAACCGACAGAAGCCTATCCAAAGGGAAAGATTGTTGATATCGACAAAATGCTGGCTGAAATTGCAAAGAAGAAAGCCTTCGAGGATCTGTATACAACAACTATTGCCAATGCAGATAAGTTTCTCGCCGATAAATCCTATGAACCGGCAAAGACCGGATACCAGAAAGGATCCCAGCTGAAACCGGAAGAGAAATATCCGAAGGATCGTATTGCAGAGATCGAACTTGCGTTAGCAGACCTTGCAAAACAAAAAGCCCTGGATGAGCAATATGCTGGCGTCATTGCCAAAGCTGACAAGCTTCTGCTTGAAAAATCCTATGAACCGGCTAAGGTCGAATATACCAATGCAGGAAATCTAAAGCCTGCCGAGCAATACCCAAAGGATAAGATCGCTGAGATCACGAAGGCGCTGGATGATATTGCAAAACAGAAGAAGGAGGTCGAGGCCCAGTATAAAGCTTCGATAGCCAAGGCCGACCAGTTGCTTTTATCCAAATCATATGAGCCGGCAAAATCGGAATACCAGAACGCCGTTACCCTGAAACCGGATGAGCAATATCCGAAATTGAAGATCGCAGCCATTGAAAAGATCCTGGCAGATCTGAAAGCATTTGAAGATAAGTACAACGGCGCAATAGCCACAGGGGATACGGCATTTAACAATAAATCCTATGCCCAGGCAAAATCTGCCTACCAGGGTGCACTTCAGATGAAACCATCGGAGAAATATCCGAAAGATAAAATCGTAGAGATAGAGAAGATCCTTACAGAACTCGCAAAACAAAAGGTGATCGACGACCAGTACCAGGGCTCCATCACCAAAGCCGATAAGCTGCTTGCAGACAAATCGTATGCACCAGCGAAAACAGAATACGGCAATGCCTCTAATATCAAGCCAAACGAACAGTATCCGAAGGATAAGATCGCCGAGATCGATGGGATCGTGGCCGATTTCAAAGCAAAGGATGATGCCTACAAAGCCTCTGTTGCAAAAGCCAACCAGCTGATGGTCCAGAAATCGTATGAGGAGGCACGTACGGAATACCAGAATGCAGGCGAGATCAGACCCAATGAACAATATCCCAAAGACAAGATCGCAGAGATCAACAAAATCCTGATGGAACTTAAAGGGAAGAAGCAAACCTATGATGAACTGGTATCAAAGGGCAATGACCTGCTGCTGATAAAGGACTTTTACAAGGCAAAAGATAACTTCCAGCAGGCGTTATCCATCTTCCCTGAAGAATCTTACCCGAAAGAACGCCTGATCCGGATCAACGCCGTAATCGACAGTATTTACCGTGCCAACAAAGGTTCTTATGACAAGGCCGTTGCAGAAGGAGACAAGAATTATAATTCCATGGTTTATGATAAAGCGGTGGATTCTTACCAGGAGGCGAATTCCTACCTGCCGATGGAGCAATATCCGAAGGACATGATCTATAAGATTAAGCGGACGATTGCTGAAAATGCCATCGTCGATGTGTTGAATTCGGCACAGACTGTCGCAAACGGTGTAGAGAAGCAATTTGATTTTGCACCGGTCAACGTTATTTCCCGTAAGAATAACTACCTCTATATCAAGATACGCAATCTCAGCAATAAGCCTTTCAGCGTGATGCTCAGGTATGGCATGGACAAGCAGGTCAACGGGGGTGCGGTGATCAAAAATATCACCGGTGACGGGAAAGTGAATGAACGTTTGATCAGTGTCCGCGAGCAGGATCCCTGGTACCGTAATGATAATAACTGGATCAGCCTTTACCCGCAGGGAGGCGATGTGGAGGTTACTTTTATACAGATTTCGCGAGCCGGGCAATAAAAAATCCTAAATTTGCGGTTGAATCTCAATCCCGGAAATATCTAGAATTTATTTCTATGTTCAATTTTGCCACCACCGCGAACACCATTTTTACACTTCAGTTCAAACATATCTGGCAACTGATCGGCAATTCACCCCTGCTCGTCATTCATTTCCTGTACAAAGGGCAAAAGCGCATTATTTATGCGAAAGCAGAGCATTATAACATTACGGGGAGCATCAAGGACCGGATGGCATTGTACATCCTGGAAAAGGCCTATGCAGAAGGACGCATAAAGAAAGGCGATACCATCGTTGAAGCCACAAGCGGCAATACCGGGATTGCATTCGCTGCTATCGGCCGGGCATTGGGACACCCGGTACGGATCATTATGCCCGACTGGATGAGCCGCGAACGCGTGGATATCATCCGTAGCCTCGGAGCACAGATCATCCCGGTATCGAAAGAACAGGGAGGTTTTCTGGGAAGTATCAGGATCTCGGAGGAGATCGCTGCCAGTGAACCCAATATATTCCTTCCACAACAATTCTCCAATATCGCCAATGCAGAAGCCCATGAACGTACCACCGGGCCGGAGATCTGGTTCCAGATGCAATATCATGGCGTGAAACCGGCCGCTTTTGTCGCCGGTGTCGGAACGGGCGGAACAGTGATGGGTGTCGGTAAATATCTCCGAAGCCAGGATCCAACCATCCGCATACATCCACTTGAACCTGCGGAATCACCTACGCTTTCAACCGGGTACAAAGTCGGCTCTCATCGTATCCAGGGCATATCCGATGAATTCATTCCTGCCATAATAAAATTAAATGAACTCGATAGGGTAGTGGCGGTTCCGGATGGCGATTCCATAATCATGGCACAAAAACTTGCCCGACAGATTGGTGTGGCAGTGGGGATCTCTTCCGGTGCCAATTTCCTCGGCGCCCTGCAGATCCAGAATGAGATGGGAGGCGATGCCGCCGTTGCCACAGTTCTTTCCGATTGTAACAAGAAATACCTCAGCACCGACCTCATGCGCGAGGAACCCATGCGGGATGACTACCAATCACAACACATCGAGCTCACCGGGTTCAATGTATATAAGCGGGTTTGCGATACCTGCTGCGATATGGTGGATTGTGAGCTTCGACCTTGTGAGTTTAAAATTAGGTAGCGAGTTGGCGAGCTGGTGAGCTGGCGAGTTAAAAAAAATGGTGAATTTGTGAACTGATGATTTGGTGAGTTTTTTCCCGAATCTTAGCGCCTTAGCGTCTTAGCGGTGATTTTTTTAATTTCTTTTCAAAGTAAAAACGGTTATCTCCGGCAGTATCCCGATTCTTCCCGGGTATCCGAGCGAACCCAATCCCCGGTTGACATAGATATATTGCGGATGTGAACCAGGAACCGGTTTCTCATACAAGCCAGCCCATTGTTTGTAGAGATATTGTGCCGGGCTCCAGCGGATGCCGCAGCACTCAATCCCAAACTGGAAGCCATGGGTATGCCCTGAAAAGGTGATATCGATGTTCCGGAACTGATGGCAGATGACGCTGTCCCAAAAACTCGGATCATGCGATAATAACAATTGTACTTTCATATTTTCCACCCCTTTCCGGGCAGCAGGAATATCGCCAAGTTTCTGGAAGCGGTGGGATTTTCCCCAATTCTGGACCCCCAGAATGGCGATAGAATCGTCACCTTTCCTGATAATAGAATGTTCATTCAGGAGAAGTTTCCATCCCAGCCGGTGATAAAAACTGATGAGGTCCTTCATGTCTTGTTCTTTAGCCACTTCGGATGGCCATTTCACATAAGCACCATAATCGTGGTTGCCCAGGATGGCAAAAATTCCGTAGGGCGCTTTCAGGTGAGTGAGGATCTCCTCAAAGGGAAGGACATCCAGCGTGGTATAGTTGGCCATGTCGCCGGTAAAGAAAATGATATCCGGATGCTGGGAGTTCACAATTTCAACGGCTCTGCGGAGTTCCTGTTTGCAAGCCCAGCTTCCTAAGTGAATGTCGGAGATCTGTACGATTTTTAATCCTTCGAATGATGTTGGCAATTCCGGGAGTATAATTTCCTGTTTATTTACCCTGAAATCATAGTTCCACCAAGCCATTCCGAGGATCATGAGGATGAGGAAAAGAGTTCCGGCAACCCAGCCTGTCAGCTGAAGCCATCGCATTCTCACCACATCCTGCCACCGCGTCCCGCTATGGATAAAGGATTGGATCCCAAAACTGAATAAACGCAGGATATCTGCAAGCAGCAGGAAGATAAAAGGCAGGATCTTAAATACGAAGAGGATAAAAATGACGCCGGGTATCAGTGTGCGCAAGGCGATGTTCCATTCAACGAAGGAAACGAATATCCCGGCAATTATGCAACTGAGAAGAAGGATCTCCGACAGCCAATAGATGATCACCGCTAAATACTTCCAAAAGGGTTTTAATCCAAGAACCCATTTTTGTATCGAAAACCAAAGGTATCCATCTATGACAAACAGGATGAATAATAGCGGCAGCATGCGGGCATAGATCGGGAAAGCTATGCCCAATGCCAGGAAAATGCATCCGATAGTAAGGACAACCAGGCCGGTTAATAGTATTTTTTTCATATATTTCTTGCAGATTTAGGCACCAAATATTTCTCGCTGATTTACGCAGATTAAACGCTGATTCACGCAGACCACTGTATGACTGTTCATTTTAGATAGTGTTTAGTATTAAAAAACTAATCTAATCTGCGAAAATTTGCGAGAAATCTGCGTAAATCTGCGAGAACAATTTTATTGTTGTATTATTTATTTTTAACGTAATTCACTAATCCTTTTGCTTTAAAGATCTCCATGAGTTTTGCAGGTAATGGTGAAAATAAAAATTCTTTTCCCCCGACGATAACAAAACCTTTTTCAAAGTCGATATCCACGGTGTCGCCTTGTTTATAACCATCCACCGCTTCCGGGACCAGGATGATGGGCAGTCCCTGGTTGACCGATGAACGATAGAAGATGCGGTTGATTGATTTGCAGATAACGGCTTTGATCCCTGCAAAAGCAAGTCCGACAGCGGGATGTTCACGGGAGCTGCCGCAACCGAAATTCGCGCCGGCCAAGATGATATCGCCCGCCTTCACTCTCTCGGCAAAGCTGTTATCGAATCCCTTGAAAAGATAAGGCATGATCTTCTCCGGGTCAGAGCTCTGGACATTATAGGTGAGGTTGCCGGCAAACATCTGGTCGGTGTTGAGGTTATCCACATCCGCATAATTCCAGGTGCTGTTGTCGTAACGGTCTTCCCCTTCCTTAATGTCGACGGTGCTGCTTTGAGGAGCATGGAAGGGAAATTTATCGCTGGCTTGTTTCCCGCGTGGGTCGGTGATCTCGCCTTTCAGCGCCGACCAGGCAATGGTGGCGGGTGAAGCAAGGTAGATGCTGGCCAGGTTATTTCCCATCCTTCCTTTGAAGTTACGGTTGGCTGTGGAGATGACATTGATCCCGTCGGCCGGAATGCCCTGTCCGGTGCCGAGGCAAGGGCCGCAGGATGAAGAGAGAACGTTAGCCCCGGCTTCGAAGAAGATTTCGATCAGTCCCTCTTTGATGGCCTGCATGTAAATTTCTTTGGATGCCGGGATGATTTGCATCTGCATATACTTCGGCAGTTTCTTCCCTTTCAGGACAGCAGCAGCTTCGCGGAGGTCTTCAATGCGTCCATTGGTGCAGGTGCCTATCAGCGCCTGCTTGATTTTTGTTCCCTGCACTTCGGAAACCGCTTTGACATTGTCGACATTATGCGGTGCAGAAACCACCGGGAATATTTCGTTGAGGTTGATGACAATTTCTTTAAAGTAGGATGCACCTTCGTCGGCCCAGCAACCTTCCATTTTCTTTCCGAACCATGCTTCCAGCACTTCATCGGCGGGGAACACGGCATTCTTGGCGCCCATTTCCGATGCCAGGTTGCAGAGTACCATCCGGTCGGCGATGGAAAGGGTTTTAACCCCTTCCCCGTGGTATTCGATAGACATATAATCGGCTCCGCTGCTGCCAATCATCCCGATGATCCAGAGGGCCAGGTCTTTTGCAAAAACGTTCGATTGTAGTTTCCCGTTCAGGGTAATTTTGATCGTCTCCGGAACCCTGAACCAGGTCTCTCCCTGTTTCCACAACCCTGCGGTCTCGGTACGGTCGATCCCTGCTGCCAGTGCGTTGAACGCCCCGGCTGTGCTGGTGTGGCTGTCGCTGCCTACGATGATCATTTTGGGTTTGGCATAGTTTGACATGATCTGGTGGCAGATGCCGTCACCCACGTCGTGGAATTTTTTAATACCGAACTGTTCAACCATGTTCCTGATCACCTGGTAATCATTTGCCAGCTTGGCATTGGTAGGAGGGGCATTGTGATCGAGGGTGATAAGCAGGGTGTCGGGATTTGCCAGCTTTTCTCCGCCCATTTTCCTGAAAGTGCTATAAATAGAGGAGGTGTTGTCGTGCGACAGGATGATGTCTGGCCTCGCAAAGACTATAGTTCCGGAGGGAGCTCCTAAGATTTTTTCAGCAAATGTTCGTTTCATTGATATTTATGGTTTATTTTTTTTCTTTTCTTACTCCTCACACCTCACTATTCATCATTCAGTAATCTTTTTGCCCTCAGGCTTGGTGGCCTTAATTTACTTTCTTTTGCTTCCACCAAAAGAAAGTAACAAAGAAAAGTCACCGCTGCTCCCTTCGACAAGCTCAGGGAGCGGTTCGGTGGTTGAGCTTGTCGAAACCACCGGAAGTTCGCTTCGATCCTCAAATACTCCGCAGTTTTTTACGTTCATTCCTCGATTTTCTTAACTAAAATTTCATGAGGCGGTTTTTTTGTCTTATAGACCTTGTTATTTCTCCTATCCCCAAGTCTAATTATTTTTTTGCGTCCTTAGCGTCTTCGCGACTTAGCGGTGAAAGAGTTTTTCCTGAGTGGCCCTTATATTCAATTATTAATTCTGAATTTTGCATTTCTATATTTTACAAAATTATGAAATTCCCGGTCAGCAATGCTCAATCATCTGTAGGATATTATTTTTGGGAAAGTAAAATGAAATGTATACTTTTGCAAGCCTTTTCATAAAAGGCAATCATTCAGTGATATTGATAATTACTGTTCACTGGAAATGAGTTAACAGTGAAAAATTATTCAGTGAAAAATGAACAACTAACAACTAACAGTAATAAAACTATTATCTGTTAACTGTTATCTGTTAGCTGGATTGGAGAGGTGGGTGAGTGGCTTAAACCAACAGTTTGCTAAACTGTCGTACGGGAAACTGTACCGGGGGTTCGAATCCCCCCTTCTCCGCGAAGACGGTGTGGGTTTGAGTGTGGAGGCAGTGTGAGCATGTAGGAATTGGAGTGTCATGCGTTACGCGTCACGAAAAAAAGAGATAAACAAATACTATGTTCGATTTTGAAAAATTAGATGTTTACCAGGTCGTGAAGGATCAGAATCTGAAGGTTCTTAATATACTTAAGATAAATAAGGAGATGGATCCGTATTTGATGGAACAATGGAAGCGTGCGAGTTTAAGTATTTTATTAAATCTCGCAGAAGGAACGGGGAGAATGACAGATCAGGATAAAAAGCATTACCTCACTATTGCCCGCAGCAGCGTATACGAATCCGTCGCCATCCTGGATTTACTGAAATCGATGAAGGTACTTGACGATGCTACATTCAAAGAATTGTATGACGGATACGAGAAGAGTTCAAAAATGCTGTTAGGAATGTATAGAAGTTACTCGAAATAACTCCCACACCCACACTCACACTCAAACCCACACCTACCTCGGGGTATAGCGTAGCCCGGTTCATCGCGCCTGCTTTGGGAGCAGGAGGTCGCAGGTTCGAATCCTGCTACCCCGACAACTAGAAAATCCCTTGCGTAAGCATGGGATTTTTTATTTTCCGGAAAACCAAGCTTGCTTGAGTTTTTTGGAAAATAAAAAAGACCAGATGAGCGAAGCGAATCAGGGATTTTCAGTTGAATCCCCCCTCCAGTGATCACCGAAGGTAATCCTGCTACCCAGACACTGAAAATCAACCACTTACTTTGAAAATCGTAAGTGGTTTTTTGTTGGGTTGAATACTTTTATACCTACACGGACACCCTAATCCCATCTGAAAAGTAATATTCCTTCCCTTTGAAAATTCAGAACAAGGCAACCCGTGGGTCCGCAAAAAACTCCTTCGGATAGATCTTTGGTTGATGATCGGTACGATTAATTGACTTTGGAACCTTGCAAAAAAAAAATTCAAAAAAAGTTGCCACTTTCATTATTATTCAGATATTCGCATAACATTTATTAAGCATAATTTGAAAATTATATTCGTTTCAAGGATATTGAAAAAATGTCAAATTGAGATTTTAATTTTATCCATACCAAAATGAAATTAAACATAATTCTTCTAAACACGGCAATTTCTCCGCAAACTATCATTGCATCTGCAATTTTAATTCAAGTTTGCTATGTGATAATTTCTGTAATTGGCTTAAGGTTCATTTATAATAGGTCAAGGATTTCGCAGATTCTTCTTTGGTATTCTGTCGTAAGTACTTTATTATTATTGTTGTCAAATCCTTTTTTACTTTTAACTAAACCATTAATTTCAATTGGTTGGTCATTTTCGCAAAACACCTCTCTACTTCTTGTCTTCTTGACCAATATCGTCTTTTTAACAATTATAATTCAATTTACGGGGAGGGTCCTTCATAGCATATATACTCATACCCTCACAGTATTGCCGGCCTTGGCAATATTTCTTCAAGAACCTGTTTGGAAAATCACCCTATACACTTTTTTAATTGCCCTATTTTATTCTACTTCGAGTTATACTTATTTTTTTACTGAAACTGATCCATGGCCAAATGAGGAAAGAAATAGAAGGGGATTCATATTTATTAGTACTTCATCCTTGTTACTTTCAGCACTCATTGGAATATTAACGAAATAATATCTCCAATGAAGATGTCAAATGATACACGCTTCAGTACAAAGTTTCTTCATCTGAAGAAACTCATTGTCTATTGAATGGGCATTGTGGTCTTAATCCATAAAGAAATCACGCCACCTCAGCATACAGGTATTTCTGAAACGAGAAGAAGGTTGTCCTGATATTATCCACACCTCCAAGCATCTCTGTGGCATCTGTGATAGCATTATACTTTAACATGAGAAGACTCGGGAGTTTTTCCTGATCAAGTTGGTCAACACCTGATTCAATGTACTTGGATAATACAAAATCGAGGAAATCCTTATGCTTGTCATCTAATCCTGCGAAGATATGATCCTTCGCCCTGATTACTCTGTTGACCCTTGTGATCTTCGGCTTGGCAAAGGAAATGTATTCCAAAACATCGAAGAGATCACAGTCCTCCGCTTCGATCATCTTCTGCATGGCTGATAACTCTTCCTTACCAAATCCCACAGCCGCAATCTTATCAAGAAATGCCTTACGGGTAATAGGATCTGACCAAATCGCCCGCAACTCCTCCTCGTTCTTGAAGAAATCAGGTAACACACCATATAAGTTTTGCAAGAATTCTTCCGCTGAAATAGGTTTGCCGTCAGCGCTCCAATAAGAAGTAGAGATCATATGTTGAATCTCCCGTTCTTTACCGTCACGCAACTTAATCTTGATCTTCTGCCTTTTTTCGGGTTGATCGTCCGTTTCCGGTAATGGGGTTTCATTTACGTCATGCAAATCCGAAGCCGGTCCTTCACTGTAAGGTTCAGGTGCGATAGGCTCACCATCCCATTCAGAATCGGCGAAGTGATGATAGGCATCAACAAAATCATAGATGGTGAAGTATTCCTTACCATCAAATAGTCTTGTTCCCCGACCAATGATCTGTTTAAATTCAATCATTGAGTTAATGGGCCGCATCAGTATGATGTTCCGGATATTCCTGGCATCTACGCCTGTTGAAAGTTTTTGCGACGTTGTAAGGATAGTAGGAATTGATTTCTCGTTATCCTGAAACTCACGCAGGTACTGCTCACCCAAGGCTCCTTCATTGGCAGTTACCCGGACACAATAGTTCGGTTCTTTGCTTTTCTTGATCTGATTGACTAAATCTCTTACCGCTGCAGCATGATCCTGGGAGGCACAGAACACAATGGCTTTTTCATTCTGATTGATCTCATTCATAAATACATTGACCCGCTTGGCTTCCCTTGCCCTGATCTCTATGATCCTGTTGAAGTCGGATTCTATATAGAGTTTGCCTTCTTCCACCATTCCTTCGATCACATCATCATCGGAAGTGTAGATGTAATCATCGATGGTGGTTTTAATCCTTTTTACCTTGAAGGGGGTGAGGTATCCGTCGTTGATCCCTTCCTTCAGGGAATAGATGTATACAGGCTCACCAAAGTAACGGTACGTGTCAACATTGTCCTTGCGTTTGGGTGTGGCGGTTAATCCAAGTTGAACAGCGGGAGAAAAGTATTCCATAATCTCCCTCCAATTGCTTTCATCGTTTGCTCCTCCACGGTGGCATTCATCAATGACGATGAAATCAAAAAAGTCAGGCGGATACTCGCCAAAATAGGGAGTGTTCTCCGGACCACACATAAACGTTTGGAAGATGGTAAAGAAGATGCTGCCGCTTGTCGGAACCCCACCCTTTCTGCTGATCTCCTTCGGACTGATCCGTACAAGTTCATCTTCAGGGAATGCGGAGAATGCATTATAAGCCTGATCGGCAAGAATGTTTCGATCTGCAAGGAACAGAATATTTGGCCGTCGTGATCCATCACGCTTCAGGTTCCAACGGGTTTGAAACAGTTTCCATGCAATCTGAAAGGCGATAAATGTTTTCCCGGTTCCTGTGGCGAGAGTTAGGAGAATACGAGGCTTCTCTTCGGCTATGGCAGCCATCACATTATTTACTGCGATTTCCTGGTAAAACCTTACATCCTTTGTGCCACCTACATCTTCAAACGGGACCTGGCTGAATTTATCGCGCCACAGGTTTTGTGTTTCAAAGGTCTTGTTCCAAAGTTCATCGGGGGTTGGGAAGGTGGTTATTAATCCTTCCTTCCCTGTGGTCATACTGATTTGGTAAATCTGTCTGCCATTGCAGGCGAAGGTTGTCTCAAGTTTCAATTTTTCAGCATAGTTCTTTGCTTGAGCCACTCCTTCACCTAATCCGACTTCATCACTCTTGGCTTCGATAGCGGCAAGTTTCCGACCCTTGTAAACCAAAATATAATCAGCGATCAACGGCTTTGCCCGGCCACCTCCGGTCTGAATCTTCCCGATGGTGATGCGGTACTCCCGAAGGATTCGTGATCCTTCTACCACACCCCAACCGCTTTGTTTTAATTGCGGATCGATAAGTTCTGCACGGGTTTCGGCTTCGTTCATCGTTAATTTGTGTTTAGTTCGCCATTGAATGCTTTTTCAAGTATGGATTTCTTTAGTTCCTCCAAGTCGGCAAGTTTCTGCTTATAGATAGTTTCGAGTTTTTTGGTTTCTTCAAAGACATTATTGATGACACATACAATTGATTCCTGTTCCTGTATTGAAGGAAGAGGTATGATGACGTTTTTGATTTTGACAAGAGTAAGCCTTGTTATAGCTGCACCATCAATATAACCCAAAAAGTTCTTTCTGCCAATCTTACTGTTCATGTAATGAACAAGGTAGGTGCTTAATAATCGAGTAAACGGTTTAATTAGTGCCACACTTGATAATAATGAGAATTCATCATCTAATGAATTTAATGTTGCGATCCCTGCGGTCGCACCATCTTTAATGTATAACACATCTCCTTTTAGAACAGGACATCTTGCGTAAATTGGCTTGTGATCTTCTTCAGAGATGAAAGTTACATTCGATAAATCTATAAGATAGGGTTTAATATTTTTGGCAGTTATATACATGTATTTACCATGAAAGCTATTCTTTGGAGAAAAATGAGTGCCGTCCGTAATTTTACTAACTTCACCTAATGCAATGTTCTCCCATCCCGTTGAAGGATTTTCAAAAATATGTTGCAAGGTCGAATCAAGTACTTCCTGTGCATTGGCAAGGTTCTTTTCTGCATTCTCTTTGGCTTTGGATATAGCAGCAAATGATTCATCTAGGATGGAGACGATGGTCTGTTGTTCAGTAAGAGGAGGTAACGGTATACTGTGTTCGATAAAATTGCCAATCTTGATGAAATTTGTAGCGGAACCGAATTGCTTATTTAGATTTGAACTTCTCCAAGTGTATAGCAAATAATAGTAAACATACTTTACGGCTTGGTCGAAATTACTCATAACATAGGTGCGCTGATAAGCGTCGAACTCCCCATTATAATAATAGACTTCGCCTACATTAACACCATTCCCGGGTAATATCAAACTTTCACCCGAAAATCGTTTTGTATCAGAATAAACATAATCTTTAGCACAAGTATAAAACCTATATTTGCCATTTTCAACTGCGTGATTCGCATCCCACTTACCTGTAGATATACTACAAATCTCCCCTAACCTTCTTAATTCCCAACCCTTCTTCATACCAACCCCCTTATCGAGTTTAAAATCTCTGCACTTTCCTGGTCGAGTGTTTGAATCTCATCGAGGATCATTTTCGGATCACGCAGAGCGGCTTCTTCTTTCTTATTGGGATTCTTCATAGAAAGATCATAGTTCCCAAGATCAACATTTGCAATATCAACCGACCACGAATTCAGGGAATCAGCCTTGGTCTTCTGCAAGGCAACAAATTCGGCAAGATCGTTCTCATTAAGAGGGTTTGTCTTGCCAAGGTTTCGATCAAGATTGAGTTGATAGAACCATACCTTACGGGTTGGTGAACCCTTTTCAAAGAACAACACTACAGTTTTAACACCTGCACCTGCAAATACGCCCCCAGGAAGATCAAGCACGGAATGTAAGTTGCAACTATCAAGCAAAAGTTTGCGGAGGCTTACTGATGCATTATCAGTATTGGACAGAAATGTATTCTTGATCACGACCCCTGCCCGGCCACCGGCCTTGAGGATTTTAATGAAGTGTTGCAGAAACAGGAACGCAGTCTCTCCCGTTTTGATCGGGAAGTTCTGCTGAACCTCTGCCCGTTCCTTACCTCCAAAAGGTGGGTTTGCAACCACTATATCATAACGGTCCCTTTCCTGAATGTCAGCAAGGTTTTCGGCAAGTGTGTTGGTATGAACTATATTCGGAGCCTCAATGCCGTGAAGGATCATATTCATAATCCCGATGATGTAGGCAAGCGATTTCTTCTCCTTGCCGTAAAAGGTTCCCTTTTGAAGCACTTCAATGTCCTTTGTGGAAAGGGGTTTGCTTTCCTTCATAAATTCAAATGATTCCACAAGAAAGCCTGCTGAACCAACAGCACCGTCATAAACCTTGTCACCGATGGACGGAGCAACAACTTTGACGATGGTCTTGATCAGCGGACGGGGAGTGTAATATTCCCCGCCATTTCGTCCTGCATTCCCCATATTCTGAATTTTGCCCTCGTACAGGTGCGACATCTCGTGTTTCTCTGCGTGCGAGCGGAACCGAAGTTCATCGATCAGGTTGATCACTTCACGGAGGTTGTTCCCGCTTTGCAGTTTATTCTTCAGTTCGCTGAAGATCTCACCGATTTTGTATTCAATGGTATCAGCCTTCTCGGCTTTGAATTTCTTCAGGTAAGGAAACAGTTTCAGATCCACGAAGTCTTTCAGATCATCGCTCTTGAGCGCCTTGTTTAAGTCGATCTTCCCGTTACCGTTCTTCGGTGCCGCCCATACTTCCCATCTGAATTCAGGATTTATGATCGCAGTATAGGTCTTTCCTGCAAGTTCTGCTTTTATCTTACGGTCCTTTTCAAGATCATCAAGGTATTTCAAAAAGAGAATCCAGGAGGTCTGCTCCACATAGTCGAGTTCGCTACTGCAACCTGCATCTTTGTGGAGGATGTCATCTATATTCTTGAAGGTTTGTTCAAACATAGGTAGTCAAATTGGAGGAACAATTTGCATGGAAAGCAGTTCCTGCTTGTTAATTTGATGAAAAATGTGATATTTTATTTTGATATATTGAAAAACGTATCCAAGAAAAAAGTAAACTCCGTTCCCGCTCTGAATTTCCTTAACTATTGGATGTTAACTCACTTGGTGCAGATTTTTTAAGAATTTTAATTATCCGCCTATTAGAGTAATATTCAAAATTTAAATATATTAACACTAACAATATGATTATGATATAAATAGAAGCCATAATCAAACCGGTCTGATCCTTTCTCATTTCACATCTTACAATAATATTCCGCTGTGCAAAAAACTGTTTTGAACTTATTATTTTACTGATTGAATCATCGTCAGATGATATTTTAATACAATTATAATCAATTGGGGTTACATTAATCTTGACGGTATTTTTAGAATTTAGTAAATAGTAGGCTAACCTGTAATCTCTATTTTTTGAGACGCTTACTATAGACATTACGAGAATTAAAACCAATGCTGAAAGAGATAAAAGATTCATACGAAATCTTCTCCGTTTCTTGAACTTTGATTCAATTTGTGTCGGGATAGTAAGTTTTTTAACATGGTCAAGGTTAGTAATTCTTTGGTCGAATGAATAATATGCTAATTTATCATCGACAACAAGCCCTTTACCTATTGGATGAATTTCTATCACCATATCGAATGATATGAACTCTGATTTTTTTAAAAGGTCCCATTCAATAATAAGGTTGTTATTATCGACTTGATTTATTTTGGCAGTCAGGTTTGGAGAACAATCTGTTATTTTTAGTTCAAGGCAGTTGAAATTTTCAGGAAGCCTTATTGAAAATGGTTTGTGGATAATTGAACTATCAATATCTGTGGTACCGTCGTTAATAAGGGTGGCCTTTATCAAAACCAGCTTTTCAGAAATAGGATTATTTCGATACCTAATCTCAATCGTATCAAGATTCTTGACAATTGTTTTAAATAAGGGTATAAAATCTCGTTCAATAAAACAAAGACTAACTTTTTTTCTATATTTCATTGTTAATCTGACACTCAAGTATCCAATTCCAATAGTAACAATAGTACCGATAACCCATAAAATTAGATTCTTATCCATAGCGTTTGATTTAATTGTTAAATCATTATTGATTCCATTTATTTTACTTGCAAATTACAAAATAATATAATATGAATGAATGGTAGATATCTTTTGTGTGAACAACTATGATGAGAAGGAAGTAGGCTTTAATCAAAGGGATAAACATTTCGGACTATTGCCCGATTATTTATGGAACTTAACACTCCGGTACCCCTATGCGATCCTTGGATGAGGATCTGGAATTGGCACCCTTGCCTTATTAAATGGAGATCATACTTCATAACGCAAGGGGTAATGAAATCGGTTAAACATTGGGAAGGACGAAAAAAATTCAACAGGTGTAAATAGCGAGTTCGCAAAAATATTAATCCAAGATGAATGACAATCTCGATTCCGAATTACCTTGACCCGCATTTCAGGCTGCCGGCTTATTTATTAAGTAAAGGTGTTTTTCTGAAATTTGTCAAGTTCATTAATAAAGTATTTAATATTTTTTTTGATCATATCTAACACCCTGCGAATGATTGAGATTTGGATTAAAATTACTGCTCCGAAAAAAGGAGTGTCCTGAATTCTCAATTCTTTATTTATTGATGTGACTGTTAATATTATTGGGATAATAGAGAACAAGACAAAAGGGTTTTTAATAAAATTTAGTATTTTATCCCGAGTTCTATTTTTTGAAAATGTATCCTTTAAATAGAATTTAGTAAAATAGGTTGTAGTATCTTTTGAAAAATATTCCTTATTCAAATATGCATTAACTCTTGCTTGCATTATTCTTGCATATGCACCGTATGTTGTAGTAAAATATAGAACCACATAGAGCATAAGCGGAATTATATGGTTATTATTGAGGTTAATTTTATCGCTGAATCCAAGTATAACTCCAAATGCAGCAAGTGTGAACAAGATATATTGGACAAACCTTGATTCTTGTTTCTCAGCGACTGATAATAAATATTTTAATTCCTCTTGAATGTAATCTGCCATAATAATTAACATTTGCTTTTGATGTCCACCGAGAGCTGCAATATGGCTTAGCCATCAGTAGAATATCCCTTGCAAATTACAAATAATTATTATATAAAATATTAGTGAATGTCTTTTCTACAGGCAACTCTGATTTGAAGGCGAGGGATCTAATCAGAGGATGAACTTTTTTGAACTACCAACAATTCATCCTACGGAACATCATGAGATGGTATCGCTGTGCGTTCCTTGGACGATGATTACGACATGGCACTCTGGCCTTGCTCAATGAAGATAGTGCATTCTATCGAAGGGAGCCTGTGGTTTCGACAAGCTCACCCACCGATACGCTCCCTGAGCCTGTCGAAGGGAGCATTTCAAACGCTATTCGTCTTTAACGCAAATCTTATCAGTGCAGCCTGTGTATTTGTTCCGCTCTTGGCGAGGAGGTTACTTCGGTGGTGATCGACAGTGCGTTTACTGATATTAAGCTTTCCTGCAATTTCAACCGACGTCATTCCTTCAACCACAAGCCTAAGGACATCGGTTTCACGCCGGGAAAAAATCCGGTCAGGAGTATTGGGAGGATGTTTCCTTATCTCTGATTGTCTTTGCGCGATCTCCAGTATTCTGCCTGTAAGATGATACTTTCCTCTCAGTACTTCATGAATGGCAGCCAGAAGCTCGGGTTCGGGGGAGTCCTTCGGGATAAAACCTTTTACACCGGCCATCATTCCTTGTATGACTACCTCTTCTGTCATATCCATTGATACCATGATGATCTTTATTTCCGGAAACTTTCGCCTTATTTCGATCGTGGCTTGAATCCCGTCAAGAACGGGCATGTTATAATCCATTAAAATAAGATCCGGACGAAGCAGACCCGCTTTTTTAATGGCATCCTCGCCATCGGTTGCTTCAAACAATTCCCATTCGCTGTTGTGATGTTTAAGGATCGAAGCTAAACCCTTCCGCAGGAGGGAGTGATCATCTGCAAGGAGAATACGGGCTTTCATATGATGTTTTTCATAGTTTTTTAAGGGATTGCATACTTAATCGGCTTCGAAATTAATATTTTTCCATAACTTATACATTATGTATATAAAAATTGTATTAATAACAATGCGAAAAGGACCATTCTTCAAATCGACTCCAGGGCATTTTGTGGAAATCGGGCATATTTATAGGTATAAATACTCATATTATATACTAGAAATATGTATCTATACCCATTGACTGAAGGTTAACAATGCGTGTATTTTCGCAATAATCATATAATTCACTGATTGTTTCACTTAAAACTAAAAAAAATGGCTATCAAATTTCAGGCAATAGCGCGGAAAAACCCGCTACAACCCAATGATCCGGCAAAATTCTATCCCAGTCCTGTCTACACTGACAAGCTAACCCTCAGGAAAATATCCAAGGAAATCGCGGAAAGAACTTCCCTGAGCGGTACCGACGTCATGGCGGTTTTAGAAGCCCTTACCCAGGTGCTTCCATTCTTCCTTGTCGAAGGAAACATCATTTACCTTGGCGACTTCGGCACCTTCAGAATAAGCCTGCACTGCAATGGTAAGGATACCGCGGAAGCATTGATAGCTTCCGATATTACAGACTTCAAATTACTGTTCAGGCCCGGAAAAGAGCTTTCTCAACAGCTTAAACTGATTGAGGCTGTCAAAGTTTAAAATGGGTTGAAATGCCTCCGGTTGTTTAACTGGAGGCATTTTTTGCCTTAGCGTTAAGTATGTGTTTTTCAGTGAATTTCAACAACTTCTCATCCATCCTTAAACGGATGCTTATCCGATTCACAACGGATGCTTGTCCGATTCACAACGGATGCTTGTCCGTTTTGTAACGGATGCTTATCCGTTTTGCAATGGTTTCTATTCAATCTTTTCAGGCAATGTTTTTTTACACCATGTCAATGGTTTAATGTCAAAACGTCATACAGGTAAAAACTACTGCGAAATGAAGAAAGTCATTATTTTAATAAAGAAGATCTGGAATGACCCGGTTTGGAGTAACCTGATCGCAAATGCCTTCACAGCGCTTACTGCCTATCTTTTTTATAAATATACCTCAAGAAAAGATAATGTGAACCCTATATCAGTTTATTCAAAAGCGCCGGTAAAAAGTGGTTCACCCATTAACGATACTTTCTTTCAAACACCATTTGGCCAGGCAATGATCTATATTGTATTTGGATGCCTGGCGGTGCTTATGGGGGTTTTCCTTTTTAGATTGATTAGGGGGATTATTCATGCTGTTACAAGAACTGCATCATAACAAGTTCAAAACTGTTATTCTTCAATAAAAGATGGATAATACCAGGCTGGCTTCACCCAGATGGAACTCGATTTTTACCATTCTAAATTTCGCTGTTTTACCATTTTGTATCTCACCAATTCGCTCCTTCGCTTATGTTTAAAAATGTCCTTATTTCGAAACCAACAAATTCAACGAACCGGTCAGCCCTATGGTAAGTGTCCGTTTTACAAAACCATCTGTTGATCCTTGTGCATTCGTCATATCATTGAACTCAACGAATATTCCTCCGATGGATACAGTGGGCGCACCTTCTTTTAAAAACTGGATTCCAATCCCCGTGTTGTAAACAGGAGCAAAGATCATTGAATAATTTATCGAAGGGTAAACCATAAATGCAACCCTGTTATTTAGAAAGGAAGGAATATAGGCCATACTTACTCTTAGTTTCAATGTGTTATATTCCTTGTAAGCTCCTTTCGCATAGATCGCTCCGTTATGCTTTGAAGGTGTTACATCTCTTGCAGTCCCGGTAGTGTCGGTAATCGTTTTCGTATCTTTTATTACAACTTTCGATAAATTGCCATAATTATTAACACGGTTGAATCCAGCCGAAGCTCCGACAATGATATTATCCCTCGATTTGTTTACCGGAAACAGATAGCTCCATGACAAACCAAGATTATAACCCTGGAATATCGTATCGGTTAGTTGCTTATTGAAAGCTGCATCAGGGTGATACAGGTTTAAGTTACTGATAGTATAACCACCCGATAAGAGCAGGATCCACCAACTGGACTGACCTTTCGTATCAATGATGTCCCTGAGTGAAAGATACCCGCTTCCATTAAACCCAGGGGCAAAGGCTCCGGAAGTGAAAAGAAGCCCGATGCCATCTTCAGATTTGCCTTTTACCGATAACCCCCAGCCAATATCATACAGGTTCTTAGGCACATTAAGCGGATCTATCTTCCTTCCTTTTTGAGGATACTGCTGGTAGAAATTCAGTTTAATGCTGTTATCCCCGACATTTAATCTTGTCGACAACATCGTGCCATTCTTGCCCGAAAGAACTGAAAATCCGGATCCCTCAATATCTTCAAAATAATCTTGTCCTACCAGGTTTATTGAAAGTAATACAAAAAACGTGAAGAAGAGAACTGAAGATTTCATGGTTTTAAAGTTTAATGTTTAACATTACAATAATGTTGTCCCCTGTTTTAATAGTTCCATTGACGGGCGAAACGTTTACGGGGTCAGACTTTTGTACGCCATCTGCTGAACATTTATATTCTATGGAATAGTCTGTTCCATTCATTCCCACTAATTTATAAATAACCTGTAGGACTGTTCCTGCCGGAAGGTTACCCGTATAATCAATGGAATACACACCACTGGATATTTTTGGTGCTAAGGGTTCCCCGTTTGCAGAAGCATAAACGGTGGTAATCTCCCCTTTTACTTTCGAGGTAAAGATGATTTTTGCCATGATCTTTGAATTAAATGTTTAAATATTAAGTTGTTTTTTTTGGAGCCAGGGCCAGGAGGCCGGCCAAAGCACCGATTGCTGCTGAAACGATGGCTGTCAGGATCGGGGGTACTCCCTGGTCATTTGATATTTTCCCCATCGTATAAAAAAAATCCACAATAAAACCTCAAATTTTCTTGGGTAATATTAACAAATATCCATGGTATTATGGACAAGTAAAGGCAGTGATATCTCCTAAACCTTAAAGACCCTTAATCCTTCTTATCCCAATTCCTTTTTCTCCTCTTTTATTAAACTAATAAAGTCTTCATCCGCTGAATACTCTGCAAAATCCGGGTCATTTGATGCCCTGCTCCTTAGATTATCATCGATCTTTATTGCGTTTTGCAAGCTTTTGATCATCAGATCCTTCTGTTTCAGAAGTGAATAAATGCAAGCTTTGTTATAGTACGCAAAGGGGAAAGAAGGATTTTTATCTATCGCTTTATTAAAGAACGCAAGAGCTTCATCATTCTTCTTTTGCTTCATTAAAGCCGTCCCGGTATTAAAATAAACTAAATAGATCTTATCATAGTTGGGGAAATTCTGCAACAGTTTATTATTTATTTCAAGGGAAAGTCCCGGATTGTTAAGTCTGGAATTGGATGCTCCTATATTCAGATAAGCATCAGCAGCTTTTTTCGATTTATCATCCAGTGCAAGAGCCTTTTCCATGAAGGCGATCGAATTGTTGTACTGATGGTCATTAAATGCATTCATTCCTTTATAAAACCAATCATCAAAGGTATACTCCTGCTCGGTTTTATTCTTCTTCAACAAAAGATTGTACTCAGCCAGATTCTGTTTTGCTGATTCATCCAAATGTTCGGGATCTAATATTGTCTTATCCAGGATTTTAGCTTTTTCATTAAGTTGTTGCTGGGCTAATAACTTGTCATCAGCAATCTTGTATTGAAAGGATAAAAACAACCGCATGTAGTTATAACCGAAATATAACCCAAAAATACTGAAATAGAGAACGCAGCAAACCGAAAACACTTTAACAGAATTATCTGCTTGCGTTGAACTCTGAACAAATACGCCTATTGAATATAATGCGTCAGGAATCGCTTTTATTTCCACTAGGCCAAGTCCTATTATAATTTTTGTAAGCCAATCGGAAATGTCGGTTAGATTATTACTGAGGTGATAAGCGGAATCTTTTTCATCGGTCCTTTTGGGTATTCCAAAAAGAAATCCCAGGAAGAAACCCGAAATAAAAGATGCTAAGGCAAGCAGAAGGAGGAGAAACATCAGGTTCCAACCAATGTTTTTAAGGCTAAGGGTGTATCCAATAATTCCTGCTAAACCGGTTGTCACAGCCAGCCAAAATGTATAATGAAGGCTCATCATCAATTTAAAAGACTCTGCCATTTTAAGCAATCGAATACTATCGGGTTGCGATCCGTTTTTTTTCCTGGTTAGCATAATGGGTATTTTTTTAAAATCAGATTATTAAAAAATATTTTCACACATATACAACACTTCTTATTAAAATAAACTGAATCTATATCAGTAACAAATATAAAACATTTTAATCAAATAGTAATCATGTCTTAATGATTTATTTCGTTATTGAATAAAATAAGTATAAATTTTTGCTCAAAGGAAAGGAGATCAATATTGATGGAACTCTGTCTTTATTAGTGAGATGGATACGCTGGGCAAGCTGACCAGTTCACGCCGATTCATAATTCCTTCTCTAAAACAATTGGAGATATTATAAATATGGTGGTCAAGACAAATCGGCGGAGGCTGGTCAATCAGAGCGTTTTGTCCACGTAATACGGTATTACATAATAAAAACAGCCGTCGGTATAATTGATACCGACGGCTGTTAATTATCCCAAAATCAAGTGTTACTTAATGCAAAGGCATTCACATCATATTTGTAATATTTAGATTCAACAGAACTAAGCCGGTAAGTGCCGTCTGTTGCAAGACACCATACATTCAGGTTTTCTGAAAATGCTGCCTGGTTAATACAACCATTTAACAATTCCAACACTGTAAAATCGTCATTAAATACGACTCCAGACAAAGTAAATCCGCCAACGGAGGATATTACATAGCCGGACGGATTAATCCCCGTAGGTTGTGTATTATTTCCTTTCACGATCCCGAAAGAGAAAGTGGCAAAGTTCCGCGGGTGTGAAGCTTCGAAACTGATATGAACATGTTGCCCGGTATTACTATAAATAATAAATCCGCATGGTCCGGATGGAGCAAGTGTTTCATTTAAAACAGCATCATGAATGTCAGCGACACAAGTTGCATTATCAATGCGAACATTCATTTTATAAGAATCAGCCAATGCATGGTTTCCTGAATAAATATTTAAATATCCATCAGGAGCATCCTGGTTATTTCCTATAGTACCATACTCGGAAACCTGGAATGTTTCTTTTGCAACACGGATCAACGTAAAGCTGCCATTGGCCTGTTGTTTCAGCAATTCAAGCTCAAATTTGTAAATGCCATCTGTCAGTGAATTGGTATCTATGTTAGCACTGTCGAAAAACATATTTGTCCATTCGGGGCTCCGGCCATAATCAGCAGGATCCTGGAGATTTGGTTCAACTGTTACATCATGATGAGGAATACGATAGGCAATATCGGAGCCGGTTCCTTCAGCTCCTAATAAAACATAATGAGTTTCATAATGAGTAGCAGACAGTTTAACAAGATACGGACGGGAAACATTCCCAGGAATGATGGAAGGACTTCCTGCAACCGGGTTTTGATTGGCATCGGTCACCATCGTTTTTTTCCAGCGGTAATGAGTAACTCCGGCATTAAAGATATTTGCGCCGCAGAAAAGCTTTAATGTCAACCCGCTTCCAAAGGGGCTGATTTTCTGCCCGTCAATTATATCAGTGCATCCGCCATTCTTTAAAATAGCTCCCTGCAACGGAATCGTGCTGGCGATATCCTGCTCTATATGTAAGGCCGAAGCAGACCAGCCTATGGAACGGAACCATACTGCATCAGCAGGTCCAATTGTACCACAATCGCACGGACCCACCCTGGTGTCTGTTACCTGGATATTTATGTCGGTATTGCAGGCATAATCCCACCAGGTGTTGCATGGAAGGGCAGGTTTATAAACAGTAACCCATATACCATTGATGCAGGCTTCTACCCAGATATAAATATTGAGGGGACCATCTTCGGTGAGCGTATTTTCCCACATTTCAAAATGCCCGTCACAATCGGTATAAACAATTGTTTCCTCATCGTAAGTATAGATCCAGGGCCAGTAAACAGGCCACATACATAAATATGGATATAACAGATCATGATAATCAGCAAGTGCTTTACGCACTGAATTCAGATTGTTACTTGTCATTGCCTGAAATATATGATCAGGTAAGAGATCTGATTTATTCAGTTGAACATCTGCAGAAAATGATTTTGTCCGGGGAAGATCATTTAATAATAGGTTCCTTTTGATTTGTGCGCCTGATAAAGGTCCGGGATCAGGTCCAGGCCCGGGAATGGGTGGAACCACCGTGCCGATATTCTTAATTTTCTGACTGATTTCATTTATTACCCAGTCTGGTATGCGCCGGTAATAAATGGGTATATAAGGCCATACCAGCTCGGTTTCTACTTCACAAATATGAACCCTCATATTGCATAAAGGCAAATTTTTCCATGCGCCGTCTATGTAAAATTCCTTGTTTACATGTCCGGTGATTAAGCAATTATTCCAGAACCATGGATTAAGAATTCCAATCGGAAGGCTTTGCACATTAAGGATATTTCCGGAAAAATTTTTAACTAAATTATAAGCACCACCTTTTAATAACATTCGTTCATTTGCTTTATTCTTAAATTCTTTAGGAATACCCTGTGCAATGTAAATTTTTGCAGCTCCCTGAAGCATTTCTTTCCTTGATTTGAGGATTGCTTCAAGCCCCTTAAATTGAACCGTTTCTACAATTTTACCATTTGAGTCAACGACAAATGCATGGAGATTTTCGGATGATTTAAACTTTGAATCCTGTACCTTAATTGTTACAAGTACACCCTTTTCTTTTTCTTTTATTTTTGCCATATCAATTTTTGTATTTATTGTGTTTACCTACTCATTCGCTTTTCGGTTGCCGCGCCCTGTTTTTCAAGGATTTTCAGGGTACTCCTGTTTATTTATTTGATCCTCAGCTGTTTTTTTCCTTTTTTAGATACCCGATTTGTTATTAAAAAAATAAAATTCAACAGGTTTTGGAGTTTTGGATCAGATCTTATATGTTATATTTTCGAAAGTAAATATACAATATACAAGATGTGTTGTCAATTGCCAATATCCGTAAACAATAATTACGGTTTCCCGTAATTTTATTATATTTTATATAGCTGAAAATCATCTTTATATAATATAACAGATAATAAATGACACCTTTTTGCACGCCATTTTGCACGCCGGAGGAGAGGAAAAAAGCTGTCTTTATCCCACTGTATTTTTATCCGGTTGCTCCAATCCGGAATTTTCTGAATTTCATCGATTACCAGCAAAGTTTCCTTTGACCCGGCGAAACCTGCCTTAAGTCTGATCGTATCCCATTGTTGCTGTAACCAAAGAGGCTGGGTAGCTTCATCTGCCGATGCATAATGCCAGGGAAAGGAATATTATTCCAACAGTTAACAGACGCGCGCCAACTGGAGGGTCAGTAATTCGGCATACGTCACAGATTTATCCGCCTTTGGCGGACACGCGCCAATTGGAACAATGAAGAGGGAACAATGAAGAGTGAAGCTTGCCAGGCTAAACGAAGCCATAGGCTAGCTGAAGATATAGAATGACTAATCTGGTACTATTACTTTACCGCCTGCAGGTATATATTCATCAACCTGCTTGCCAGAATCATTGGTTTGGACTCGGTCGAATTGTAACTGATAACAATCGTAACATTTTGCGACGGGCAATACCCTGCCCAGTTTTTATATCCCGGGATGGTCCCAGTGTGTCCCCACATCGGGGGATTGATCTTATGCATGATGCCCAGCCCATACTCTTCGCAATCTTCGCCCGGCGCCGGAACCACCGTGAGCCGCAGGGCCTGGGTTGCCGGTGTCAGCAAGGTGCCTTTATACAGGTTTTCAACCCAGGTCCTGAGGTCATAAACATCGGCCACCATGGCGCCGGCCGCCCCGCCAATCGAGGGGTCATAGGCCTCTGCCACATCGGGGAAGTGGGTGGTGTCGCTGTCCCATATCCAGTCGTAGCCATGAACATAAGGAACCGGCATGTCAGGGTTGGAGGGATAGATCGTATTGGCCAGGTGAAGCGGTGTAAGTATCCGTTGCTGAATCTCCATTTTAACCAGGTTTCCTGTAATCTGCTCGATGATCTTTCCGGCTATGATGGTGTTTGTATTCGAATATTTGAAATTGGTTCCGGGAGGAAAATAAAAAGGTTCACTCTTTACCATATCGATGAACTCCTGGCTGGTCCAGACCCTGTAAGGATCTGTTATTAAACCAACCTGGAACGTGGGGGTCTCCGTATAATCAAAGATCCCGCTGACGTGGTTGCAGAGCATCCTGAATTTCATTGAAGGATCCGGTTTTTCACCGGTAGCCACATTGGCTTTCCCTTTACCCCGAACCCAGGCAAGATCGCGGTTTTTCTTTATTCAATGGTTATTCCTACTTCAGTATCATCAGGCATATCCTTGATTTTATAATTTACGACATGAAAGGAACTATATGGAATCATGGGCTCGTTTCATTTGAAAGATACCAATCCTCAAAAAAGAGAAACTATCTGGTTAATCCTTAACGGAAATTATAATTTCTTTTTAGGTTCAATTCCGAATGTAAATCCGGCTTTTATTCGTTCGATCAATTCCGGTAAAATGTCCTGGTATTCACCCACAATTCCGAAATCGGCATGATGAAAAATGTTTGCTTTGGGATTGTGGTCTATGGCAATAATTTTTTCAGATTCTTTCATCCCGGCAATATGCTGAATCGCTCCGGATATACCAATGGCAATATATACTTTAGGACGAATGGTTTTACCGGTTTGTCCGACTTGTCTTGCATACTCGGCAACACCTTCGTCAACTACCGGACGGCTGCTTGCCCATTCAGCATTTATACCCTGGCTTAGTAAGGCTTCAGCAAGCGTTTTTACCAGACCTAAATTATCGTTTGTGGTACCTCTGCCGCCTGAAATGATTATATTGGCCTCGAAAAGATTTTGCAAACCGCCTTCACCTCTTACTGTTTTCATAATTTCAACAACAAAGTCTTTATCTGTTAAAACCGGGTTGAAACTGGAAACAATACCTTGTCTTCCATTCACCCGTTTGGGAACTTCAAATGTACCGGCCCGGGCTGTTGAAATTTGCGGACAAACAAAACCGAGAATAGTGGCAAGTTTGCTTTCGCCATAAGTTGGCCGTCGTGATTCAAGAATGGGTGTATAAATCACTTTTTCTTTTTTGTCAACGTACTCTCCGATATCAAGTCCGGTACAATCTGCTGTCACTCCACTATTGGTTTTCATTCCAATTCTGGGAGCTAATTCGCGTCCGGAGGTGGTTGCAGCAAAAAGAGCAATTTCCGGTTTTCTTTCTTTGATGACCTGTGCAAAGATTGATGAGAAGGGAAGAACCAGGTATTCTTCAAGTTTATCATCTTCAACCACAATAACCTCGTCTGAACCATGTTCAATCAGCGTCTGAGCCAAAGAGCGAACATTTTTTCCTATGATTAATGTCATAATCCTGGTGTCGTTCCCTAACTGATTGGCCAGGTTCCTGGCCGGTGTTAACAATTCAAGTGATGGCCGGGAGATCTTACCGTTTGTTACCTCGGCCCAGGTGAGAATTCCTTTTGCTCCATTCCGGGAGTCTTTTTCCGGAAAATCGGGACGCTCAATTTCTTTTTGAGCCACTTTCTCCTTCTTTTCCAGAACATTTCCGCCTTTTTTAATATTAGCTATTAAACTTTCTACCAGAGCAGCCTCATTGTGACCTTGTGACATAGTTACAGGCGGACGTTCACTTATCATATTCACAACTTTTACTACAATGGTTGGTGAGCCATTAATCCCGATTTTCTCGGTGCCTAAACCAATATCATCAATTCCAAAAGTCGTAATATGAAGGTTGCGAGCTTTAATTGCTCCACTTAAGGAGGGTTTACGGGGCGGAATTCCGGTTGGGGTTAATGAAATTACACACGGCATGGGTAATTTCATCATTTGATATCCGCCTTCAATAATCCTTTTCGCAATTACTTTGCCAGTGCCGTCAGCTTTTACACTCTCAACAAAAGTAGCCTGGGGAATTCCGATACATTCGGCTACCTGTGAAGGAACGTGTGCGGTATCGCCATCACTGGTTTGACGGCCGGCTAAAATAATAAAAGGTTCTTTAGAATCTTTAGTGAAACCCAGGTGCTTAAGCATAGTTGAAATCGCGAGGCCTGTGGCATACGTGTCGCTACCACCAAGTTTACGATCTGATAACAGGTATGCTTCGTCATAACCCATTGAAATAGCTGTCCTGAGAGAAGCCTCAAACGAAGCCGGACCCATCGAACAAACGATCAGCCTTGATTCCGGATGTTGTTTCCTGAGTTGCAATCCGGCTTCCAGGCCAAACTGACAATCATTATTAATGATTGATTTTGCTTTTGTTCTCTCCATCAGCCCGTCTTCACCCATTCTCATTTCGCTGGGAAGTGGAACTTGTTTTATTAAACTTATTATCGTTAACGCCATTATTTTACAATCTTAAATTGTTACATATTTTGGAATTCCGGACCATTGCCTCCATTTGGCACTACCCAGGTTATTTCTCTGTCCGGAGATTTTATGTCACAGGTTTTGCAATGCATACAATTTTCAGCATGAATTCTTAGCTCTTTCTCACCGGCTTTGTTGGTATGGATCTCATATACATCCGACGAACAAAAAAATACTTCAGGTGCCCCGTATTGTTCTATGTTCACTGCATCAAATTTCTCCTCATCGTTGATATGAAGATGTAGAACCTGCTGCTCGTCGTGATGGACTCCTGAATAAAATATATCGGTTGCTTTATCGAATGTCAGCACTTTGTCGAACTCCAATTTGCCTTTAAACCGCTCTTTAAA
>JADGPR010000067.1 GCA_017882335.1 Bacteroidales bacterium | reverse complement strand
TTGACTTGGATTTATATTAAAAATCTAAATTGATGGTCACCCCAATAATATTCAGGATTATAAGATTATACATTGGGTTTCCCTTTTTGGAAGTTGAATCTGGGGATCCAGGGCGGTACTTTCTGACAATATTCTTTCCAGCTTTCTCCAAAACGACGTTCCAGTTGTGGTTCTTCATAATTATGCACAATCAGATATATGATCCTGACCATAGCGATCAGCCATATCAGAAGGATAAAGTGACCAAAAGTGAGGATCTCACCAAATACTATAATATACAACGCCCACATCATAGGGTTTCGGATAATACAAAAAATATTACGTGTCATTAATTTTTTAGGCGCTGAAGTAACGAGAAACGTTCCTTTTCCGAATAAAAACATCAGAACTGCACACCAAATGGCCAATGCAGTCCCTAACCACATAATAATTATTCCAACTGTTTCAACACCAGGTATTCCAAAGCCATCCTCTGTTTTTATTTTTACAAGTTTCATTAAAAACTGTGGTATGATATAAAGCACACAAAAGGGGCCAATAAATCCATATAATGCACCATCAATTAATTGTATAATAATTCTAAAAAAATGTTTCAGCATGTGTAAAAGATTTTAAATAAAGTTACTATTTTCTTTCATTGGCAAGCGCATGACAAAGAAATTATCAGATGTTATCCTCTTTTGACCGATCATTTCAAATGTCAATCCATGCTCGCCGGCTATCTCCCTGAGTTTTTGGTGAGATGTGAAAAAAAGTTTTCCTTCCCGGATCAGGATCATGCCCCCAGGTTTAAGATTCCTGATGCATGTTTGCAAGAGCGATTTTTGTTTGCTAAAAGTTAAATAATGCAGAACATTGCCAAACAGAAACGCATCCTGTGGAGTGATAGTATATTCTGAAATATCGGCTTCTATAAAGGAAATTCTATCATTTTTAAGGTATCCGTGTTTGGCGACATTGATCTTATTGCTATCATAATCAACCCCTGTGATGATTCGTTCGCCGGAAGTAAGCATAAGCATGTAAGAGATATAACCATAACCACATCCCAGATCCAGAATATCTCCTTTTTTTGGCAAGAGTGTACAATAGCTGTCGAAATTGTTTTCAAGGATCATTTTAATCCGAAGATACCACTCAAGGATCGGCCCTTTAAAAAGGTAATTCAGCCTGAGGTTCATTACATTATAGGCCGGAGTATTGTGTCTGGTCGTGAATTTCAGGTATTCTTCCTTATAATACCGGCGGACTTGTTTTGTTCTTTCGGAATAATTCTTTCCAAACATGTGATTCTCCGGAAGTATTCTCGGCAATATCTGCATGAAAAGCCGGTTTGGTTTTCCCCAGAAAATTCCTTTGGGAAGGAAACCGCCACTTCCGAAAATCATAATTGGAAGAATATCAAGCTTGAGTTTCTCGGCAATGTAAAACGCACCACGGTGAAACCGCTGGATATGGCCATCTTTTGAACGATGTCCTTCAGGAAAGATCAACACTGAATAACCCTCTTCAATCCTTTCTTTTATTAAAGACAGGGAATTGTCGATATTATCTTCAACCGCAATAAATCCTGCAACCCTGGCAACCGGTCCGAAAACCCAGTTACGGAATACCCATTCGTTGGTAAGTATCACAATCTTTGGGTACAACCGAAGAAGAGCTGGCGTTTCTATAAGAGACTGGTGGTTACAGATGATGATGGCCGGTTTCCGGAAGGTTTCATCAGGTTCATTTTCAATGGAGTGAAACTGTGGAAAATTCAGGTTGATATAAAGACGGCTGAGGATATTAAAAAATTTGTGGAAAACATACTGTTTTCGTTTTTTATTGAGAGGAAGCAGCGGACTTATCAGACTGCTGTAAATGACTAACAGAAGAGCAATCAGCGAAATGGGGATCCATGCGATAAATACAGCATGCAAAATATTGCGGGCGGTCATCGGGTAACTTCTCTTTTCCTGTGGATTCAATAAAAACCATCGGGTCAGCATCGACTGATAAGAAAGAGAAATAATAACGACACTTATAATTCCAAATATCGAGATCAGTGCTATGGAATTCAAAGCCGGATGCCTTGCAAAGAAAAGGGCACCTACCCCAATAAGCGTTGTAGCGGAAGAGAGAAGGATCGAGACCCTATAGGTTTTCAAGTCGTCCACCCCGGTTTTATACTTACCAATAAGGCCACGCATCATCAGTATGCTGTAATCCACTCCCAAGCCAAAGATAAAAGTAGAGATAATAATATTGAAAATGTTGAATCTGATACCAGTGATTCCCATAAATCCAAGGGTGATCAACCAGCTGAAGAACATTGGCAAAGAGGTGATGAAGGCAAGTTCAATCCGACCGAAAGAGAGTAATAGCAGGAGTGTAACAAAAACCATAGACAGGGTAACCAATAGTTCAAAATCATGTTTGACGTTCACCACAAACCGGGTTGTGAGGGTTTGTCTGTCGAACACAACCAGGTTGTGATCCTTTGAAAATTCTTTGTAAATGAATTGTTTTTCGGAATCCGTTACCTTGGCAATTCCGGAAATCATGATCATTTCAGGGGTCTCATTGATCCAGTCAGAGAAGAGAGCAAAGTGCAAAGCTTTGCTTTGTTTGGAAGGTAAACGAGAAAAAGTAGTGTTTAACATTGATTTGATTCCTGAAAATGCTCTGTCATTGAACCCAATATGTTTCCCTGATTTTTCCAATCGGGTGAGAAGCAGAAATTTTCGCTCTTTTGTCCAGAATTCATTCCATTTATTTAGTCGTTCCTGTTGGACCGAATCTGAAGGAAATATTGAACCAATTCCTGAGAAGGATTGAATTCTCCCTTGTCGTTTCAGTGTTTCAAGTTTCTTCTGTGCGATCCCGTTCCATTTTAAAGCATCATTGATATCCTTTCCGGTGGATACAAAATAGACATTCTTCAGGTTGTTGCCGGAAATCTGGTCGAGATGTTTTTCAGCATTTTTAAGTTTTTCCGACATGTAATTCAATGAATTCATGTCCTTTTCAAACGTAACTTTATTGGAGACAAAGATGCTTGCCACACCTGCAAAAGCAAAGCCGATCAACAACCATCTTTTCTTTCCAAAATCCAGGGCAGCAATCCTGTCTATAAAAGTAGTTCTTGTGATTCCCTTTTCCGCAAGCAACATTCGTTTCCCAAGAAACTGAGGCAGGATGACCAGCGAGCAAACCGATGCCCCGAATACGCTGATGGCCGTAAACCAGCCCAGGTCATGCAGTACGGCCGAATTGAGAAAAGTCAGACAAAGAAATACCCCGATAGTTGTAAGGCTGCAAATAATGATGGTCTGGGACATATCAGTGATAACCTGTTCCACTGACTGTTTTTTTCTATAATGGTTGACCATATATAGGGTATAATCGATAATCAGTCCAAGGATGACAGACCCTATACCCAGCGCTATAAATGAGACGGTTCCTTTAAAAAGAAATAAGATTGCCAAAGCAAGCCCGCCTCCGAATATTGCAGGAACAAACCCCAGCAAAGGGATCAGGAAATTCCTGAAATACCATCCGATGAATAAAAAGATGAGCACTATCGCAATACCCAGCGTCAGGATCATATCCCGCTTTATTTGACTGGCGTTGCAGACAGCCGATGCGGCATAACCATAATATTCAATATTGACCGTGTTGGTATTTTTTACATTTTGTAAAGCAATAAATTTTTCAAGATTACTAATCAGTTTTGAATTCTTTTTAGTCTCACTGGATGCGTTCGCAGGTGTAATAAACATCATCAAATGCTTTTTATCCGGCGAAAAAACGCTGCCATTGTATAAAGTATATTGATCATCCGGTTTAAGTGAATAAAGTTTTTTAAATGCTAATCCGGAGATTCCCAGAGGATCTTTTACCATTCGTTCTCTGAATAACATGCCAGTTGGCAAGACCATCATCTTGTAATTGCTCTTAAGCAGTGATTCAAGGTGTTCGGGTTGCATCAGACTATCGATGGTTATGTAATCTGCATCGGTCAGAAACAAAGGGAAGTGCTGATCAATTATATTCAGAGCAGTCAGAAAGAGGGAGTCATTAAATTGTAAGAGAATCTGCCTGATATAAGTTGAATCAAGCCTTGACAATAGACTGTCACGCAACGTTCCGGCGATTGAAACCAGGTATTCAGGATTGGCTTTTGCGTTGGTATCCTTAAGTGAGAGGTGAACGATTAATTTATCAGCGAATTTGAAATTCCTGATCACATATTCATAACGGCTCAGAGAATCCTTACCGGAAGTTAATCTGGTGATATTTTCTTCCAGTCTGATCTTCGAAGCAAACAAGAGAATAAATCCCAATAATATTGCCAGAAAAAGAAAGAAAAAAAATCTATGGTTATGGAAGAAACGGTATATAGAAATAAAAAAAGCTACCATGTTAGAGCGTTAATTTTGTTGGCTCAGAAATACTGACTTAAATTCTAATACGGTAAAATTAAACCAAAATTCCAATAGAAAAAACCACTGACTAACTCGCCAGTTCACAAACTAACTATGTAAATATGGGGTTTGCTTCGGCACTGCGTGCCTCGCAATGACAAGCGTTTGTGTTAAATAATGGAGATTGCTTCGTCGCTTAGCTCCTCGCAATGTATTTTATAACTTTCGTTGAGAGCTTTGCAATCTTTATTTGATTTTTCCAAGAACCTCCTTTTATCTGAAAATTGCGAGGCACGCAGTGCCGAAGCAATCTCCTTAGTAGAATTGACGAAGTACGAGTTAATTTACGAATTATGATGTTCTTCTTTACGATCTTAGCGGTTAAAAAAAACATTCGAACAAAGGTTTCTCGCAGATTTTCGCAGATTAATCGCAGATTTTCGCAGAATAACTTACATCCCGAAAGCTATCGGAATTCACTTTTTGATTTGTCCGCTTGCCCGCTTATCCTCCCCCTATTGCCTAATGCCTACTGCCTGACGCCTGATTTCACTTTTTCTGCTAACTTTGCAACCCTAATACGCTTTTCATGCCGCAAAGGGTTTACATAACAGGGATAGGCATCATATCCTCCATCGGGAACAATGCCGGTTCTGCTTTTACTTCGCTGGTTGAAGAAAAATCAGGCATTGCCGGAATCACCTTGCTCGATACCAGCCTGAAGGGTAAATTTCCTCTTGCCGAAGTGAAAATGGCCACGGCAGAGTTACTCGAAGCTGTTGGCTGCAGCGGTAAAAAAAATCTCACCCGTACCGCCCTGCTCGGGATGATCGCTGCACGCGAAGCAATCGAGTCTGCCGGCATCGATGATATCAATGAATTCCGCACCGGCCTTATTAGCGCTACTACGGTTGGCGGAATGGACCGCAGTGAAAACTTCTACAAAGAATTTCTTGCCGATCAAAAAAAAGGACACCTGATCGATATTGTCAACCACGACTGCGGTGATAGTACCGAACGGATCGCAGATTTCCTCGGGATCACAGGATTTATGACCACCATCAGCACGGCCTGTTCCTCTTCTGCAAATTCCATCATGTTCGGGGCGCAGCTGATCAAGGCAGGTTTTATTGACCGTGTGGTTGCAGGCGGTACTGACTCGGTGACAAAATTTACGCTCAACGGGTTTAACACGCTGATGATCCTTGACAAAAACGATTGCCGCCCCTTTGATGAAAACCGCGCAGGGCTTACCCTTGGAGAAGGTGCAGCTTATGTTGTACTGGAATCTGAAGAAGTCGTAAAAAGCCGGAACAAAAATGTCCTGGCAGAATTGACAGGTTATGGGAATGCCAATGATGCCTATCATCAGACGGCATCTTCGCCTGAAGGCACTGGTGCATTCCTCGCTATGCAAAAAGCATTACATCTCAGCGGACTCATGCCGGATGATATCGATTATATCAATGTACATGGAACCGGGACGCAAAATAATGACCTGTCGGAAGGAATTGCCACGCAGAATATCTTTGGAGAGAAAATGCCGCCCTTCAGTTCAACTAAATCGTATACCGGGCATACCCTGGGCGCGGCCGGAGCTGTTGAAGCGGTGATCGCTGTCATTTCGATCAACCATGGGATCATATTCCCCAACCTCCGGTTTGAAACTCCCATGAAAGAGCTCAGCATCACTCCTTTTACAAAAGTGATGAAAGGTGTTGACGTCAGGAATATACTTTCCAATTCATTTGGATTCGGAGGAAATAACTCGACATTGATCATTTCCAAAACGAATTGATTTAAAGAAGAATGAACATACTATGATTCCACTATACATCACCGGATTAGGAAACATCTCTCCTCAAAAGACATGGGACAACAACCATTTCCTCGATGAGGTTGCAGGCGTGGAAACAAATTATCTTCGGTGCCTGGATCCGAATTATAAAGAATACGTCGCCGGCGAAATGGTACGAAGAATGAGCAGGATCATCAAGATGGGTGTTGCTGCGGGAAAGATCTGCCTAGCCGACGCTGAATGCACGATGCCGGACGCGATCATCACCGGAACCGGGCTTGGATGCATCGAGGATACAGAAAAATTCCTGACGAACATGATCCGCAACAACGAGGAATTTCTCACTCCAACCTCTTTTATCCAGTCGACGCACAATACCGTTAGCGCTCAGATCGCATTGCTGCTGAAATGCCACAACTACAACTTCACCTATGTCCACCGCGGATTTTCTTTTGAAAGTGCATTGCTCGACAGTTTTATCCGGATCAATTCAGGAGAATCCGGGACGATACTGCTTGGCGGTTTGGATGAATTGACTCCCAATACCTTTACCATCCTGCAGCGGCTTGGACATTATAAAATGAAACCGGTCAACAACCTGGATATGCTGAATGATCATACCCGTGGTGCCATTGCCGGGGAAGGAGCAGCATTTTTCCTGCTCTCTGCGAATCCGGGGGAAAAAAATTATGCAAAAATCGAAGCCCTGGATACCTTTTACAAACCAATTAGTGACTCGATTCCTGCATATATTACAGAATTCCTTGAGCGATCCGGCAAGCGTTTAGACGAAATTGATCTGGTACTCATGGGAATTAGCGGAGATCCTGCAAACGATAAGGTTTACGGAGATGTAAGAAACCATCTTTTCAGGGAAAAACCTCAGGCCTGGTTCAAGCATCTTTGTGGTGAATACCAGACTGCTTCTTCATTCGGACTCTGGCTGGCTGCCATGATCCTGAAAACCGGACAAGTTCCTGATACTACCCGCCTTGAAGGAGCTAAACCCGGTATGCCGGGGAATATCCTTATCTACAACCATTACAGGAATCTCGATCATTCATTGATACTTGTAAGTTCAGTATAGATGCTAACGTTCCGGAATACCACTTTTGTCTTTTTTATCCTGCTGCTCACTTTGAACATCCTTGGAATGTTTGGGTTCCCCGTTCATTATTACCATTATATCCTTCTTATTGCCTTGTACCTGGCCCTCTCTGTTTCAATGTCTTTTTTTATCCGTTCGGGATATCACATGAAAGCGCTGTGCAATGCGAATACTGAGGAGAAGGTTGTTTCCATTTCTTTTGATGACGGCCCCGACGGCGAGTTGACTTCGAAACTACTGGATCAGCTTAAAGACAATGGTATCCCGGCCACATTTTTCTGCATCGGAAGAAAGATCAAGGGAAATGAAGGTCTTTTGAAGCGGATGAATTCAGAAGGGCATCTCATCGGAATGCACAGTTATTCGCATTCAAACTGGTTTGATCTTTTTTCTCCCGGGTGCATGAGAAAGGAATTGGAAAGGAATTCCCAAGCAGTATTTGAAGCAACTGGCAAAAAACCGCTCCTGTTTCGTCCTCCCTACGGTGTGATCAATCCCATGTTAAAACGGGCATTGCACGGATCAGGGTTGCATGTGATCGGCTTCAGCAATCGTGCCTGGGACACCTCCAACCGGAATAAAGAGTTCATCCTTGCCCGGATTATGAAGAATCTGAAGCTTGGTGACATCATCCTGTTGCATGATACGGTTCCTGAAAGCATCGAAGTCATTAATAACCTGGTTGAACAAACAAAACAAGCCGGCTACCGGATCGTTCCACTTGACAAACTCCTGAATATTCATGCATATGAAGTATAACCTCGGCACTATATTGGTCTTTTTCATGTTTCCCGGATCCTTTGTCTTTTCACAGGGATCATTAACTGAGATTAACAATCCCGCAAGTTTCAAACAAAAGTTTTCGGAAGCTACCCGGAAAACGCAAACGATCGAAGCCGACTTCATCCAGGAGAAAAACCTCAGCATCCTCTCAGAAAAGATCATCACCAAAGGGAGGTTCATGTTTAAAAAAGAGAAAAAACTACGCTGGGAATATACCGAACCCTTCCATTACCTGATCATCCTCAATAATGGAACAATGTTTATCCAGGATGAAGAAAAGAAAAGCAAGATCGACATCCGGAGCAATAAGATGTTTGCTGAGATCAATTCCATCATCATGGGATGTGTTCAGGGAAATCTATTCAATGATGAGAAAAAATTCCTTTCTTCTTTCTTTGAAAACAGCAGGTCCTTCATGGTTAAACTGAAGCCACTGGCGTCGAACCTGAAGGAATATCTCAGCGAGATCAGGATCTTCTTTGATAAAGATGATCTTAAGGTCACTCGGCTTGAAATGCATGAACCGTCGGGTGATTATACCAATATCGATTTTTTTGGGGAAAAAATAAACACCAACCTGACTGATGAGAAGTTTCTTGTTCCATAAGAGTCTGTTGATCTTCTTCTTCTGGATCATGCTTTCTCCATGGATCATGGGACAGCAGAAAGGGTATGTGCCCGGGCAAGGCACTTTTTCCAATGCTATCTTCGATTCATCCTTTGAAAAAGCCCTATATAAAGGAAGTCTGGATATTTCAAAACATCACCTGAGCGGACTGTTTTATCTGAAGCGGATTTCCCTGAACTCCATCCGCATTTTATTTTCCAATGAACTTGGAATGAATTTTTTCGACTTTGAGTTAAAAGGTGATGAATTCATCGTTCATTCCTGTTTTCCTTCCCTGGAAAGAGCATCATTGCTGAAACTCCTTGAAAAAGACTTCCGCCTTCTCCTGATACCCGATACGACCGTAACAAAGATGAAACGCGGACGATCCAAGGACCCGGAACTCGTTATTTTCGGGGTGAAGTCAAAGAGAGGGTCCTTTCATTATACGTATGATAAGGATTCTGGTAAGATTCGCAGGATACAGACTTCCCGATCCATCATGGGCCGGACTGATCTCCGGGTATATGGAGATGAACGACTTCAGCCGACGAAGATCCATATCTCCAACCCCACGATTCGCCTACATATCCGGATGACATTCCTGAGCAATTAAGCCCGGATAATCCCAGCATTTTCCGGCTTGAATTTTTTCGTAATTTTACCCGCTCAATTTTACATTTCTTTTTTAATCAGATGTTATTGAAAGATTTTTACACGGTTATTCATCGTTCAGGGCCTGAAGAAGAATTATCACAGACGGGAATACGGGCAGATAGATACCGGTTCATACTGGAGTTGAATCCCGCTCATCCTGTTTATGAAGGACATTTTTCGGGGAATCCGGTGGTTCCTGGGGTTTGTCAGGTACAGATGATAAGCGAATTACTTTCTGTAATCAAAGGAAGTGCGTTGCGATTGATGCATGCCGATAATGTGAAATTTCTTTCGTTGATGGTTCCGGATAAGAATCGTGTCATCGATGCCGATATCCATGTTAGAACTGCAGAAAACGGAGAGATTTCTGTCAATGCGACCCTTCAGGAGGGAGAAATTATTTTCATTAAATTCAAAGGCCTGTTCAAAAAAGAATCATAAAAACAAAGATTCCGTAAGGATGACACCAGACCAGCCACACCGCACTTCAATTACCGTAAGGGGTTACGAACTTGATTCGTACGGACATGTCAACAATGCCGTTTACCTTCAATACCTGGAACAAGCAAGATGGATGTTTATGAAAGACAGGGACTTTCTGAAACGGATCAATACTGAAGAATTATTCCTGGTAGTGACAGAAACCAATATCCGGTATATGCATGAAGCCAACCTTTTTGATGAGCTGATCGTGGAAACAACGATGAAGGCAGAAAAACCTTACCTGGTTTTCAGGCAGAAGATCCTGAATGAAAAAACCGGGATTGTGTTGTCGAGGGCTACCGTTTCAACGATCTTTGTCAATCAGCAGCGGATGCCTTTGGATATTCCACCATTTATTTTACTGAACCTTTCAACAGCACCGTGAGCGGAACCGGCATGATCGAAAAGAAAATCACTGATGACATCGGAATCCTCATTCTGGACAACCCGCCACAAAACTATTTATTGGAGCCGGAGTTCATTCCGGTTTCTGAATTAAGGAAGTGGCTCGAAGAAAATCATCTTAAAGCCCTTGTCATAGCAGGATCGGGAAGACATTTTTCAGGAGGTGCAAACCTGGATTCTATTTATACCATGGCGGAAGCGGTTGATCCTATGGAAGGCCGGATGGAAAAAGGGAAGGAATTGCTCAACTACCTGGAGGATTTAAACATCCCGGTTGCAGCGGCGATCAGCGGCGTATGTTTTGGCGGAGGGCTGGAGATCGCTTTGGCTTGTCATATACGCATATGCAGCGAGAATGCGCTGTTTGCCTTCCCGGAAACCAACCAGGGTCTTATGCCAGGACTTGGCGGAACTTTTCGACTCGGGGAACGGCTTTCACTTCAGGATTCGTTGAAGATGATCCTTGGAGGAGACATGATCAACGCCGAAGAAGCACTTCTGCTGAAGGTGGTGGATACCATTGTAAAAAATGAAGAACCTTTACCATATACTTTGCATTTTCTCAGGAAGATCACAGAGGGCCGTCCGCTGAAGATCATAAACTATGTCATGCAGACGTTGCAGAATATAAAACGGTTGCCGCCGGAAGAATCGATGCGGGAAGAAACAAGGATGTTTTGCGATCTTGCAAGGATCGAATCGGACAGGAGAAAGACCAATACCCAATGACCAATAAGACGATAAATACATTGTCTTTTACATTGACCGACGGTATCGGCCACTTGGAAATGTGCAAGCCTCCGGGGAACCAGATGACGGCTGAATTTTTTTCTGAATTCAATGAAATGGTCGATGAGCTGAGGGGTTTGAAAGGATTAAAGGCGATCGTAATAAGCAGCAAAGGAAGGCATTTCTCTTCCGGGGCAGACCTGGAAGAACTCCTGGAACAGGCGGTGATTACAGGAGATATAAATCACCCGGAAATGAATGAAAATTGGAATATAATCTCAGAACGGAACTACCGGTCATTTTTATTTTTTGAAGAAACGGAAATTCCTGTGATAGCTGCCATCCGCGGTGTCTGTATCGGATCAGCATTTGAGCTTGCGCTGTTCAGCCATTTCCGGTTTTGCGGGGAAGATGCGGTGTTCGGGTTACCGGAAACCACGTTTAACCTCATGCCGGGTCTCGGTGGGGTCCGGAAAATTGCTGCTTTGTCAGGACAGGCAAAAGCGATAGAACTTGTATTGAAAGGCAACACATTCGGTTCGGAAGAAGCGCAGCAGAATCATCTTGTCGACAGGATCGTTCCCAGGCGGAAAGTAGTTGAGTTCTCTGTTGCATTCGCCCGAAAGGTGATGAAGAATTACAAAAAGCAAAAAGCACCATTCTATTTACGACAAATCCCATTGGATGAGCCCTTCTTCGATTGACCAACCTCCGTTTGTAAAACTTGCAGGGACAGGCAGTTATCTTCCGGGTGAATCCATTCCGATGGATGAGATCGACCGTTATCTCGGGGAGATGCCGGATGCACCGCAGAAGGTCCGGCATTGGCTTGAACGGATCCGCCCCTTGATGAAGGAGATGCTCGACATTGAGTATTACCATTTTGCCATCGACCCGGTGACCCGCCAATTCACAGAGGACAATATTACGATGTCCGTCAAGGCTGCACAGCAAGCTCTTTCAGATGCAAAAATGGAAGCCGGCAGCATCGACCTGATCCTATATGGCAGCGCTCACCAGGACCAGATGCCAACGGCATCGGTGAGGATCCAGGAACAACTTGGCATTGAGCAATGCGGGGAGATCTCCGTTCATGCTAACTGCACTTCTGCGTACAAAGCATTGTTGCTTGGATATGACCTGTTGAAAAACGGCCGCTACCGGAATGCGTTGGTGATCTCATCAAGCATGTCCTCTTCCGAACTGATCACCGAATATTACAATCAAGCACTGGTGACAAAGGAAGAACTGTTTCTGCGCTATTTTCTCAGCGATGGCGCTGCCGCACTGGTGTTAAAGGCTGAAGATGAGCGATCGGACGGGCTTTTTGTCGATCATGTTTACATGGAATCCATCGGTGGGAAAAAACCTTCTGCCATGGGAAATAAACGTCCGGCCTATTGGATGAATCCCAAAGAAGAATTTGAAAAGGGATACCATCATCTTGCCCAGATGTTCCAGGAAGAGCTACGTGCCAATTTTCATGATCCCGATGGATCGGTCTTCCTGAAAGGCTTAAAGCGGATGATCACAAAATACGGGGTCGACCTGTCGATGTTGCGTTTTTTCCAGGTGAACTTTCCTTCAAAGCACATCACTGAACTTGTCATGGAAGAATGCGAATCGCTGGGTATTCCAAGGAAAACGCTCTATTCTAAAATGTCATCCATGGGATATATTGGCCCGCCCATGGCATTGCTGTGCTTAGATAAAATCAAGAAGGAAGAAAAGCTGAACCCCGGAGATACCCTGCTCAGCTTTGTCACGGAGGTCAGCAAATTCATGCAAGCCGGCTATGTTATCAGATATTATCAGCAGTAATTCATTTCTCTATCTCTGAATTGAAAACGAAAAAAAAATATACCCTCTACCTGATCTCACCGCATCAGAAGTACATCAACTACCCGGCACATGTTGAGCTGGCTAAGATGTTCGGCAAGAAGCGGCTGATGATCCCGCTGGCGCTTCCAACAGTTGCCAGGCTGACTCCGGATCACTATGATATCTCCATCTTTGATGAAGACATTGAAAACCTGCCCCTCAATAAAATCCCTGATATTGTAGGAATAACGACCCTGGCAGCAACAATTACCCGGGCTTACGAATTGGCAGACCATTACCGTTCAAAAGGTGCAATCGTCGTTTTCGGCGGGCCTTATGCCTCTTTCATGACCGATGAGGCGCTACACCATGCAGATAGCATTGTGGTGGGCGAAGCAGAAGGGTTGTGGGAAGAATGCCTGAAGGATTTCGAGAACGATGAAATAAAGCCGGTTTACAGGACGGACGAATGCAGGCCTTACAAGACCCAGAAGCCTCCCCGCTGGGATCTCATCAAGACAAGAAAGATCTTCCAGGTGGCCGTCCAGGCCTCACGGGGTTGTCCCTTCAACTGTGATTTTTGTCTTGTTTCAAAGATGTTCGGCCGGAAGATGCGTTACAGGGAGATCGAAAATGTGGTGGAAGAGATCAAGGCTGCCCCATCGAAATATATCTTTTTTGTGGATGACAACCTTACCATCAATAAAAAATATGCCAAGGAACTGATGAAGGCGATCAAGCCCCTGGGGATCTCCTGGGGCTGCATGTGCAGCATCGATGTGGCCACCGATGATGAACTCCTAAGCCTGATGGCCGAATCCGGTTGTTTCAACATCCTCATCGGTTTTGAATCATTGAATCCTGCAAGTCTTGACGAGACCAATAAGCTTCATAACAAGGCTGCTACCATCTATGAGCCCGCTATCCATAAGATCCATTCTCACGGCATCCATATCAACGCTTCATTCGTGGTAGGTTTTGACAATGACACCCTTCAGGAGTTTGATAACATTTTCGATTTCTCGATGCGTACGAATATGCCCAGTGTGAACCTTCACCTTTTGGCAGCACCACCGGGAAGCGAGATTTATAAAAGATACCAGCTGGAAGGGCGGCTGGCCGATTGCAACCCTGAATTAGGCTCAGGCCACTTCCCTACCCTTCACTACATGAACATGTCGCAGATCGAGCTTTTCGATCAATATATGGAAACCATCCGGCGGCTTTATTCCTTTGAAACGGCCCGGATCAAAGCAGAAAAACTCTTTTCCGGAGGCGCGTTCATCCGCAAGGGAGGCGAAATCACTGTTTATCTTAAGGCGCGGTTGTCGTGGATCATCTTCAAGGAGTTTGTCCTGACAACAGATCCTGAACGAAGAAAATTGTTCCGTTTTATCTTCAGCTTGATCCGGTCGAAAAAGATCGCCATCGACAAAGGGTTCAGCTACCTGCTATTGATGCTGAGTTGCCAGCGGCAGATCGCACAACACCAGAAACACATTGTGGAATACCGGAAGATGGTGATGGAATATAATTCTGAACCCTGGAAAGCCCGAAGGAATGCATCCTAATGCAGGGTGGTTAATTGTTCTTCATAGAAATCGGAACCAATGCTAAAGAATATCGGTATCATCGGCGAGGGAAAAATGGGGACCAACCTATTGTACTACCTGCTTGACATGAACTTCAACGTGACATGGATTTGTAGTTCGGATGCCGACCTTGAGAAGCTCAGAAAAAATTTCAGCAAACGGCTGGGCAGGTCACTGGAAGCAGGGATCATTGATGAGAAAAGATACCAAAGCATCCTGGAGTGTGTAAAAATCTCAAATAACGCAGCGGACCTTGCATCCTGTGAACTCATCATCGAAGCCATTTCCGAAGAACTCGAAGCCAAACGGCAGTTATTCAGGATGCTCGACAAGATTGCACCTCCAGAGTGTATCTTCACATCGAATTCTTCCTCAATCAATCCTTCTACACTCATTCCATCCGAAAACCGGAAAGATAAATTTGTTGGACTCCATTTCTTTTACCCAATTGCTCTTAAAGATATTGTTGAGGTTATCATGACACATGAGACTTCGAATGAAACCCTGCAACAGATTACCTCCTTCCTGAAAAGCATCCGTCGCAGGTTCCTTCTCCTGGAAGAAAAAGACAGTTTTATCCTGAACCGGATCTTCCTCTATTTCCAAAATGAGGCCTTTCTTCTTGTTAATGAAAAAAAAGCAAGCCTGCAGCAGATCGACAGGCTCGTTCGGGATCATTTTTTTCCGACCGGAGTATTTGAATTCTTCGACAGCGTCGGGCTTGATGTTATGCTTGCTTCCGTGAAAAATTATTCAAAGGATGATCCTGAAGAAGAGCGGTATCATCCACTAATCGGGCAATTGCAGGAACTTGTTTCTAAAGGCAAGCTGGGAACGAAGACCAGAGGTGGTTTTTATTGTGAAGGCATTTCTCCCGATCCCGGTTACCCGGAAAACGATACGGAAATAATTGCGAAATTGCAGGCTTCGTACGGGTATGCATTCCGTCGGTTCTGCCAGTCATCTCGAATCCCGCCTGCAGAATTAAAATCCGCCATTGATGAATATTTCGGCGCAGAAACACCGGTAGTCATATAAGATTCCTGTAATAAACAAGAAATTGGTTTGTATTCCTGTGCCAGATTTGTTAATTTTGTACATTCAAAAAAATAAATCAATCGAATCCATTAAAACAACATTATGAAGAAGCTATTTTTCATGTTGATCGCCTTGTTTGTTGTAGCAGTTGTTGTTACGATGGTTGCCATGCCTTCCGTCAAGACTGCTTCCGGCATATTTATTTCAGGGGATGAGAGCCAACCGCTGGCCGACAGTGTAATGAAGATCGTAAAGGTATCCTGTATGGATTGCCATGCCGATGGTGGTAATGGAATGGCCAATGCTCATGTGAATTTTTCAAAATGGGTTTCCTATAAGCCGGAAAAACAGGCTGCCAAGGCGAATGATATTTGCAAGATGATTACAAAAGGAGCTATGCCTCCGAAAAAGTATCGTGCAAACAACCCGGATGCAATTCCCACCCAGGCACAGTTAACTATGATCTGCAATTGGGCAAAGTCACTCAACAAATAGACTTTCCAAAATATAAACGCCCCAAATCTGACAAATGCCTGAAAGAGTAGTAGTAACCGGGATGAATATCATTTCATCCTTGGGTCTTGATTTGCAAACAAACTGGAACAACCTTGTTGCCGGGAAAAGCGGGGTGAAGAAGATCAGCCTGTTTGATGCTTCGGAAAATATTACCCGGATCGCTGCCGAAGTGCCCTCCGAATTTGAAGAATTTTCCAGGAAATACATTAAAAAACGTGCCGGGGGCCAGATGACGCGCGTTACGAAGATGTGTGTGGCCTGTGCAAAAGCAGCTGTGGAAAATAGCGAGATCGATTTCGAACTGATGGACAAAACCCGTTGTTCCGTCATTCTCGGAGTGGTGAATACAGGCAATTCCAGTACCGAAAAAGAGACGACGTATCAGAATAGAATCTTTAAAAGCATGACGAATTCTATGTCGGCCTGGATCTCCCTGGATTATCAGCTGATGGGCCCCAATTTCGTGGTGAATACCGCATGTGCCTCTTCCGCTTATGCCATAAGCTTTGGGTATGAGATGATCCGGAACAACCAGGCCGACCTTGTGATCGTGGGAGGAGCTGATTCCATTGTTAATTTTGAAGAGATCGAAGGATTTAACTCCTTGTATGCTATTTCAGTGGAAAATGATCCCCCGGAAAAAGCCAGCAAACCATTTTCCAAAAACCGTGACGGCTTTGTGATCGGCGAAGGCGCCGGCATCCTCATCCTCGAATCGGAAGCTTCGGCGAAAAAGAGGAATGCAGCTATTTATGCAGAAATTGCCGGGTATGGCATCACGAGCGAA
>JADGPR010000003.1 GCA_017882335.1 Bacteroidales bacterium | reverse complement strand
GCGGTTAATGGATTTTTTTCAATAAAAGTAATTAAAAAATGATAAAGAATTACAAAACCGGTCATCCCCGACGATGATATGATCCAGAACAGCCACATCGAGCAGTAAGCCGCAATCCTTGCTCTTCTTTGTTATTTTATTGTCGGCTTCACTAGGTTGGATATTCCCGCTGGGGTGGTTGGATGGAACAAGCTAATGGTGTTGACCACCCCAGGCCGATTGGAAAAGACCAGTTTAGATACGTTATTATCAGACATATACGATGGTCAGTTTAAATCGGCGCAAGGTGGTTAGAAGATTCTGTTTTTTCAACAACGCAGGAAAATATATGAATGATGTAATTTTTTTTCATTAATGTGTAATGTTTTCCGGAATTATTTCGTTCATCTTTGTAATGTGAAAATCCCTTCATACCTGTCCCGCAGGAAGCGGAAATATAAATATCTGATAAAATGGCTACCACAAGAAAAGCAATTACCGCACTGATGATGCTTATTGCAATAAGTTTACTATTGTCATCCGGTGGATGTAGCAAAAATGATCCCGATCCAACTCCAGCCAGAAAGACTACTTATAACCTGATGGTAAAAGATGTGCTCGGCGTAACCGGCATCGCCACTTTCACTGAGACCAGCAGCACGTTAACAACCATAAGTATTGTGTTGACCGGTGCTCTTTCAGGAACCCATCCGGCAGAACTGTGCATGAATTCGGCAGTTGAAGGAGGTACAACTATTATCACACTTAATCCTGTTGACGCATCCGGAAATAGTTCAACATCTGTAACTTCGATGACTTACGCCCAGCTGATTGTTTATGACGGATTTATTAAGGTCGTCAAAAGCAGCACCGAACCCACTGTAATTCTTGCGCAGGGCGATATAGGCGGGAATGTGATAACTTCTACCAAGAAAACCTATATCCTGGATACGGTAGGTACATTCAGTGTATCCGGAACTGCTCTATTTGAAAAACGGGTAAATGGAAGTACGCTGATAACCATTACACTTACGGGCGCTATTCCCGGTGATGTATATCCGGCAACGATCAACCTGGGTTCAATCGCTTCAATAGGTGGCGGACCTGTTGTGAAGGTGCTGAGCAATGTTGACGGAACCAACGGGAAAAGCTATACAAACATCCGGAAACTTGATAGCGGTATCACCATCACGTTTGATAATTGGATGGTTTATGATGGCTATATTAATATTTATCAAACGGCAGTAGCTTTAGGCAACATTATTTGCCATGGGAATATTGGCTCGAATTAGAGATTCTTGCTGTTGCTTTATTGAGTTAAATAAAGAAATTTTTCGGATCATTACGATCCGGGTGTTTCGCTGTACCCATCACTTAGGTCGACTGCATTTTCGGTGAGATGTTTTATATTCACCCTCTGCAAGGATTATAAAAACTGCTATCTGACAATCGTTGATCTTTACGGGAGAACCCTTTTTTCGAACACCATTACATCCCGGATTATGCATATAAACCTACCTGCCGGTGTAACTAAGGAGTTTCTGGTTTACCAGGTGATAAGGCAAAACCATATCATTGTTGCAAATGGAAAATTTGTCAGGTGATATTAAACGGATGACAGATACCTGATACAATCAAACATCCATCACACCTACTTCTCCTGCTACCCATTTTTCATTTACAAACGATTTGCACAAAATAAGGGTTAAAAGTATCTCCTGTCAATGATAATTTCTTTAAATCACCATTTAGGTCAGGTAATGATCTATGTTGTGCTTGGATGCCTGGCGTTATTAATGGGTCAGCATGGTCGGAAAAAATACGCAACGCATAACGCGTGACGCGTTACGGCTTCAGCACGACTTCAATTCCGGATATTCCCGTTAAACCATTCCCAAAACATCTTGTATACCGGAGGACAGCAGGTAGCCAATCTGATTCATTGGTAAGCTTTTGTAATTTCATGGCAAAATAAAGCTTATTTAGATTAAATTAATTGTTAGTTTTGTACCCGTTTTCACAAATGATCCCCATTTGCATGATGAACTATTGCAGGATCAATGCAGTGCTCATCTGTTTATGGAAATTTATATTAATGATTTATGGAACAACGGAAAAACGAGCATATCGAGCTGGCATTTTCTTCCCAGGTCCCCCCTGACCATGTAGATGACAGGTTTCTTTATGAACCATTGCTCGGTTCATATTCAAAAGGGGAACTCCATCCATTTAACTTTCTTGGTAAAATGCTGCGGGTCCCCATGTGGGTTTCGAGCATGACCGGGGGTTCCAAGCTTGCCCAGACGATAAATACCAATCTTGCCAGGGCATGTAATGAATTCGGAATGGGTATGGGACTTGGGTCATGCAGGATCCTTCTGGAAAATGAAAAATACCTTCCTGATTTTGATATGCGGGATGTGATCGGGGATGATCTTCCCTTTTATGCCAACATCGGTATTGTTCAGCTTGAAAGCATGATGAGGGATGGGAGTTATCCGAGAATCGCTGAACTGGTGAACCGCCTGAGGGCCGACGGGGTGATCATTCATATCAACCCGATCCAGGAGTGGTTGCAAAACAAGGGAGATTTCCTGAAGGATACGCCTTTGGATACCCTTGAAGAATTTATATCCCGGACCCAGCTTAAGATCATCGTTAAGGAGGTCGGCCAGGGTATGGGCCCTGAAAGCATCAACCGTGTGATGCAGCTTCCCATTGAAGCATTTGAGCTTGCGGCATTCGGCGGGACAAATTTCGCCAGGGTGGAACTGGCAAGGGGCACACCCCGTCATCAGGAACTTTTCAGTCCCCTTGTCTTACTGGGTCATACGGCGGAAGAAATGCTTGGGCTCATCAATGACTTCGTTAAGTCAGGGAAGCCGGTCGGATGCAGGCAGATCATTATATCAGGAGGGATGCACTCCTTTCTCGATGGGTACTATTATACATCCAGGTGTCTTCTCCCGAGTATTTTCGGACAAGCATCCGGTTTTCTCCGGTATGCAAGGGGAGATTATGATGATCTGCGATCGTTTGTCGCCGATCAGGTAAGGGGATTGACATTTGCTTATGCCTTTTTAAAAGTCAGGAGCTGATCATGAAGAATAAGATTATCAAAGGATTTTCAAAATTAAGTGTGGAGGAGAAGCGCAGTTTTATTTCGCTCCAGAGCAAGGATGCACTTGTGACTTCATCTGAATTGAAAGGATTTCTCATTGAAGATCCTGTTGAACAGAAGCATTTCCTTGAGCTCAGTGAAAATACGATCAGTAGTTTTTATACGCCTTACAGCATTGCGCCGAATATGGTCGTTGACGGGAAAGTCTACCATGTACCAATGGCCATTGAAGAAAGTTCTGTTGTGGCAGCGGCGTCGCATAGTGCCCGGTTCTGGGCAGAACGGGGAGGGTTCAGGGTAACACAGGTATCCATGTCCAAGCTTGGTCATGTTTATTTCCGGTGGTTTGGCGATCCGGCTGATCTATGGACACACTGGGACCCCCTGAAGAACTTTCTCCTGGAACGTTTGAAAAAAACTACGGCCAGCATGGATCGCAGGGGTGGGGGAATCCTTAGCCTGGAATTGCTGGATATGACGGGATTGATCAAACACCTTTACAAGCTCGAGATGGAAGTGAATACCGTTAATTCAATGGGGGCGAATTTCATCAACACATGCCTGGAAGAGATGGCCGAAGGAATCGATTTTTTCTTTGGTGCCGATCCTCATCCCGAAGGGAAGAAATGCCAGGTTGTTATGTCTATCCTGAGCAATTATACAACAAAATGTACAGTATCGGTCGAAGCCTCCTGTCCTGTCGATGAGCTCAGATCAATCACCGAAGGAATGCGCGTTGCCACATTTACTGATAAAATGGAGCTTGCCTATATGATCGCCCGGATCGATCCCTACCGGGCATCCACTCATAACAAAGGGATCATGAACGGTGTCGATGCCGTACTGATGGCCACAGGAAATGATTACCGTGCTGCTGAGGCCGCTGCACATACCTACGCATCCCGCGATGGCCAGTACCGCGGGTTGAGCTGGTGTACCGTAAAAGACCATACCTTGACCATCGGACTTACGTTACCCCTGGCAGTCGGAACGGTTGGAGGGATAACCAGTCTTCATGCACTGGCCCGCCGTTCGCTCGAAATCCTGGGTAATCCGACCGCAAAGGAATTGATGGGTATCGTGGCAGCAGTTGGGCTTGCCTGCAACTTTGCAGCCATCCGGAGCCTTGTCACAACAGGCATTCAGAAAGGACACATGCGGCTGCACCTCTCAAATATCCTCAACATGCTCATTGCGAATCCCGATCAGAGAAGGGAAACGGAAGTTTATTTCGACGGAAAAAAGGTTAGTTATTCTGCAGTCAAACACTTCCTGAATGGAAAAAAACATTGACCTACGGGCTAACGGGAAATTACTCATTGCAGGAGAATACCTTGTTCTGGCAGGCGCAAAAGCGCTGGCAATCCCCCTGAAATTCGGGCAACATATGAAGGTGAAAGTAATTCCTGACCCGGTTATCCGCTGGACCAGCCATGAACCGGGAAGTACATGGTTTACCTGTGACCTCGATCCGGTTGATTTTAAAGTTCTCGGCACGGATAATCCCGTTATCGCCTCGAGGCTTTCTTTTCTGCTTAAGAATGCACAACGGATGAATCCATCATTTCATGAAGAGGCGAATGGGATCTCCGTCGATATTGAGGCAAACTACCCGGTTGGCTGGGGTCTTGGAAGTAGCTCAACACTGATCTCCCTGATTGCACAATGGGCCGCGATCGACCCTTTTTCATTGATCCGGAAAATTTTTGACGGATCCGGTTATGATATTGCCTGTGCAGACCGGACAGAATTGATATTTTACCAGCTTGACGGGAATAAACATGCAATAACGGAAACAACAGCAGGGAAAGCCCTAAGGGATCATAGCTGGTTCGCCGGTCTCGGAAATAAACAGGACTCAGGGAAAGAAGTTTATTCATTCTTAAAGAATAAGAGTTTTTCATCAGAAGACTTAAACAGGATCTCTGAATTATCAGAACTGATCTGTCATGCCGTGGAGTTCGATGATCTTTACCGTTTGGTCAATGAACATGAAAAGATCATTGGACGGATCCTTAAACGGGAACCTGTTGCTTTGCGTTTTAAAGGATTTCCCGGGACGGTCAAATCCCTTGGTGCATGGGGAGGCGATTTTGCCCTGTTTGTCAGTGAAGAGGAACCCGGGATTGTCAGGGAAAAACTAAAGCATTATGGATTGAAAGATATATTTGTACTGGATGAAATAAAAGCAATATCATGAGCCATCCATCCTTATCGGTATTAACAACGCATAATAAAACAGCCAGGGCTATTTCAGGGGAAAAATTTTCTGTCTCCTGGAAAAGTCCTTCCAACATTGCCCTGGTCAAATACTGGGGGAAAAAAGAGAATCAGATCCCTTTGAATCCTTCATTGAGCATGACACTCAGCCAGTCATATACCTTGACCCGCGTTACAGCAATCACTGACAGAGAGGAAAAAAAGCTCAAAGTGAACGCGGATGCCGGTCATCCATTTATACCAAAAATGGAGTTGTTTCTGCAGTACATTGAAAAAGAGGTACCGATTTTAAAAGAATTAAGTTTCAATGTTGAGACCACAAACAGTTTTCCCCATTCAACAGGGATTGCTTCATCTGCCTCCGGGTTCAGCGCATTTGCACTTTGCCTTTTGTCCATCGCAGAAATGGTATCGGGAAAGAACATAGCTTCCGGCGAATTTTTCAATCTTGCATCTTTTGTTTCCCGGATGGGTTCCGGCAGTGCCTGTCGCTCCTTATACGGGGGATACTCACTATGGGGGAAAACGGATCACGTTCAGGGATCCTCCGGCCTGTTTGCTGTTCCAATCGCCAAAAAGGTACATCCAATCTTCAGGAACCTTCACGATGCAATCCTGGTCATTTCTTCTGAGCCGAAAAGTCTTCCAAGCACAAAGGGACATGCCCTTATGGATCATCATCCATTTGCCTCAGCAAGGATTATACAGGCAGAAAATAATCTTTCTGAAACATTGAAGGCACTGGATTCGGGCGACATTGAACGGTTGATAAGCGTAACAGAAAATGAAGCGTTGACCCTCCATGCATTGATCATGAGCTCAAAAGGGGGAACGGTCTTGTTGAAACCTCCAACGGTTAATGTCATCCTGCGGATCAGGGAAGCACGTAGAAAAGGAATGCCCGTTTTTTTCAGCCTGGATGCAGGCCCGAATGTTCACCTGTTTTATCCGGAAAAATCGGCTCTTGAGGTCGAACAGTTTATCCGGGATGAACTGGTTTCATCCTGTGAGAATGGTTTAGTGATCTTTGACTGTTGCGGTACAGGCCCGGTACTGCAGGAAATTTAAAATATTGACGAGATGATCAGACGGGAATTATTTTCTGCCAAGGTGATGTTATTCGGAGAGTATTCAATCCTTCTCGGATCCCCGGCACTTAGTATTCCGTTCACGTTATATCATGCTTCTTTAAAGATGATTTCCGGCGACGGTAAATCTGATCTGCAGCAAGAGCATCTCAGTAATAATATCCTCCATGCACTTTGTGATCATTATCGTTCGATGCCCGGTATATTGCCGGAATTGCTCGACCTTGATCATCTCATGGAAGATATAAAAGGGGGCCTCTACCTGGATTCAACTATTCCGCAACGCTATGGCATTGGCAGTTCAGGCGCATTGTGTGCGGCACTGTACAGCAGGTATGCATTCGATCCGCTTGATCCGGATGAACCCGTCAAAAACGGTGATTTGCCCGGTCTCAGGAAAATTTTCATCAGCATGGAGTCTTATTTCCATGGGAAAAGTTCCGGTTTTGATCCAATGGTAAGTTATCTTCAGCATCCATTGAAGATCAGGGAGGATGGCCAGCTGGAAATAATAACATTGTCACTGGGATTCCTGGATAATAAAGGCGGGATCTTTCTTCTCGATTCCGGGCAGTCGTCGGGGACTGCTCCACTTGTACGAATTTTCATGGACCAATATACATCCCATGGAAAAATCAATAATGAGGGTAAGGAATTTTGCAGACTTTCCGGATCTTGTATTACAGGTTTGATTAAGAACGATCGGGGAAGTTTCCGTGCGAATATGAAAGCTTTATCGGCATTTCATCTGAACGGGTTATTGCCGATGATCCCCGGGCATATACATGCATTATGGAAGGAAGCTCTTAAGGAGGGGATTGCGTATTTTAAATTGTGTGGCTCCGGCGGAGGTGGATTTTTAACAGGGTTTGCACCTGACTATGAAAGGGCAAGGAGTTATTTACAGAAAAATCATTACCCGATAATTAAAGTGAATATTAGTAATAATTCGTCAATTAAAAACCCAACATATCATGCTAAAAATGTGGATCAAAGCTTTAAGAGTGATTCCCCGTATCACTAAGGAGGAATGGAACGGGCTCGATATCATATCCCGGTGGCTGATCGCCAGCAGGGCTGCTGTTTTTGTAATGACAGCCACAGCCGGCTTGATTGGCGGTGTTCTTGCATACCGCCAGGGCCATTTTTCATGGTTTATCTTCATTCTAGCTGTGTTAGGCATAGTGCTGGCACATGCTGCAAACAACCTGCTGAATGACCTTATTGATTTCAGGAACGGGATTGATCACAATAACTATTACAGGGCCCAGTATGGACCCCACCCGCTGGAACATGGATATCTTTCGCAAAAGGTCTTTCTGAACTATATCCTCGTTACGATAATTCCTGCACTTGCGATCGGATTGTTCATTACCTGGCAAGTGGGGATTACAACCTTGTGGTTTCTTGGATTCGGTTTGTTTTTCCTTCTTTTCTATACCTGGCCACTTAAATATATCGGGCTGGGAGAAATATCGGTGATCCTTGTCTGGGGCCCGATGATGATCGGCGGTACCTATTTCGTTGTAACAATGGGACACTGGGACAACTGGGTTGCCCTCCTGAGCCTTGTCTATGCCTTGGGACCGGCAACTGTCTTATTGGGTAAACATACGGATAAGCTTGCAGAGGATAAAGAAAAAGGGGTGCATACATTACCCGTTCTGATCGGTGAAAAAGCCTCCCGTTACCTGACCCTTGCTTTCTGGGTACTTCAGTATGGACTTGTATCGTCCCTGGTCATCACGCGGCAGCTTGGATGGTCCATGCTGATTGTCTTCCTTACGGTACCCGGTTTTATAAAGATGGTGAAGATCTTCTCGAAACCCAGGCCGGATCGTGCCCCCGAAGGATACGACCCCAAAGCCTGGCCACTCTACCTTGTTCATTATGCATTTAAATTCAACCGGGGGTTCGGACTTTTTTTTCTTTTAGGTTTGATAATAGAAGTAGTGATGTACAAAATATTTTAAGCGGGAAATCAGGGAAATATATTCATTTCAAAGATCCGGATGGAACTGTTCTTTATTTTGTTGAACCGGCCTGGAAATAGGTTGCAAATATTTTCCCGTTTTTTTTACGTAAAAATACCGATGACCTGGTCAGGAACCTGGATGAGGTGTTCAACCCCGGCATGATTTGATGGATCGTGCCAACTGTGCCAGATGAAGCATCTCTTTATTAAATTCTGTATCTTTGAACATTAAATACACAATCTGGTGCCAGATTACGGTGAAGAGTTCCTGTAGGTACCTTCTTTTATGATAAATCCGTTTTTAGCATGAGAAAGAATAATTCAACAATAAACCCTGTACCCTTTTCACACTTTCTGGATGATTTTAAAACTCAGATGCGACAGGTTTTTCGCAATCAGGTCACAACTGATCCAGGGATCTTGCAGCGTGGAATTCCATCTACTGCTTTGAGTGAGATCATGTTACATAATCCTTTATCAGTGAGTATTCCCGTCGCTTATGGCGGAAGGGGAGGGCATATTGACGAAATTCTGGCACTTTTCTCGGCAGCGTCATATGAATCATTGTCTTTTGCATTGACCCTTGGAATAAATTCCTGTTTGTTTTTGCAACCCGTGGCCAAATATGCACGTGAAGAGGTAAAAGGACAAATTTTCAGCGGATTTTTAAACGACCGGAAAATGGGTGGCTTGATGATCACTGAACCGGATTATGGAACAGATGCACTCAATATGCAAACATTTTTCACTGAATATCAGGAAAAATATAAAATCCGGGGCACGAAGCATTGGGCCGGATTGACCGGTTTTGCTGATTATTGGTTGCTTACAGCCCGCGAACGTACTGCCAGCGGTGATCTGAAAAGAGATATTGATTTTTTTGTCTGTGATGTTCACACCCCCGGACAGGAAATTGTTGTGGAGGAGATCTTTGATAACCTTGGTCTGCATCAGATCCCTTATGGACGGAACCGTATCGATGTTCTGATTCCAAAACCTTACCGGCTTGAACCAAAGACCACGGGAATCAAACTTTTGCTGGACTTGCTGCATCGAAGCCGGCTGCATTTTCCGAGTATGGCACTGGGATTTATTCATCGGATGATGGATGAAGCCATCGAACATTGTAAACAACGGAGGGTAAGCGGGAAGAGTCTGGTTCAATATGACCAGGTTCAGCAGCGCCTTACCCGGTTGCAGGCATCCTACACCCTGACTTCAGCCATGTGTGCATACAGCTGCCATAAGGCAGGTTTAGAGCACGATCTATCTTCGAGTGGGTTGGTTGCAAATTCAATAAAAAGCCTGGCCACCGACCTGATGCAGGAGGCAGCCCAATCGCTGGTGCAGTTGGTTGGCGCTAAAGCGTATCGTTTCAGTCATATTGGAGGCCGTGGAATAATCGACAGCCGGCCTTTTCAGATATTTGAAGGTTCAAATGATATTCTTTATGCCCAGGTCTCTGAAAGCGTGGTGAAGCGGATGAAAAAGGCCAAAGAATATAACCTTTTCCAGTTTTTGCAACATTACCGGCACACCGAAAAGGCTGCCCGGTCCATTAAAGAGGTATTGAATTTTGAATTGAATATGCAACTTCCCCAGCGTAAATTTGTTGAACTTGGACAGGTAATCAGTCGCATTGTTTCAATGGAAATGGTGCTGGACTTGGGAATACAGGGATTTCGTAAGGAGTTGATCGATAATTGCCTTGGTGTGTTACAAAAAGAGATCTCCGGGTTGATGGGGCATTTCAAGGTGCCTGATAACAGCCATATTGTTGAGGATTACCAACAAAATGGTTCATGGTTGAATTTCATTTAATCACGGGTATGAACCCCAGGGTCCCGAGTAAAAAGTTTTTCGGGCGGTTTAGGTTATGATCAGTTTATTTAGAATATTTTTGCATAGCAATATCGCAAGAAACCAATCTTTACACCATGAAAAAGATTCTACTTTTTGTATTTCCCATGCTTTTACTGGGTGGAATTACTGTAAAAGCACAGGATACATTTTCCATTGTTGCCATCGATTCGATAACAGGTGAGTTCGGCAGTGCAGGCGCATCGTGCGTCAGTTCGAGCTCCACCTATCCGCATGGCGCCCAGATTCTCAGCGATGTGATCCCCGGGATTGGAGTTATCCATACACAGGCTGCATGGCTTGCAGCAAACCAGCAAAATGCGCACACCTGGATGATGATGGGTTTGTCTCCCCAGCAGATCATTGATTCGCTTGTGGCTCATGATGCCCAAGGAAATCCGACCACACGTCAGTACGGAATCGTTGATTATAACGGTGGACACCCGCGGAGCGCTGCTTATACCGGGATCAATTGCTCGAATTATAAAAATGATACGGCTCATCTGAATTATTCCATCCAGGGGAATATCCTGCTGGGGCAACAGATCCTCGATTCCATGCAGCATCGCTTTCTGAATACCCCGGGAACCTTGGCCGATCGCCTGATGGCTGCCCTTCAGGGCGCTAAGGTCATCGGGGCCGATACACGCTGCGCTGTCCATAATACCTCCTCCGAGTCATCATTCCTCCGGGTTGGCAAAATGACCAATCCTCCTGATTCCCTTTACCTGGATCTTTGGATGGCTTATCCCTCAGGCACATCTGGAATTTTCCCGGTAGATCCAATCGATTCCCTTCAGACACTTTATAATTTATGGAAGACGACCAACGGGATCAGGGAAATTGGAAAAATTTCCGAAAATGTTGTAAAGGTATATACCGATGCTTCCGGGAATACAATATTTGATTTTACCTTCTGCAAGGATTATAATAACTGCTACCTGACAATCGTTGATCTTTACGGGAGAACCCTTCTTTCGAACATCATTACATCCCGGATTATGCAGATAAACCTATCCGCCGGTGTGACTAAGGAGTTTCTGGTTTACCAGGTGATAAGGCAAAACCATATCATTGTTGCAAAGGGAAAATTTATCAGGTGATAATGAAGCTCCCCGCGGCAAGCAGCAGGGTATCTTCTGTAATTATTTCATATTCGCCGCAAGCAGCGGGGAATTAACCCTTAAGAGATTAAAACTGCGTTCGGCATTGTTGAGTAGTTGGTAAGCCTCATTCACGGCGTCTCCTGAATGATGGTATTCAATAAATCTATACTGGTATTAAGCAGCCTCAAGGTTTTTTGCATTAAAATCAAAAACCAATTGAAAAAACGAATAATGATTGTTTTTTGCATGGTTCTTATTGCCATAAGCAATTTAGTTGCACAAACAATTACAATAGCAGCCGCAGCAGATCTTCGGTTTGTTATGGACGAAATGACAAATGAATTCAAAAAATCAAATCCCAACATCAAGATTGACATTATTTATGGTTCATCAGGGAATTTGTATCAACAAATCGTAAACCAGGCGCCGTTTAACATTTTCTTTTCCGCTGATATTTCATATCCTGAAAAATTGAAATTCCTGAATTTAGCCGGCAGTACACCAAAGCTTTATGCAATAGGGCATTTGGTGATGTGGAGCGCCAAGCTGGATATGTCAAAAGGTATTGAAATATTAAAAAGTAACAATGTGAAAAATATTGCTATTGCCAATCCGAAGGTTGCCCCTTACGGAAAACGGGCCATTGAATGTTTGAAATATTACAAAATTGATAATCAGGTGAAGGATAAAATTGTAGAAGGCGAAAACGTATCTCAGGCAGCTCAATTTGTTTTAACAGGAAATGCAGAGGTAGGTTTAATTGCACTTTCATTAGCACTTTCACCGGAAATGAAGACCATAGGAAAGTATTTTTCAATAGATGAAAAAAGTTATTCTAAACTAGAACAGGCGTATGTAATTATTAAAAAATCAGAAACAAACAAAGCTGTTTTAAAATTTACACAATTCATTGAAACAGAAAAAGCCAGAAAATTATTTGGCAAATATGGTTTCAGGTTACCCAATGAAAACTAATTTTTAATCAAATGGTATGACCCCCAGGGTCCCGAGTACTCGGGAGACCCGAATTCCGGGGCAAGTCCCGGGGAATCTACCAAGCACCTCATCCCCTGCACCCCTTCTCCTTAAGGAGAAGGGGCCGGGGGTTGAGGTGATAAAATTAAAAACGATGGATGCATTCTTTTTTCAAACCTTCTGGATTTCAATAAAATTAGCATCACTTACAACAATTGTTCTGTTTTGTGTCGGGATACCTATTGCCTATTTTTTAACCTATTCGTCGTTTCGGTTAAAAATTATTTTACAAGCGTTGGTAAGTATGCCACTGGTTTTACCACCTTCTGTTTTAGGATTTTATTTACTTATCGCTTTCAGTCCGAATTATTGGTTTGGCAATTTTTTAGACCAGTATTTTGATATCCGGCTTGCATTTTCATTCACGGGAATATTAATCGGTTCAATAATTTTTAATTTGCCATTCATGGTTAATTCTATACAAAACGGATTCAGCAACCTGCCTGTTTCACTCAAAGATGCTTCCTATACATTGGGGAAATCAAGATTGACAACCGTATTCAGGGTTTTATTACCAAACATGAAACCAGCTCTGTTGACTGGCGTGTGTTTGACTTTTGCTCATACCATCGGCGAATTTGGGGTAATACTTATGATAGGCGGGAATATTCCGGGCAAAACCAGAGTTGCTGCACTTGCAGTTTATGATGAAGTCCAGGCACTGAATTTTGATACGGCAAACAAATACGCTGTATTTTTATTCTTGTTCAGTTTTGTTGTTTTACTTTTTATTTACAGTGTAAACCGCGAATATCTGAAATGGAAGAAATTTTAATTGAATTACACGTAAGAAAAACAATTCATACAACTAACGTTGATGAAATATTAGATATTAATATAAAAATTCCAAAATATGGATTTGTTACTTTCTTTGGTAAATCAGGCGTTGGTAAAACGACGCTTTTGAAAATAATTGCAGGATTAACAAAACCTGACAGCGGATATATAAAAGTAGGAAATGAAATATGGTTTGACAGTACAAAAAAAATAAATATAAAACCCCAGCAAAGAAACATTGGGTTTGTATTTCAGGACTATGCTTTGTTTCCCAATATGACCGTAAAAGAACATCTTTTATATGCCCAGCCACAAAAAGAAACAAAGTATGTTTCAGAACTATTGGATGTTTTTCATCTTAAAGGATTATGCCAAAGAAAACCGGACAAGCTTTCGGGCGGACAACAACAACGGTTAGCAGTTGCAAGAGCATTGGCACGAAAACCGCAAATATTATTGTTAGACGAACCCTTATCGGCATTAGACAGCGAAACGAGACAGCTCTTACAATATGAAATAATACAGGCACATAAAAATTTTCATGCTACGACTTTATTGGTAAGTCATGATGTAAACGAAGTTTTTAAATTATCAGATTTTGTTTATGTAATCGAAAACGGAAAAATACAAAAGCAAGGAAACCCCGATGATGTCTTTAACAGTACCAGACTTACGACAAATATTCAACTTGAAGGTCAGATTCTGAACATTGAAAAAAATGTATTGATTGTTTCGATAAACAATACTGTTACAGAGATAATTACAACAGAAGAGGAAATTTCAAATCTTAAAGTCAACGATAAAATTTTAATAACTGTAAAAGCAACAAATCCGGTGATCAGAAAACTCACTGATATTGAAATTTCCAAGGTGACATATTTTCCTATGTAGTTATTTTTTTATCTACATTTGTCTCATCGGAGATGCTGTCAGTCTTTTTGAAGTAATCGGGTAGCCTGGTAATCAATTAATCCATATTTTTTATGTCAACCATTCGATTTATAGCACCTGATTATTACCTTGCAGATGAACTGTTGACCGATGAGCACAAGATCATTAGAAAAGCAGTAAGGGACTGGGTCAACAGGGCTGTCATTCCGATTATTGATGATGCCTGTCAGAAACATGAATTCCCGAAGCACCTGATAAAAGAACTGGGTGGGCTCGGGGCTTTCGGCCCCTATATTCCTTCGAAATACGGTGGTGCTGACATGGACCAAATCTCATACGGATTGATCATGCAGGAACTCGAACGCGGGGATTCCAGCATCCGGTCTATGGCATCAGTACAATCTTCGCTGGTCATGTATCCGATCTATAAATTCGGCACCGAGGAACAGAGACAAAAATATTTACCCTTGCTGGCCAAAGGTGAGCTGATTGGCGCTTTTGGATTGACCGAGCCAAACCACGGGTCAGATCCCGGTGGTATGATCACCCGGATCTCCGACAAGGGAGATCATTATTTACTGAACGGTTCCAAGATGTGGATTACCAATGCTTCCATTGCAGACGTCAGCATCGTCTGGGCCAAGGATGATGAAAAAATCATAAGAGGATTGATTGTGGAAAAGGGAATGGAAGGATTTACTGCTCCGGAAATCACGAAAAAATGGTCATTGCGATCCTCTTCCACAGGTGAACTTGTTTTTGACAATGTCAAAGTGCCCAAAGAAAACCTGTTGCCGGATGTTAAAGGTCTGAGAGGGCCGCTTACATGTCTTAGCTCTGCAAGATATGGCATCGCCTGGGGAGTTATCGGAGCTGCCATGGATTGCTACGATACAGCTTTGCAGTATTCGAAGGAACGGATCCAGTTCAAAAAACCAATCGCTTCATTTCAGCTCACCCAGAAAAAACTGGCTGAAATGATCACTGAGATAACCAAAGCACAATTACTGGTATGGCGACTTGGAGTTTTGCGCAATGAAGACAGGGCTACTCCTGCCCAGATCTCCATGGCAAAACGCAACAATGTAAAGATGGCGCTTGATGTTGCACGCGAAGCTCGTCAGATAGTCGGTGCCATGGGGATTACCGGTGATTTTCCGTTTATGCGGCACATGATGAACCTGGAATCGGTCATTACGTATGAGGGAACCCATGATATCCATCTCCTTATCACAGGGGAGGATATTACCGGCGAAACTGCTTTTTTTTAAGATTTAATGATATTTTTCAAGTTCCGAATGAACTAACGAATAAATTTTTAGGTTTGGAACTTTCCTAAAACAATAACTCTTAATCAAGGTTATAACCATTCCAGATGAACCGGAAAAATGTTGGAGCATTGATATTGGCTGCAGGTTCATCCATCAGAATGGGAACCCCGAAAGCTTTTTTACCGTTTGATGAGAACACGACTTTCCTTGAAAAAATTATTTCAACATATTTACAATGGGGGTGCAATGAAATCGTCATTGTGATCAATAAAACATTGGCGAAAAAGGTCCGTTTTATGGGCGAACAGGCAGAGATAATTACATTCGTCGTAAATGACCATTTAGAGTTTGAACGGTTTTATTCTGTTAAGATGGGTTTACAGAAGATGACAAAATCAGATTTTTGCTTCATTCAAAATGTCGACAATCCATTTCTTACCCAAAATATCTTAAACAACCTCTACCGCGAGAGAAGTAATGAGGCTTATGTCGTTCCGACCTTTGAAGACAAAGGTGGTCATCCGATTTTACTGAACAGAAAAAATATCCTGTTTCTCTGCAGTTTTCCTGATAATACTGCAAACCTCAGACAGATTCTTGGAAAAATGCCATGTAAAAAAGTAAAGGAACAGGATAGCCATATCCTGGTTAATATTAATGAATCGGAAGAATATGAGCGGCTGATGCTTTTAAAAAAGAGGAAATGGAATCAATCTATGATAAGATAGCAGAGGTCCTGAAATTGGATCAGAAGACCTCCCTCTGTACGATTGTTTCAACAAAAGGCTCCACACCGCTCAAGGCGGGGGCCAAGATGATTGTATGGGAGAACGGGAAAATTTTTGGTACCGTTGGCGGAGGAAATCTTGAAAAAGAAACCATAGCAGATGCATTGGAAGTGCTGAAAAGCTCACAGGCAAGACTTTTCAAACACGAATTGAAGTTCCAGCATCAGATGTGTTGCGGAGGATCGCTTGAAATTTTTATTGAACCTATCATGCAAAAGAAAAGATTGTACATTTTCGGCGCAGGCCATATCGGGAAAGCAGTTGCAAAGCATGCACAGGACCTTGATTTTGAAATCTTTGTTTTCGATGATCGGGAAGAGATCTTCTTGGATTGGCCACCGGAAGGGTACAACAAAATGTGTCTTCCATTTATGGAAACACTGGCTGCCTTGCCTTCGAATGATTCGACATATATCATAATTGCGACATATGATCACGATAAGGACAGGGAAATACTTGCCCACTGCATAAACAAACCGCATGCTTATTTAGGAATGATAGGGAGTAAAAATAAAATTGCGGTCACCAGGGAAAGATTTATTAAGGCCGGTATTGCTTCTGCCGACTTGCTGGAAACAGTGGATATGCCGATAGGAATGGAAATAAATGCTGAGACTCCGGATGAAATTGCCGTCAGCATCGTGGCCAGGCTTATACAGGAAAAAAACAGGGATAAAAACGATTAATAATGTTAATACCAGATTTTACTTACTACAGGCCAATAACTTTGAAAGAAGCCATCAGACTGTTGGAAGAAAAAAACGACAGTGTACTTATGGCAGGAGGAACGGATCTTCTTGTGGAAATAAAAAAGGGGTTACGGAACCATGAGAATGTAATTTCTCTCTCGAAAATAGAAGTATTGAAGATTATCAGTGAAAATGACCATGAAATTTTTATCGGTGCAGGGATAACGCACAACGAGTTGATTACTTCCCCTATAATATCAGCAAATCTTCCGGCTCTCGCCGATGCTGCTTCAAAGATAGGGTCGCACCAGGTACGGAATACCGGAACTATAGGAGGGAATTTATGCACTGCAGCATCCTGCTGTGATACTGCTCCAATCCTTTTAGCCCTGAATGCCCGGTTGGAAATTGCTGACACAACCGGTGTCAGGACCATGCCCTTGAAGGATTTCTTTGTTTTTAATAAAAAGACGATCCTTAAAAAAGGAGAGATCGTTACCCGGATCATTATTCCCAGGCTTAATGAGGAAACGGGCGCTCATTATGAGAAATTCGGGCTTCGGGAAGCCGGATCCATTTCTGTCGTTTCGGCTGCCGCCATGGTAAAACTCCATGAGGGAACGGTAACCGATGCCTGTATTGTGATCGGAGCCGTTGCTCCTCAACCTAAAATAAGTTATGCAGCAACCCGGCTCCTGAAGGATAAAAAAGTATCTGATCTCTTCGAATCATCTCCGGTACTCGACGAAATAGGAGAGGCCGCCGCCGGGGATTCCGTTCCTATTGATGATATCCGGGGAGGGGCAAAATACCGGCGGGATATACTGAAAGTGCTTACACGCAGGGCGATAGTTAAAGCAATTGGTTTTGCGGAAACGAAACGTAATTAAACAAACTGATTAAACACGGCTGTCCGATAATGAAACATCTGATCAACATAAATGTCAACGGAGACAATTACGAATTAGCGGTCAAGCCGGGAACAACACTGCTCGATTTGTTAAGGGAGGATCTGAGGCTCACGGGGACTAAGAAAGGATGCGAATTGGGTGACTGCGGAGCTTGTACGGTAATCATGGACGGGAAAGCGGTCAATTCATGCCTTGTTCTCGCTATTGAGGCAGATGGCAAAAAAATTGAGACAATCGAAGGACTGGCGAAAGGGGAAGAGTTGCACCCGATACAGCAGGCATTTGTTGAGAAGGGGGCTATTCAGTGCGGTTACTGTACACCAGGTATAATCATGCGAACGAAATCCATCCTTGACAAAAATCCCAATCCGTCTGAAGATCAGATTAAACTTGAATTGAGCGGGAATTTATGCCGCTGTACGGGATATACCAAGATCGTTGAAGCAGTGAAAACCGCGAGGGATTACATGAATGGCAAAAAACCGGAGAAACTGGAATTTATGCCGCAAAAATCAGCGATAAATCTCTCGGTGGTAGGGAAACGGCTTCCCAAAATTGATGCTCCGGATAAAGCCACAGGAAGGGCAATTTATACAGATGATATTTCCCTGCCGAATATGATATACGGGAAGTTGCTTCTCAGCCCGGTCCCTCATGCACGAATCAGATCGATCAACACTGAAAAAGCGCTTAAACTTCCCGGAATAAAAGTGATCCTGACCGGTGCAGATGTTCCTGATGTGAGATGGGGAACCTCACCACCACGGTACGATGAGACAATCCTTGCCAAGGACAAAGTCCGGTTTGTCGGCGATGTAGTGGCCGCTGTTGCTGCCATTGATGAAGAAACCTGTTACAGGGCGCTTAAATTAATAGAAGTTGATTACGAGGAACTCCCCGCCGTCTTTGACCCGATGGAGGCTATGAAAGAGGGCGCTCCCCGGCTTTTTGACGACAAGTACGAAAACAATATCAATACCCATGTGAACCATCATTTCGGGGATATTGAAAAAGGTTTTGCGGAAGCGGATCACATCAGGGAACAGCGATTTACCGGAAACCGGACCTACCAGAATCCCATGGAACCTCATTGCTCCATTGCAGAATGGGACAGGCACGGCCGCGTCACGCTTTATACTTCAACACAGGTAGTTCATTACGTTCACCACCAGATATCCCATATCCTGAATATACCCCTTGGGGATATCCGTGTGATCATGACAAACTGCGGGGGTGGTTTCGGGGCGAAAGCAGCGACGACTGCCATCGAAGTGATGTCTATCTTCTTGGCGAAACAGGCCGGTTGTGCTGTCAAGATGCGATTTTCGAGGGAAGAGATGTACCTTTTCGGCAGAGGCCGTCACAAGCAATATATCGACCTGAAGATCGGGGTTAAGAAGGATGGCACCATCACGGCTGTCAAACAAAAAGCCATTTTGGAAGGAGGCGCCTATTCAAGTTTTGGCATCGTTTCTACATACTATGCCGGTTCAATGCTGACTACCCTCTATAAATTCCCGAATTATAAATATGATGGGTTCAGGGTTAATACAAACTTACCTCCCTGCGGCGCTTTCCGTGGCCATGGTTGTCCACATCCGCGGTTTGCCTTTGAATCTTTGTTATCCATGATCGCCGATGACATAGGAATGGATCCCATAGATATACGGTTAAAGAACGCCATGGAACCGGAATATCACACCTGCAACGACCTCGATATTCATTCCTGTGAGTTTACAGCATGCCTGGAAGTGGTCAGGAAAAAATCAGGTTGGGATTCGAAAAGAGGAAAATTGCCCAGGGGGTATGGGATCGGGATCGGTTGCGGGGGATTTGTCTCGGGAGCAGGATACCCGATTTACAGGTCGAAATTTCCCCATTCCAGCGCTATTATCAAAGTAACGGAAGACGGTTCAAAAGCTATATTATTCATAGGTGATGCAGATATCGGGCAGGGTTCCGATACCGTTTTAGCGATGGCAGCCTGTGAAGCAATGGGAATTTCCTATGAAAGGATCAGTGTGGTTTCGGCCGACAGCGACCTTACGCCGATCGGTTTTGGCGCTTATTCCAGTCGAGTGACACTGATGGGAGGAAATGCTGCAAAGATGGCAGGTGAAGAGGTTAAAAAGCAGATCATGGCCGCTGCTGCAGAAATTTTAAAAACTGATGAATCCAAACTGGATACAAAAGAAAATAAAGTCTATGTTAAAGACGATCCTTCTATTTTTATTCCTTGGGAACAAGCGGGTTTCTCACATTTTTCAAAAAAAGGCCCCCTGCTGGGCAAAGGGCATTACTCTCCTCCCGAAGGCCTGGGAGGAAAATACAAGGGCGCTGCCATTGGAACCTCCCCTGCCTACTCTTTTTCTGCCACCGTGTGCGAAGTGAAAGTTGACATGGAAACCGGTAAAGTGAATGTTCTCAATTTCTGGGATGCCCACGATTGTGGTACGGCCATAAATCCCATGCTGGTGGAAGGACAGGCGGAAGGTGCAGTATTGATGGGCATGAGTGAGACACTTTTTGAAAATGAAGTGTTTGACAAAAACGGGAAAATGTTGAACCCGGATCTTCATAATTACCTGATAGCGACTTCTGCCGATATGCCGGTTATTGATTCCTCGATCGTTGACAGCTATGAAAACGCAGGTCCCTATGGAGCAAAAGAGGTTGGCGAAGGAGCCACTTTACCTGTTCTCGGAGCTATTGCCAATGCTGTGGCAGATGCAATCGGCGTGAGGATCTTTGATCTTCCGATCACTCCACAGCGTGTCCTAGAAGCCATCCATTCGTTAAAAAATGATAAATCATAATTTGTTGTTTCACCATTAAATGCAGTTATAAACGATGAATCTAACGATGAATCTTGAAGGCAAATCCGCCATTGTAACAGGGGGAAGTATTGGGATTGGTGCCGCCATCGCAGTAAAACTGGCCGAATGTGGTGCCAATGTTGCCATTAATTACCGTAAGCATAGTGAAGAGGCCGAAGCCGTCATCCTCAGGATAAAAAATCTGGGAAGTAAAGGCTTTAGGGTTCAGGCTGATATTTCAAAATTTGAAGATGCCGATAAAATGGTAAAGAAAGTAATGGATGAATTCGGAGGAATCGATATTCTGGTCAATAACGCCGGTATCAATTGGGACGGGGTAATCTGGAAAATGACAGAAGAGCAGTGGGACAGTGTTCTGAATACAAACCTGAAAGGTTGTTTTAATTATATCAGGGCCGTTTCTCCGGTTTTCAGGGAGCAGCAATCGGGAAAAATAATCAACATCACCTCCATTAATGGACTGAGAGGAAAGTTCGGCCAGGCTAATTATTCTGCTTCAAAAGCCGGTATTATAGGTCTGACTAAATCGGTTGCCAGGGAACTTGGCAAATACGGTGTGAATGTAAATGCAGTCGCACCCGGCCTGATCGAAACCGACATGATGAAGAACGCTGAAGAGAGCGTGCGCGCGGCTGCACTGGAGGATATCGTTCTCAAACGGATCGGCCAACCCGATGATGTAGCCAACATGGTGGCCTTTTTATGCACGGTCCTAGCCCGGCACATAACCGGCGAGGTAATCAAAGTAGATGGGGGACAATACATCTGACATAAGCTCCATTGGTTGATAAAGACAGACAGAACAAAACAAAAAATCGTGGAACAGAAAGATAATGATATTGTGGTAATTTCCGCCTGCAGGACACCTATGGGCAAGTTTGGCGGTAGTTTGAAGGATATTCCTTCTTTCGATCTTGGAGCCATTGTGGTCAGGGAGTCCCTTAAACGGGCAGCTCTCTCCGGTGACCAGGTCGATGATGTGATCCTGGGAAGCTGCCGGCAAGCCGGCAATGGACCGAACCCGGCAAGAACGGCATCCGTTAAAGGAGGTGTCTCCCCATCAGTGCCTGTCATTACACTGAATATGGCCTGTCCCTCGGGGATGCGTGCTGTTGCATTTGCATCCCAGTCTATCCGTCTCAGCGAAGCCGGAATTGTTCTTGCCGGTGGATTCGACAGTATGAGCTCAATCCCCTATTTACTGAAAGGAGCAAGGTGGGATGGATTCAAAATGGGCAATAAAATCCTGGAAGACGGATGGAGTGACAGCATTGATCCGCTGATCGGTCAGGGCATGGGAGAAACAGCCGAGAACCTCTATGATAAGTATAAGATCCCAAGAACAGAACAGGACGAATTTGCGGTTAACAGTCACATGAAAGCTTCTGTGGCACAGAAAAGCGGATGGTTCAATGAGGAAATTGTCCCTATTGAACTTCCCGCCTCCGGAAAATCACCAGCTACTGTTTTTGATAAAGATGAAACCATCCGGCACGATATAAATATGGATAAAATGGCCGTCATCAGGCCTGCTTTCAGGAAAGACGGAACCGTCACTGCCGGAAATGCCTGCGGGTTAAGCGACGGGGCTACAGCTCTGGTTATTACTTTCAGGAAGAAAGCAGAGGAATTGGGAGTAAAACCGTTGTTTTCCATTATTTCCTATTCCCAGGTCGCTGTTGAACCGGCGACGATGGGAGAAGGACCTGCTTATTCCATACCTGCAGCGCTGAAAAAAGCAGGGATGACGCTGGCCGACATGGATATCATTGAAGTGAACGAAGCCTTTGCCATCCAGGTACTGGCCAATGAGAAAGTCCTGAAATGGGACAACTCGAAACTCAATGTTCATGGTGGAGCCATAGCGTTGGGGCACCCCACGGGAATCAGCGGTGCAAGAATACTGGTCACTGGCTATTATGCACTGAAACGGCTTGACAAAACATACTGTGTTGCAGCGATTTGCGGGGGCGGGGGTGTCAGTACGGCCATGGTGATCATGCGGGAATCGTGACGTGAATTTTTTTGTATACTAAATACTTGAACATTTTGGATTCATTAGCAGAAATAATCAGGAAGTGCGAGGAGCTTGCTTTTGATTTGAAATTCACCAGGGCCAAAGAATGGAAATCCCTGGATAAAACCCGTGTGCTTGTCGGACATATGCCAATCTATATTCCACGGGAAGTTGTGCATGCAGCAAATGGCCTGGCAATAGGCATTCTCGGCGGAGGGGACAAAAAACTGATCATTAAAGGAGATGCTTACTATCAAAGTTACATCTGCCATATGCCAAGGAGCATCCTGGAGCTGGTCATGGACGGCCATTTCGAAGGATTTGACGGGTTTATTTTCCCTTCCATCTGCGATGTTATCAGGAACCTGTCCGGGATGTTCCAGCTGCTGGGAAAGGGCAGGTTTATAAAGTACCTGGATCTTCCGCAGAATTTCAAACGGCATATCGGTGGTGAATTTTATAAGCAGGAGCTGCAACAAATCCTGGAAGAGATATATAAGATCAACGGGGTGAAAGTTACACCAGAGAGGCTTCGTCATTCCATACTGTTATTTAACAAAAACCGCCGCCTTACTGAACAGATCTACAATATCCGTCAAGAGTTCCCATGGAGAATGACGGCAGCAGATCTTTATCATATTGTCAGGGCCGGATACGTGATACCGGTGGAAGAACACAATGAGATTCTGGAGAATGTGATCCGGCTTATTCAGGAGGAAAGAGGCGATCCATTGGATAAAATCCGGGTGATGGTGATCGGGGCTTTTTGCGAACAACCACCGGTCGGATTGATCAGGACGATTGAAATGGCCGGATGTTATATTGTGGAAGATGATTTTCTAATGGGTGCCCGGTGGATCCAGGGCGATATCGATCCGGCAGGTACCGATCCCTTATCAGACATTTGCAATGCCTACCTTGAAAAAAGTACGTTTTCCTCCTCTGTTTACGATGTGGATAATCCAAAGGAAGACCGCATGATCAAGTTGATGACTGACCGAAAAGCGGATGGGATTATTTTTGCTGCACCTAGTTTTTGCGATCCGGCACTGCTGGATCACCCGATACTGCAAAAGGCCTGTAACGACAAAAATATCCGTTTTATCAGCTTCCTTTACAGTGAAAACACAGGGCAGTTCAAGGTAATTAAAGAACAGGTCGGAACCTTTTCGGATTCAATTAAATTATGGGAGGAACCTGTTCTTTTTGGTAATAAAGAGTAAATGATAATCAGCACAAAATGACTAAAGACGTTGTCAAGGAGAAAAGCATGATCATCCAGAAGGAGATGATCACGCGTATTTTTAAGGATTTGAGCACGGCAAAGGAGACCGGGAAAAAGGTGGTTTACACCTTCGTACCCGGGAATATTTCCGAATTAATTCTTTCGTTCGATATGCTTCCGGTATATCCGGAGATCAACGCCCTGCAATCCGGGATGCGGAAAAAATCGGGAGGGTTCATCCTTGATGCAGAAAAACATGGTCATTCCGAAGATGTCTGTACCTATGTAAAATGTGATGTAGGGATGATGATCAACGGGAATATCGGGCCAACGGGTGAAAAAATCCCTGATCCGGATCTCTTGCTGTTGAGTTATACCGGATGTTTTACCTTCATGAAATGGTTTGAAACGCTGGAAAGGTTGTACCCGGGAGTTCCCGTTGCTTTACTGCACACTCCTTACCAGGAGGGACATAAAATCACCCCGGAAATGACCAGCTATATGGTAAAACAGCTGAAAGAAGAGGTCATTCCCAAAATGGAAAAGGTATCGGGAAACAAATACAGTGAAGAAAAACTCAAAATGCAGCTTGTGAATTCTTCCAAAGTGGAAGATTATATCATAAAAATATTTGACACCACCAAGCATAGACCCTCCCCGATTGACGCCTATTTTGCAGGTGTTTATTATATCGGCCCTATCAACATCGGGTTCAGGGGAACCCCGGGGGCAGTCACCTATTATGAAGAATTGTACAAGGAGATCCTTCTTCGGATTGAAAAGGGGTTAGGACCGATCACTCCAGAAGGGGTGATCGAGGAAGAACGTTTCCGGCTGGTGGTGGAAGGTCCGCCTAACTGGACCCACTTCCGTGAATTCTGGAAACTGTTTTACGACATGGGAGCTGTGATTGTCGCCTCCTCCTATACCAAAGTGGGTGGCGTTTATGATATGGGATTCCGTGTCAACCCTGACAAGCCCCTGGAAAGCCTGGCGAAGTATTGCATGAACTGCTATACCAATCTGAGCCTTCAGCAGCGGGTTGAGCTGCTTTCGAAGTGCATAACGGAATATCATGCTGACGGTTTTCTGGTGAATTCGATCAAAAGCTGTAATTCCTTTTCTGCAGGACAACTCATGATCATGCAACAACTGGAAAAGCAGCTGGAAATACCGGTCGGTTTCATTGAATCGGACCTGGTTGATCCGCGGTATTTCTCTTACTCGAATATCAAAAACCGGTTGGAATCATTTTTCCAGATGCTTGAACAACGAAAATATATACTGAAGAAATAACACGCCTGCCTGCCGGCAAGCAGGGATAACGCTAAAGTTAATGAAGAAATACTATCTGGGAATCGATCTGGGATCCACAACCTCTAAAGCCGTTATTATCGATGAGGAGGATAGGATCATTGGAAGAGGAATCACCAACACCCGGGCCAACTATACGGTTGCGACTGAGATAGCGCGCCTGGAGGCCATATATAATGCCAGGTTTACTATTCTGAAAATGAAGCTGGACGATGAGATCCAAACCAAACCTGAATACAGAAGATATATCAATGATGTTGAATCTTTATTCCAATATATCCAATTCAAAAGACGTCTTGACCGGTTAAATATTAAGTTCAGGGATATCATTGCTACTTCAATTAAAAATGAATTAAAGGAAACCATATCGGGCTACATTGAGGGTATCGTCAAAAGCATCGGACCTGCTATACTGGAGGAGTATCTGAATCATAACCTTGGAGCAAAAAATCAGTTTTTCAGGGATATGATCAGTGAAAAGTACAATAAAGCGGTGACCTCATTAGGAAAAGAGTTTTTTGAACCCATGATGCTGGTTTACGACAAAAGCATTACCGAGGTTGAAAATGAATTGACCGAATATGATTTCAGGGAGCTGGTATACCAGTCCATGGAGCTTTTGAACGATAAGTATGCAGGGGTTGGTGAGACTTCCCCGGAGGAGAGCAGTGTAAGTTTTGACAGTGAACTAAACCTTTTGAAAGGGAATTTTAAACAGGTTTATGATTCCTTAAAGGGGCATATCAGTTTTGTTGCTAATATGGATATTCATATCACCAATATGGTCGGGACCGGGTATGGCAGGGCGTTATTGCCTTTCCCGGAAAAGTCCATCCGTTCGGAAATCCTGTGCCACGCATTCGGGGCGCATGCCATTTTTCCGAAGACTAAAACCGTTCTGGATATTGGCGGGCAGGACACAAAGGCCATCCAGGTGGACAGCCATGGCCTTGTAACAAGTTTTTTTATGAATGACCGGTGTGCGGCGGGGTGCGGCAGATACCTGGGATATATCGCTGATGAGTTCGGCATTTCGTTGAATGAACTTGGGCCGCTGGCAATGGAAGCCACGAATGAAGTGAATATCTGTTCCACCTGTACCGTATTTGCAGCTGCCGAGATCAGAGAATTGCTGAATGTCGGGCAAAAACGACAGGATATTCTTGCCGGATTGCACCGGGCCATTGTGATGCGGGCTATGTCTCTTCTGGCCCGTTCCGGAGGTGTCCGTAACGAATTTACATTTACCGGCGGGGTGTCCAGGAACCAGGCAGTGTCAAAATATGTTTCCGAACTGGTCCGCCAGAGTTACGGGGAGGACATCAAAATCAATATTCACCCCGATTCAATATTCATGGGTGCGCTGGGAGGAGCTTTGTTTGCGAGAAGAACCCAATAACAGTAACCTTCAAAAAAAGATTGAATTATCATGAAGAAGGGAATTAACGGCGAAATGGATAAAAAAATATATACGATAGGCATTGATGTAGGTAGCAGCATCATCAAGGTTGTTCTGCTAAAGTATTCCGGCAATCCCGTGCTGATAGATAAGATTACGGAAAAAATCCGGAAGCGGAATCCGGAAATCGTGGCGGATCAGCTCATTGATCAGCTCCTGGAGAATAACCGCCTCGAAATTCAGGATGTTGCCTATCTGGCTTCAACAGGAGAGGGGGAATTGCTGAAGCGGGCTACCGGACATTTCTATAGCATGACCACCCATGCAAAGGGAGGTGTTTTTTTATGTCCGGGTTCCGTGACCGTTGTCGATATGGGAGCGCTGTATGTCCGGGCAATCAAAATAAACGAATTGGGGAAAGTACTGGATTACAAAATGACGGGTCAATGTGCCTCAGGATCGGGCCAGTTCATTGAGAATATTTCCCGTTACCTCGGTCTGGCCATTGAAGAAGTAGGTGCTGTATCGCTGAAATCGACGGCACCCGAGACGCCATCAGGAATTTGCTCAGTCCTGGCAGAAACAGATGTCATCAACATGGTATCCAGGGGTGTTTCTACACCAGATATTATCAAAGGAATTCATTTATCCATCGCAAATAAAATCATCAAACTGCTTAGTTCGCTTAATGCCGGTTCACCGGTTGCATTGACCGGTGGAATGGCCATGAATAAGGGCATGATACAGGCGGTTGAGGAACTGATTGAGGAGAGTCATCTCGGGCTGAAGATAAAGGCGCACCCCGATGCCATCTTTGCCGGAGCGCTGGGTGCTGCAATTTGGGGGGGATTCAGGTATCACAAACTTAACAATGACAGGAATTAATCATTAAAACTCCATATCGTTGTATATGAGCCATAATTTAGATCCGTTATTTAAACCGAAAGCCGTCGCACTGATCGGAGCTTCAGCTAAAGAATTATCCATCGGGAATGTGATCATCAAAAATCTGCTCCATTACGGATATAAGGGCCCCATCTATCCTGTCAATCCAAAGGTGGATGAGATCAGGGGATTGAAAGCATACAGTTCCATCATGGATATTCCCGGGGAAGTTGATCTTGCTCATATTGTTATTCCTCCGTCTTTTGTCCCTGAGGAAGTAGAAAACTGCGGAAAAAAGGGAGTCAGGGCGATCATTATCAATACTGCAGGGTTTAGGGAAATGGGTGCAAAAGGTCTGGCACTGGAAAATGATTTTCTCTCCAGGGCAAAACATTATGGAATAAGGATATTCGGGCCAAACTGCCAGGGAATCATCAATTCAGATCCCGCATTGCGGGCTTATTGCAATTTCACATTCACCTTTCCGGAGCCTGGGCACATTTCGATCGTCGCACAGAGCGGAGGCGTTGGTGCAGTGATCATGCAAGCTTTTCATGATTTGGGGATCGGGATACGGATGTATGCCTCCAACGGAAATGGCTCCGATGTCTCTATTCCGGAAATTCTACGGTATTATGGATCCGATGAAGGTGCCAGGGCTATCGTTCTTTACGTTGAAAGTCTTGATAACCCGCGGGAATTCATGGAAGTGGCTTCAGAAGTCACTGCCAATAAACCGGTGCTTGCCATGACTGCCGGGCGGACCGAAAAAGGAGCAGAGGCTTCCAGGTCGCACATCGGAGGACTGGCGGGCAGCATTTCAATGGTACAGATCTTTAAAAAGAGTGGTATTCTCTCTTTCACAAACCAGGAAGACCTTTGCCATGCAGCTGTCGCATTTGCTTCTCAACCTGTTCCAAAAGGGAATAAGGTAGGCATCATTACGAATACGGGCGGACCATCGGTTATTGCTATTGATGAACTGGTAAGTTGCGGATTGGAAATCCCACCGCTTTCTGATAAAGCAGCGAATGAGCTGAAAGGAACCATGCTTGAATCCGCCTCCATTCATAATCCCCTCGATGTGGTTGCCACGGCCGGAGCAAGTCATTTTAAAAGCGCCCTCGATGTATTCATGAAGGAAGAGCAGTTTGACAGCATTTATGTGAATTTTGTCACTCCTCCTTTTGTTGACTGCGAAAGTGTTGCAAGAGAGCTGGCGGCATTCAGCAAGACCCGCGTAAAACCGATTGTATGCAATTACATGACCAATAAAAAAAGGTGGGAAAGCACAACAAAAATTCTTAAGGATGGAGATATTCCATGTTTTGACTTTGCAGAGACTGCCGCAAAGGCACTTTCAGCTCTGGTGCGATACCAAAGGATCAAGTCAGAAAAAAAAGGAAAAGTAAAGATTTTCCCGGACGTAGATCATGAATTGGTTAAGGAAATCCTGCAAAATGCCAAAGTAAAAGGGACAGAGGTGCTTTCGGCAGTTGAGGTTTACAGCATCCTGGAAGCGTTCCGCATCCCTGTGGTACCCTGGCGGGTTGCAACCTTACCGGATGAAGTAATTTCTGCTGCAACTGAGATCGGTTACCCGGTCGTTATAAAAGCAGATTCGGAAAAGATTATTCACAAAAGTGATGTGGGAGGTGTAGCTGTAAATATCAGGAACAATGATGAAGCGAAAGAAGCAGTTGAAAAAATGTTTGGGAAGTTCGGTCATGAGATAACGTTTTTTGTACAGAAATACATGCCCGGTGGTATAGAATTAATTATCGGGGCGAAATCAGAAAATGGGGTCGGTCATCTGATCATGTTCGGATTGGGAGGAATTTTTGTTGAAATCCTGAAAGATGTTGCTTTTACGATAAGCCCTGCCACTGATTCTGAAGCTGAAGAAATGATGAATTCACTTAAAGCGGCAGCCCTTATCAATGGATTCAGGGGCGACAAAGGAATCAACAGGGATAAAGCCGCAGAGATTATACAGCGGGTATCCATGCTTGTAAGTGATTTCCCCGAGATCATGGAACTGGATTTGAATCCGCTCATTGCCTCAGGGGAAAATATTTATTCAGTGGATGCACGAATTATTTTATAACTGATATAATGATTATTCACCTCAATGCTTAAAACCATGGATGAGAAAAAATTAAAAATCGGCGTGATTGGTTTAGGGCCTGTCGGCCAGATCCTGGCGGTTCATTTTAAGTTAGCCGGTTGTGAAGTCGCAATCACAGACCTGGACCGGGAAAAACTGAACCTTATCCGGCAACACGGAATTGAGCTTGTGGGAACCATTGAAAAAAAGTCCTTTTTCAATTATGTCTATTATTCCATCGAAGAAATGATGGAACACAAATTTGACATCCTGATCAGCGCCGTAAAAGCGTATCACGTGGATAAAATTCTCGCCCAGATTGAAAAGAATATGCATGATGATATATACCTCCTGAGCGCTCAGAACGGGATCGATGTCAGAAGGAAATACATTTCGCATTTTTCTGAAAAGATCATCCTGCGTATGGTTGTAAACTTTGCTGGAAATCTGCAGGCTCCCAATGTTGCCTATGTAAACTTTTTTAATCCCCCGAATTATATCGGATCTGTGAGCGATAAACACCCGGAAATTGCTCGCTGGGTTGCTGATACACTGACCAATCTTGATCTTGAAACTATTGCCGTCGATTCTTTCAGTGTCGCTGAAAAGATCTGGGAAAAGACGATTCTGAATGCAGCCTTAAGCCCGCTATGTGCCATTTCCCGCCTGACCATGAAAGAAGCGATGGAAAACCCGGACACCCTGGAAATTATTGAGCAGGTTTTGTATGAGGCCGTTGCCGTAGCGAAGGCTGAAGAGATCAAGCTACCTGAAAATTTTATCAAACTGGGCATACGGTACCTGAACGAAGCCGGAAATCACATGCCTTCCCTGGCTGTCGACCTTATTAATAACCGGCCTACAGAGATCGATTATATGAATGGTAAAATTGTGGAATATGGCCGTAAACACTATATCAAAACTCCCCTGAACCTCATGCTTACAAACCTTGTCAATGCAATTGCCGTCAAAAATGGTTGTTCCAAAAAAAATAAAACAACATGAGCGATAAAATGTATTCCTGGCAAATGACAGAATTAAAAGCTGATTTCCGGCTTACCGAAAGCCCTTTGCCTGTACTGAACGAAACTGAGGCACTGATCCGGGTAGCGGGTTGCGGGGTATGTCATACTGATCTTAGTTTCTGGCATTTCGGTGTAAAAACAAAAAAAGAATTGCCGCTGACTCTCGGTCATGAAATAAGCGGAAATGTCGTTGCAGGATCACCGGAATGGATTGGGAAAAACGTGATCATTCCGGCTGTATTGCCATGCGGCGAATGTGAACTTTGTAAAAAAGGCAGAAGCAATATGTGCCAGAACCAGCTGATGCCAGGGAATGATTTTCACGGCGGTTTTTCATCACACATCAGGGTTCCTTCCCGTTTTTTATGTCAGGTAAAGGATACAATCCTTGATAAATATCCGCTCAATAAACTGGCCATTGTTGCGGATGCGATATCGACACCTTACCAGGTCATGAAAAAATCAGAACTGGAGAGCGGGGATTTTGCTGTGGTGATCGGTGTTGGCGGAGTGGGTATTTTTGCGGCGTTGCTTGCAAAAATTACCGGTGCAAAAGTCCTTGCCCTGGATATCGATGATGAAAAACTGGAAGCTGCAAAAAACAATGGCATTGATGCGGTATTAAATGTTAGTGGAATGGACATTAAAACTGTAAAAGAGAATGTCAAAGGAATTGCAAAGAACCTTGGAGTTTCCCGGTATGGATGGAAAATATTTGAAGTTTCCGGAACCCGGCCAGGACAGGAATTGGCCTTTAACCTTATCACCTTCACTTCCACGCTTTCCATTGTTGGTTTTACGATGGACAGAACGGAGATCAGATTAAGCAACCTGATGGCTTTTGATGCCAAAATCATTGGTACCTGGGGATGTAAACCGGAATTATATCCCGATGTTCTGGATCTTATCGCTGATGGTAAATTGAAAATCGACCCCTTCATTGAAACCTTCCCAATGTCAACAATCAATGAGGTATTTAAAAACACATTGGAACATAAATATAAGAAGCGGTCCGTTTTAGTTCCGGATTTCGATTAAATAAACACATGTTATTCAAAAAATTCGAAACCCATGTTAAAAAATCATGATCTTGTATCAGTAGATTTCAAAGAGATTCTCTTTGAAAAACGTCCTTGTCTGGACTGGAAAGGCAACCCTGTGGAGGGGTTGTTCAATGCCTGGATAATTCTCAACAATCCACAACAGTATAATTCGTATACTACAGAAGCGATAAAAGAAATAATCCTTGCCATGCGTCAGGCTTCCAACGATCGCTGTGTTGTTGCAGTGGTTTTCACTGCAGTCGGTGATAAGGCTTTCTGTACCGGAGGAAATACAAAAGAATATGCAGAATATTATGCCTGCAATCCTCCGGAATACAAGCAGTATATGCGTCTTTTCAACGACATGGTCTCTTCCATCCTTATGAATGATAAGCCCATTATTAACAGGGTTAACGGAATGAGGGTCGGAGGTGGCCAGGAGATCGGTATGGCTTGTGACTTCTCAATTGCACAGGACCTTGCACGTTTCGGGCAGGCAGGTCCCAAACACGGAAGTGCACCTGACGGTGGGGCCACTGATTTTCTTCAATTGTTTGTTGGCATTGAAAATGCGATGTACTCCTGTACGGTATGTGATCCGTGGTCAGCCCACGAAGCTATTCGCTATGGGTTGCTTACTGAGATAACTCCTGCCCTGAAAGTGAACGGTGAATTTATTCCGAATCCATTAGTATATACGGATAGGTGGGTTAACGCCAAAGGAGAGATCATTTTTGGAAAAATGAAATCCGGAGATGAGCTGGTACAGGCCAAAGAGCTTATGAAAACAGCTATAACCGATCTTTCCATGCTGGATAAAGCTGTGGAGAGGATCTGTACGAAACTGATGTATACCATGCCCAACTGCCTGAGCAAAACCTTGAACTCCCTCCGGAAAAAGAAACTGGAACACTGGGACCTGAACAAAGAGAGCAACCGCGACTGGCTGGCACTGAATATGATGACCGAAGGAAAAGCCGGATTCAGGGCGTTTAATGAAGGACCCAAGGATAATAGGGAAGTGGACTTTATAAAATTAAGGCAGATGCTTGCCGAGGGACATGAATGGAATGATGAGATGATAAAGGATATTTCTCCCAAATTTAAATCGTAAAATAAATCATCCTATACCTATGCAAAAAATCATTGTAGAATATCTTTTTGAAAATACCGTCGCAAGGGTGATCCTGAATGACGGAAAAGGCAATGTTCTGGACAGTATCATGATGAATGACCTGAATAGTTTGCTGGCTTCCTTCAAAAATAAAAATGACCTTAAACTGATCACGTTTGAAGGCGCCGGCAAGAATTTTTCTTTCGGGGCAAGCGTTGAGGAGCATACAAAGGATAAAGCCGCGGAAATGCTGGAAAATTTTCACCGCATCTTTTACAACCTCATGGATCTTCATATTCCGGCCCTGGCAAAGATCTCCGGACAATGCCTGGGAGGAGGATTTGAACTTCCGCTTGCTTGTAATTTCATTTTTGCTGACAAATCAGCCAGGATTGGCCAGCCGGAAATCCTGCTTGGCGTTTTCGCCCCGCCGGCTTCCATCATGCTTCCGCTCAAGATCGGAAATGCCAGGGCGGAGGAACTGCTGATCACTGGGAAAGTGATCTCTGCTGAAGAAGGAAAAGCATGGGGACTGATCAATGAGGTCTTTGATGACAGGGAAAATATGGAAACAGCCACGGATGCATGGATCACAAAGAACATTACCGGGAAAAGCGCATCGTCAATAAGGTATGCCACCCAAGCTGCACGGGCATCTTTCGACTTTTTCATGCAAAAAAACCTGCCCGCATTCACTGAACTTTTTATAAACGGGCTGATGGAAACCAGCGATGCCAATGAAGGGATAAATTCCTTTCTTGAGAAAAGAAAACCTGTCTGGAAGAACTCCTGAATCAAAAGTCCGAACCAAAATCATAAATAAAATTTAAATATGAGTAATGCAGCTAGTCATGAAAAAAACGAGATCATCCGGTTAAAAGCCGCGGATGATCTTCGTAAAACCATGGATGATTATTTCGGCCGGCTCAGGGATGCTGCAGAAACGGGAAGAAAAAAGATTGCCTGGTGCACCAGTGTCGGACCGACGGAATTACTCTATTCCATGGGATTTGAAGTCTATTTCCCCGAAAACCACGGTGCAATGCTCGGCGCTGGTAAAAATGCTGATAAATATATCCCTTCAGCCATTGCAATCGGCTATTCCCCGGAAATATGCTCTTACCTGACCAGTGATATAGGAGCCTTTCTTCAAAATGAAACTCCTCTTCAGAAAATGGGATTCAAATCAATTCCAAAACCGGATATCCTGGTGTATAATACCAACCAATGCCGGGAGGTAAGCGACTGGTTCTCCTTTTATGCCAGGCATTTTAATGTGCCTGTGCTGGGTATTCATACCCCTCTTGGTATAGATGAATTGACCCCGGGCATCATTAAAAACGTTTCAGATCAGATCGAAGGACTTATCCCGGAACTGGAAAAAGCAGCTGGGCGGAAATTCGATCCGGACAGGTTGAAGGAAGCAGTTGCTTTGTCACACGAAGGCTGCATATTATGGAGAACAGTACTGGAAAAAGCCATGCACAAACCATCCCCGATTAATTTCTTTGATTCTGTTATTCACATGGGACCGATTGTGGTTATGCGGGGAACACAATATGCAGTCGATTATTATAAGATCCTGCTGGCTGAACTTGAGGAGCGGATTCAGAATAATATCGGTGCGATTCCGTTGGAAAAACACAGGATCTACTGGGATGGTATGCCCTTATGGTACAAGTTGAGCAGCCTCGCAAAAGTATTTTCAAGGCTGGATACCTGCATTGTTGCTTCAACCTACTGCAACAGTTGGGTGTTTGATGACCTGGATGCCGGAAACCCTTTTGAATCCAGTGCTCTGGCTTACAGCAAACTTTTTATCGTGAGATCGGATAACGCTAAAGAAAAAATACTGGAGAAACTTTTAAAGGATTTTTCGATTGACGGGTTGATTTACCATGAATCTAAAACATGTCACCGGAATTCCAACAACCTGTACGGATTGCAAAACAGGCTGTTTGAAACCACCGGGATCCCGTACTTGGAAATAAACGGCGACCTGAATGATCCGAGATGCTTCAGTGAGGAACAAAGTATCATTGCCATTGAGACATTCATCGACCAGTTAGCCGGTCATCAGAAATGATAAAAACAAACAAAGGACATATCATGTTTTATCTGATAATTTCAGGAAATGTACAGACTCGGAATTGACCTGGGATCATCATATACTAAAGGTGTGGTGGTTGATGAAAATGACCTGGTCTGTGGGTACTTTTGCGTCAAAACGGGGTATAATTTCCCCACAGCCGCAAAAAAGATCATTGATAACTTTACACCGGATTTTGAGATAAAGTATCCGGTTTATACCTGCGGATATGGAAGGGAACAATTGGATGTTCCGTTTATTCCGAATTCTGAGATCATCGCCTTGTCAAAAGCCGTTTTTAAAAAATATGAAAGGAAATGTTCCATTATTGATATCGGGGGACAGGATACGAAATACATCAAAATAAATGATCTCGGACAAGTCGATAAATTCAAGATGAACCGGAAATGCGCAGCAGGTACAGGATCGTTTCTGGAAGAGATCGCTTTCCGCCTGGATATAGCTCCTTCCGAATTTACCCGCTTTGCGGAACAGGCTACAGAGGAGGTCAGGATCAACAGTTTTTGTACCGTCTTTGCCATTTCTGAGATCATCGGGTTGATAAAGAACGGTATATCTTTGCCAAACATTATCATCGGCATTTATAATTCCATTGTGGTACGTTGCATTGAATTATCCCCACTGGAAGATTATCTTGTCATTACCGGTGGTTTGCCGGATACACATCCTATGATCGTGAAATTATTTAAAAAAGCATTTATTAATTCTGACAGTCCTGAGCATTCCCAGTTTTTAGCTGCTTATGGATGTGTCCTGCTTAACAGATAAAAACCTATATGAACAACAATCAAAAAGAAGTAGTAATTGTAAGCGCCGCCAGGACTCCTATCGGAAAACACGGAGGATATTACAATCATCTTTCGGCCGAGGACCTGGCCGTTCTTGCAGTCAAAGAAGCGATCATACGATCGGGTATAAATTTATCGGCGATCCGGATCGACCAAGTCATTGCCGGTATGATCTATATAGATTCACTCAACCAGCAAATATACCTGCCCAGGAACGTGGCGATGAGGGTAGCCGCGATGTTTAATGATACGGATAACCTGAAGGTCGCTCCGGGGAAAACTACTTTGCGGATCTGCGGAACAGGGTTTCAGGTACTTGCCGATGCATTCGACCTGCTGAATTCAGATACTCCCGGTAAAGCAAACTGTGTGTTGTCGTTTGCAACTGAAAACATGTCGCAAACAAACCTGATTCACCAGGGACGAAGAAAACAGGATAGTGTCTGGAATTTTGAAGATGCACCTCTGAAAGATTATCTTCTTGAAGGATTTAATCACAACCTTTTTAAAACCATGATGCCCCGTACCGCTGAGGAATACGGAACCCTGACCGGGATCAGCCGGAAGGCATGTGACGGATTTGCTTACCTAAGCCACACAAGGGCCATTGAAGCTCAGTCGAAACAATGGAACAGATTCACTAAACCTGGAAAGAATGATTATCTCAAAGGAATATTCACCCTGGAAACTGTGGATAATGCAGGGAATTCTTTGTCTGTCTGGCGGGATGAAGGGACAAAATCCGATATCAGCCTTGAGGAACTGAAAAACCTGAGACCTTTGGTAAAAAAGGATGGGATGGTTACTCCAGGTACGGCAAGCCAGATCAGCGACGGCGCAGCAGCTGCCCTTTTGATGGACCGGAAATATGCGGATAAACATCACATCCCTTATCTGGCAATATTAAAAGGATACCAGTTTTCCACGGTCGCTCCGGAGATCATGGCACAGGGACCGGTTCCGGCTATCCGTGAACTTCTGAAGAGACTGAAGATGAAACTCTCAGATGTCGATCTTTTTGAAATCAATGAGGCCTTTGCAGCCCAGTACCTTGGTGTTGAAAAAGAACTGGGTCTGCCCCGTGATCTGACCAATGTCAATGGCGGAGCCATAGCTATCGGGCATAACATTGCTGCGACAGGATTACGCATAACGACCGATCTGATCTATGAGTTGAAACGGCGGAACCTGAAGACAGGTATTGCTTCTGCCTGCATCGGCGGAGGCCAGGGAGGAGCCGTTTGTGTTGAAGTGATCTGACAATATCATTATCTAAAAAAATAGAAATAAATCTAAAAGAGGATTATTATGGGTACTGTTTTTTCATACGGAAACCGGTTACTGCAGCGGGAAATACCAAAACTGAACAGCATTAAAAGGATTGCCCTTATCGGATCCGGAACCATGGGAATCGGGATCGGGATCGATATTCTCAACAAGACTGACTACGATGTGATCTTTATAGATATTTCAGATCCTTCACTTCAAAGGGCGAAAAAGGATATCTCCGCATATTTTTCAGATATGGTTGAAGGCGGGAGGCTTCTTGCGGAACAGATGAATGACTTTATGAACAGGGTTATTTATACCAAAGACTTTGCCCTGCTTAAAGATGCCGAGGTCATATGGGAAGTTGCCACGGAGCGGCTCGATGTCAAAAAGGTCATCTTTGCAAATATTGAAAAACATGCCGATCCGAAAAAACTGATCTTTATCTTTTCCAACACATCTTCTCATACGACGGCTGAACTTGCAGAACTATTCAATGACCGGTTTTTGCGTGACAGGTTTCTCACCGGACACGGTTATTTCCCATTTCACATCAACCGTTTGTTCGATGTCATGAAAGGGAAGTATGCCAGTGAGGAGACTTTCACGATGGGTGTCGCTTTTGCCGAACAGATCCTGGAAAAGAAAGTGATTGCCTTGAGGAATGATCATCATGGTTATGTGGCGGATCCGATTTTTGAAGGGATGGCAGCTATCATCAGCTGGGATGTAAAAACGGGGCAGGATCTGGTTGAGTTGCCGCAGGTGTTTGAGCTGCTTACAGCAAATCCTTTCCAGGTTCTTGACCGGACTGGCCATATGCCTTATATAGAATGTGCAAAGCACCTGAACAAGGCGTTACCGGCGGATGACCGGTTAAGGGTTCTTTACAACCAGAAAGGCAAACATTACCCCACCTGGGTTGGCGCACTTGAAAAAGCGGGAAGAATTGGAATCTATAGCGGGGAAAAGGAGGGTTTCTTTAAATGGTCGGGTATTCCAAACCGGGAAAAAGCAGTCAAAGTATATGATCCCGGGAGTAAAAAATATGTCGACATCCTTGAAATAAATCGCCAGGAGTACTGGTCTGTGACCGAGGCAAACTCCCTTGATCACCGGAACTCTTCCATCAAAAGTATAGAAGGACTAATCAAAATTGCAGGATCCTGCGATATGGGAGGGAAAACATTCAGGCGGTACGTGATACCGCTGATGTTATATTCGCTGGACCTGATCCAGGATAACCATGCGACCGCTGCAGATATCAATGCTTCCACCAAAGTGGGATTGCGTTTCAAACATGGCCTGTGCGAAATTATCGACGGATTTCTTGATTTTTATGGGTTCGATGGCTTCATTGGGCTTGTGAAGAAAGCGGCCAGTGAAAATCCCGACCGTACGGAATTGTTCGATCTTGACGGTAAGACAGGCCCCCGGATAAATAAGCCCAGCCTGCTTTATTTTATGAAAAAGAAAGGCTGGTCAAACCTGCTGGGTTATGGCCGGATCTATGGAACTCCTGTAAGCCAGCGAAACTTTATTACAGGAGAGATGGATCTTTATTATAATGATCTGAGATATATTTTTCCGACCCGGAAAGACCGCGTGGCATCTATCATTTTCGATAATCCCTTGAACGGAAATGTATGGAACCGTAATACCATCGATCAGCTTGATCATGCCATCGGGGTTTCGACCAGGCTTTACATGAAAGGTCAACTCGGGGCACTTCTTTTCACTGCTTCGGGCAAAGGGATGCGTATGCTGGGGGCCGATGCACGCCAATTCAACAAAGGATGGTTCGATGCAAATACCGGCTACCAGTTCCTGGGTGAGGAAGAGGCTTCTTATTTTACCAGATGCGGTATGAAATTATTCCGGTTCATCCAGGAAATGCCGGTATGGACGATCGGCGTTTTTGGAGAAAAATGGGGCGGAGGCGCAGAATTCACCTATTTCCTTAACCAGCGTTTTGACCTGGTGATAAAAGGTGTTGAATTTGATTCCCTGAAAAGAAAGAATGTATTCCGGGTAAAGAAAAATTATAACCAGCCTGAAATTGAATATGCCATCCTTGCAGGCTTCGGAGCAATACAGGAACTGATCCGGCTTGGCTTCGGGGAGTCGGTCATTGACGAATTGTTTTTGCAGGGATTGACTGCACAACGGGCACATGACCTGGGACTTTCAAACGGTATTGGTGAAAATGAATCTGACCTGCTCGAAAAGGCTTTTGAGGTAGCCCGGCTGAAACAGAAATATGCAGTTCCTTATTCCGTTGCGCTGTATAACCTTCAAAAAAAGCATGCATTCCTGGAAGGATGCAACGATGAACGGTTAGCAAAGGAAACGGGAGAAACATTTAATCCCGCGAAGAACCCTTATATTTCCACAGGATTGCTTCGGCTCCTGAATATGGGCGGTCAAAATCCTCCGCTTGACTTGTCGGTGAAAGGAAAACTGCCGGGATGGGAGAACACCTATGATCAGTTATTCGAAAAGTAGGACGAGGAAGTTCGGCATCAGGGCATCAGAAATCCGGAATTCTTAATTCACAATGAATTTCCCGGATGAAACCCGGATTCTATTTTTCTTGAGGGAAAAGAAATAACAACCTTTGTTAAAATCACTCTTGGAAATTGTGAAGAAATTTCCTGAGGGATGCTCATTCCCCTTGATTAGGTTGCCATTTATTGAATATATCGCGAGAGAGTATTGTTCTTGTTGATAATCCGGGAAGAGGATCTTTGAAATGCCGGTAACCGGATCGGGATATACGTTCGTCTCTTCTATATTCCCATTCTCTTGGATACTGGTGATTATCTCGCTCAGAGGCCTGCGGAAAACATGAGCATTTGTTGTTCCTGCATATAAATAGTTCCCGTAAATGTGGATGGATTGTACAGACCAATCCGGAAGACCCTCATTTATTTCTACCCAGGTCATCCCGTTATCTATCGACTTATAAATACCTGTACCATAACATCCTGCCAGGAGACCTCCATTGTAGCATGTTATCGAGTTGATATAATTCCACACCGTGTTATTACCAACCTGGATCTGACCCCAGCTTTCCCCATTATCTTCCGAGATTAAAATACCACAATCCCATGTGGAAGCAAATAAAGTGGATCCATTGTTCGCGAAACATAAAATCATATCATATTTTGACGGAGCCCAGGGATTCACCGGAACTCCGTTATTTTTCTGAACCCAGGTTGCCCCGTTATCATCGGAAGCAAAAATGCCTCCCCCTTGATCGGTCCCGGCAAATATCCTAGAACCATGAACGAACAGGCAATTTATGTAGTGATCCGATAAGCCATTATTTACTAGGGAAAAGCTGAATCCATCATCCACCGAAATATAAATTCCGCTACCAAAGGAACCGATTAATATGGAATCTCCCCTGAACCTGACTTCACGAATGTCTGAACTTGGAATTCCGTATGCATGAATCCAGGTCATCCCAAGGTCCAGTGATTTGAAAAGACCTGTTTCTGTTCCTGCAAAAAGTAAACTATCCTTACCTGCAATGGTTCTGACATTCATATTAGTTATTCCATTATTCGAAGCATGCCAGGAAAATCCGGAATCCACCGAATAAAATATTCCATCCAATGAAGTGCAGGCATATAAATAATTTAGAGATGAGGATAATGCTCTGATGTTATTACCCACGGAATCCAGGTAAACCCATTGGGAAAACAGGGGAACGGAAACAAGTAAATTCAGAATTATAAGGCTTAGGCTTTTTTTCATTTTTGTGCTTTTATGAAGGAACTATCTGAAACTCGAACAATCGTGACGCATAACGTGTCACAAGTTACGGTTTCCCAATATGGTACCTGACAAGCTGGGCTTCATAATGGCCGGGCTCAGAATAGAAGCCAAAGGTAAATTTAATTTGACCTACACCGCTGCCATAGATATAAAAGAACCTTCGAATACCCCATGGGTAATCCGGATGAAGCGGATATAAAATAAGACACAGACTTCGTGTAGTGAATGTTCCTGCCGGTACGTTGACAACAGAATCTTTTCCGGTCATCTTTATCTGCCTCAGAGCAAGGTTGTCAATTGAGTCTGACAAAAAAACATCCGTAAAATTGTCACGTGCAAATACAATCAAGGATCCTCCATTCCAGGTACGTTCCAGAAGATAACCTGCCGAATCCCTCAGACAAGTAGTATCAGGGGGCATCAGGGGATTAGTAGAGCGTGAAAACGGGAAAGATGAAGAAATTTTGACGAAATACTGAATCCCATTGATCAGGGTATCTTTCAGGATGTAGCTGCTATCGGTTTTGTTCTGGTCAGTTTCCACTCCGTTCGTGTCGACTTTATAAACTTTATAAACCCAGTAATTCCCCACCTTAAGTTGTGTGAAATCGGGTTCTGAAGATGAGGTTGATTCGGTACTCTTTTTCTTGCAGGAGAAGCATATCAATGCAAGAATGGCTAAGGTAAAAAGCATTTTACTTTTCATACGATGACGTTTATGTTAAAACTAAATGGAACGTAAAGTTGAAAAGGTATCAGTGCTTCATCCGGATGGGTAAAAGATAATATTAACATAACGTAAGATTCTATGATATATTTTATACAAATAAAGTCACGACCATCAATAGGGAATTAGAATGATGAGATTTTTGGGATAAAAATAGCTTAAAACCAATAAAATTGGAAAAAGTAAAAAGATTCATTTCCTATTTGTACTTTTGACATCGTTAAAATTAGAACAACAAAGCACTATTAACCCCCGGACAGATAAAATAACTGGTTTGATAATAGTATAAATGTTTAATTTATTAAAAAAAACAGATATGGCAACACTGACACAGGAAATGAAAGATATGATTGCAACACAGCAATGTTTTGTAGGAACAGTCAATACAGACGGAACGCCAAATGTAGCACCAAAGCGCTCAACCCGTGTATTATCTGATGATTCGCTTATTTTTACCGAAGGTACCGGTGGTGCAACTTATACAAATATCAAAAGAGGTTCAAAAGTTTGTGTTTCTGTTGTAAATCGTGATATCCTAGATGGATACAGATTTGTTGGAACTGCTTCATTGCAAGAAAGTGGAGAGTTGTATGAACTGGCAGTTGCAATGTCTGTAAAACTAGGAATACGTAAACCCTATGCTGTTTGTATAATTCAAATAAATGAAATTCATTCACTTAAACCAGGTCCTACAGCTGGTAAAAAAATAGCTTAAGACTTGTAACGGCTCTAACGCTTCTTCCACCGGAAGGTCGTGATCATGTGTTCAACATCTTTCTTCAGGAAATCGATGACCGGCGCCAGGGAATCATTGTTCGGAACAAGATCGAAGTAAAGCGCTCCCCTGACAAAATGTTTGGTGCTGTCGGTAAGGTAGAACTGGTAGGTGGAAGCTGCATCCGAACCACTGATCTCATAAACAAGCCCGAACACTTTTTCAGCAGAATCAATATATTCCCGCTGACTGATGGCATTGGCTTTCGGAATGTGCTTGTTCACCAGGGTGTGTGCATCGTTGAGATAGCTTGCCAGGTTTTTGCTGATGGGTTTATAACTGATGTGCAGCTGGGCATTATAAGAATAGTAAACAATATTGATCCAATAGGGTTCAGCCATCCGGGAACTGTCGCGAACGATCTTTGCATACACGGGATACTCGAAAGTATAGGGGAAAGTAGTATCAAACAGCCGGTATTCCTTTACGGGAAAATCGATCCGGTAATAACCACGGGGCTTTGGAACGTAACTATTCTGGCAGGAGAAGAGAGCGAGCGGGATGAGTGCTAATAAAATTAGACGGTTTATTCTCATGCGTGTGCTACTGGAAAAACTGGTGAACTGGTGAAGTGGTGAGGTGGCGAGTAAAAAAATTCTTTCAAATTCACCATGTCACCACTTCACCATGTCACCACCTTTTAAAAGGGAAGATCATCCTCAGGCGTGGTTGTTTCCCCGGTGCCATTCTCTTTTTCGGTCACGATGGGAGCATGTTCTTCAGGTGTACCTTCCCGTTTCGGGCCGCCCAGCATGGTCATCACATCGCCGAGAATGTCGGTGATATAACGTTTCTGGCCTTCTTTATCCTCATAATCGCGTTTGCGGATCCGGCCTTCGATGTATACTGAATTTCCTTTTTTCAGGTAATTTTCAGCAACTTCTGCAAGACCTCTCCACAACACGATGTTATGCCATTCGGTATGCTCCGTTTTTACCCCTTCCTTGTTCTTGTAAACTTCTGTCGTTGCAAGTGAAAATGTTGCCTTTTTAACCCCGCTTTCCAACCGTATAATCTCCGGGTCTTTTCCAAGGTTTCCGATCAAGATCACTTTGTTGATTCCTGTTGCCATGATTTTTCGTTTTTTTTGTAAATACTCCGTGAACAAAAGTACAAATAATGTCCGGCCGGTTTCATTATTTTTACATTAATCGGTCAAAATTGAAAAGGTAATATGGTTTTGGGGATTTTTTTTATTTATAGGAATCAAATTTGAGTCTTCTTCGAAAAATAATTTCACCGCTAAGCTAAGAAACGCAAATAATTGATTCATGAATTTCAAAACAAAAAGTTCTCGCTGATTTTCGCAGATTAAACGCTGATTCACGCAGAATCCATTAAAGTTCATTTTTAAGATGGTTCTTTTTCAATTCGTGTTGGTATCTTTTCTGCAAAAACCTGCCTGCAGGTAGGCAAGTTTGCAATAAATCTGCGGTCATCTGCGAGAAAAATAAAGCAGTAAAAATATGGAAGTGATGTCTGGATATTATTTAAAAAGCGGCATAAGAATCAGCGTCATCGATAATCCCACCAAAATTGCAATCGAAACCCACCCGATGATATTCTGTATCGGCTTGTTGACATGCTTCCCCATGATCTTTTTATTATTAACCAGCAGGATCATGCAAACCAATACAACCGGAAGAAGCAGTCCATTGATAATCTGCGACCACAGCGTGATTGCGATCAACGGGGCATTAGGAATGAGAATGATGATCACCCCAAGCACGATGATGCCGGTATACAGCCAGTAAAACTGTGGAGCTTCATTCCATTTTTTGTCGATCCCGGCTTCGAAGCCAAATGCCTCGCAAACATAAAATGCTGTTGCCAGCGGCAAGATGGTAGCGGAAAAGATCGAAGCTATGAACAACCCGAAGGCAAATACCTGCGACGAAATTGCACCGGCCAGTGGTTTCAGCGCCATGGCTGCATCTTTTGCTTCATTGATCACGATGTTATTGATGTGCAGGGTGGAAGCGCAGGCCACCATGATAAAGAAAGCAACGACAACAGTAGCCAGGCAGCCGATAATGATATCCAGGAGAATGAACTTGTACTGCCGCATCTTCAGCCCTTTCTCGATCACGCTCGACTGCATGTAAAACTGCATCCAGGGAGCGATCGTGGTACCGATGATCCCGATGATCATTTCGATGCTCCGGGTATTCATTTTCATCTCCGGATGAATGACTGAGTGGCCGATTTCCTGCCAGTGCGGTTTGCCCATCAGCGCAGAGACCACATACATCAGTAACGCTACACTGAAAACAAGAAAGATTCGTTCCGCGATCTTATAATTTCCCCTCACTACCATCACCCAGATCATGACCGCCACGATGGGAACAGAAATGTACTTACTCACGCTGAAGATTTCAAGACTGCCGGCCACGCCTGCAAATTCAGTGGTAGTATTCCCGATATCCGCCACCAGCAGCCCGATAAAGATAAAAAATGTGATTTTGACGCCGGCATTCTCCCGGATCAGGTCTGCAAGGCCTTTCCCGGTAACTATCCCCATCCGGGCATTCATTTCCTGGATGATGATGAGCACTAGGAACGAAGGAATGAGCGTCCAGATCAGGTTATACCCATACAAGGCGCCTGCCACGGAATAGGTGGTGATTCCGCCGGCATCATTATCCACGCTGCCGGTAATGATACCCGGGCCGAGAATTGCCAGGAACAATGCAACATTCCGCCAGATCGATTTTCTTCTCATCGCGAAGGCCATCTCAACTCCTACCTGAAATTAACGGGTTTTTCTCCGTTTTAAAAGATCTTCTACGATGTCTTCAACCACCACCACTCCTTCCATCTCCATGTTGCGGTTGATCACTGGAATAGCCAGCAGGTTGTACATTGAGAATAGCTCGGCCAGTGAATCCACCTTGTCCTGGTCGAAAACCGTTAAGGGTTTCTGTTTCGTGATCTCTTTAAGTTTTAAGGATGGATTTGCAATGATCAACTCCATGAGGGAAATGGCAAAAACCAGCTTATTGTTCTTATCTGTAACAAAGATCGAATAGATGTTGGAAGGTTCGGGCTGTACTTTCCGGATCTCCTTGATGGTTTCTTCAACCGTCATATCTTCCCGGAAAGTGAGAAAGTCGGTTGTCATAATCGATCCTACGGCCTTATCCGGGTATTCAAGTAATTCCCTGACTTCTTCGGAAGATTCTTTCTCCATCTCATCCAGGATCTTGATGGCTTTTTCTTCTTCCAGAACATCCAGCAGGTCGGCTGCTTCGTCGGCAGGCATCTTCTCGAGGAGGTCGGCCATCTTTTCTACCGGGAGGCTTTCTGCAAGTTCGATCTGGGCCTTTGGTTCGAGTTCTTCGAGTACATCGGCAGCCTGTTCATCATCCAATGAGGCGAAAATGGATGTCCTGGTAGCACGGTCAAGATCCTCAATGATATCGGCCAGATCGGAAGGATGAAGTGTATGCAGCTTTGAGGATGATTTGGAAAGTTTGATACTGGAATTGGAAAAATCGACGGTTTCAATGTCATCCCAGAGGATCATTTTTCCCGGGATGGTGACATTCACAGGATCCAAGGCTGTTTGAAGTAACCAGCCGATGCCGATGCGCCGGAAAAGCCCTTCGATGCCCACATCAACAGCAATCGCATACGTGCCTGAAGGGATCATCACCATCCTGACATCGTTCACGCGAACAAGCTTCCGCCCATTGATATCCACGATCTGCTTATCCAGGATATTTTCGGCAAGCCAGAGACAGTTGGTGCAGATTTCTTCCGAAGTTTCGTGTACTTCATAACAGGTCACCTGCAGCTTTTGTTTGAATCTTTTTACTTCGAAAGTGGCAAAATCATAAATTTTTGCTGCGTTGACGGCTTTCACTTTCACTGCAATAACACGGGGCCGCAAGGGTTCAGGTTCAGGCCCAGCCTGGATTGTGGTATCGATCAGGAAATCCCGGATCACGCCAAGGATCTTCCCTTCGGGAGAAATAAATTTTTTCCCGAGAATCTGGCTTAAGTAGAAAGTGGTCTGTAATGTCATCGATGCCTCCTTCCTTTGTTGTGCTGACTGGAAGGCGGAAACTTGCGGTTATGGCAGGCTGGACATCCCTACAGAGAGCAGGTTGTTGTTTTCATTTCGTTTCGCCGGTCCGTCGTCCATCTTGTGATTCAACTTTGATTGCGCGGCAAAAGTAAAATTTTTAATTGATAATTGAAAATTGATAATGGATAATTTGGATGCTGGATGCTGGATGCTGGATACTGGTTGTGTGGGATTAGGGTATTGGTATCATTCTCTTTGCGTTCTTTGCATAAACTTTGCGCCCTTTGCGGTTAAAATAAATTCCTGACTTCTTCCAAATACTTTTCTATTAATCTAGGGACGGGATATTTCAGTATCTCTTTTAAAGCGACTTTTTGAAAAGGCAAGCCTGAGAAAGGCGATATTTTTAATTGATAAAATTTTGCAACAATAATCTGATGAGAAAGGATGTGGCGGTATCGCTTCGATTCTTTCACCAATACCACATTCTTTCCTGAAAAAAGATCATTCCATTCTTTTGACAGGATCAACTTTTTGTGGCTTATCGCTTTTCCCGTTTCAATCAGGGGAAAATCAAAAAGGTTTTTCCAGATATCGTTACCGGTTCTTTTCTTCAGGAAAACTGAACGATTCTTTCCTTTATCAACTGTTATAAAGAGGTAATGGAAATACCGAGTGCGCTGTCGCTGCTTTTTTGATTTGACTGGGAATTCAGCAATGCGGTTTTGCTGAAAAGCCACACAACCTGGTTTCAGCGGACATGTTTTACAATCCGGAGTTGGTTTGCATTGTAATGCGCCGAACTCCATGATAGCCTGGTTGAAATCGCCGGGATGCTGAGGACTGATCAGTTCTTTTGCTTTTTCCAGGACAGCGGTCTTTCCTTTTTGGGTGTCGACCGGGTCCGGGATCCCGAAGAAGCGGGAAAAAAGGCGAAGGACGTTTCCATCCACAACCGGCGAAGGAATTCCGAAGGCGATGGAGGAGATGGCAGCTGCGGTGTAATCCCCGATCCCTTTCAGCTTCCGGATCTCTTCGTAGGTTTTGGGAAATATGCCCTGATGCATGTTCATGATCTCTTTCGCAGTTGCATGCATGTTGCGGGCACGGGAATAATATCCAAGTCCCTGCCAGAGTTTAAGCACATCTTCTTCCTCCGCTGACGCCAAAGCACAGAGGATGGGGAATTTTTCAAGAAAGCGCAGGTAATAATCCCAACCTTGTTCGATCCGGGTTTGCTGAAGGATGATTTCCGAAACCCAGATCCGGTAAGGGTCTTTAGTTCTTCTCCAGGGAAGTTCCCTTTTGTTCTTATCATACCACTTCGCCAGGATCTTTGTGAAATTCATGCTATCAGAAAATTCAATATGAAAAATTCACGGGTATAAACCCCAAATTCCGCTCCGGGATGGTGTATTTTACCCTCCGATTTCATCGGGATTGTTCGACTATCAAATTTTTCTTCACTACGTTCTAAAAATTTGAGTCTCACGAATAATTCCGGAATCCTTATTTTGTGCCCGAATGTACATATAAATCGATTTCAATCACCGGGATGATCAAGTAAATTCAGACAAACTCTTCCTAAAAAAATTTTGCCTTCCAAGTAAAATGTGAATTTATTTCCTTGTCAATCAAAAATATTCTATATTTGCACCCCCGTTTTGACCAATAAAAACATCATTATTAATAGAATAACTAATTTAAATCAACATGACAAAAGCAGAAATTGTAGCAGACATCGCTAATAAAACAGGCATCGAAAAAGTAGCCGTTCAGGCAACTGTTGAAGCTTTTATGGAAACTTTGAAGAACTCCATGATTCACGGACAAAACGTTTATTTAAGAGGGTTCGGAAGTTTTATCATCAAAAAAAGGGCAGAGAAAACAGGAAGGAACATTTCCAAGAACACTACTATCATCATCCCCGCTCACAACATTCCGGCATTCAAGCCAGCAAAAACCTTCGTTAACAAGGTAAAATCCTCTGTTAAAGCAAAGTAACTTTTTAAACATTACATCATGCCAAGCGGTAAAAAAAGAAAGAGACACAAGATGGCTACCCACAAGCGGAAAAAACGCTTGCGTAAGAACAGACATAAGAAAAAATAAACAGCTGACCTCTGCATCCTGCTGTTTGATACGGCATGATGCGGGGGTTATATTTTCTTTCCTCGCCCACTGCCTGCTACAATTCCTTAAGTCATTGACTTCACCGGTAACCCACCGGTGAGTAGGAATTTAAAAATATGAAGCGTGAATAAGGAATTAATCATCAATTCGACTTCCAATGAGGTTGAAATCGCACTTCTTGAGGAAAAGCTACTCGTTGAGTTAAATAAAGAGAAATCGAATAGCGAATTTGCCGTAGGCGACATTTACCTTGGAAGAGTCAAGAAGATAATGCCCGGGCTGAATGCAGCATTTGTGGATGTCGGGTATGGCAAAGATGCCTTTCTGCATTACCTTGACCTGGGCCCCCAGATCAACTCCCTTTTAAAATACATCAAAGCCAGCTTTTCCAACACCCCCGGTCTTTCCATCGGTGAACACAAGATGGAAGAAGACATCCAGAAATCGGGGCGTATCAATAATGTGCTGAAACCCAACCAGCAGATCCTGGTACAGGTTGCAAAAGAACCCATTTCCACCAAGGGGCCGCGGGTGACTTCCGAGCTTTCATTTGCAGGAAGATACGTCGTGCTGATCCCTTTCTCCGATAAGATCTCGGTTTCACAGAAGATCAAGAGCGCCGAAGAACGGAACAGGCTCAAACGCCTCATCGCGAGCATCAAGCCCAAAAACTGCGGTGTGATCATTCGTACCGTTGCCGAAGGCAAACTGGTTGCCGACCTCGACGGCGACCTCCGGAACCTTTACAAAAAATGGGAGATCACATCACAAAAGTTACCTACATCCAAGGCACCTCAGAAGATCATTGGCGAAATTGACCGTACCTCGGCCATCCTGCGGGATGTGCTGAACGAAGATTTTAACAACATCATTGTCAACGACGCTGTTTTACACGAGGAAATCCGGAATTACATCCAGAAGATATCCCCGGGGAAAGTCCATATCGTAAAGCTTCATTCGGGGAAGATACCCATCTTTGAACAGTATGGCGTCGACAAGCAGATTAAGGCTTCTTTTGGGAAAACGATCACCATAAAAAGCGGAACTTACCTGATCATTGAGCATACCGAAGCCCTGCATGTGATTGACATCAACAGCGGACACAGGGTCAACTCCGAGCAAAACCAGGAAGCCAATGCGCTGGAAGTGAACCTGGAAGCGGCTACAGAGGTAGCACGCCAACTGCGGCTCCGCGACATGGGCGGAATCATCGTGATCGATTTCATCGACATGAATCAAGGGAACAACCGCCGTAAACTCTATGACCGGCTAAAGGAAGAGATGAACAGGGACCGCGCCAAGCACTCCATTCTTCCTCCAAGCAAGTTCGGACTGGTACAGATCACACGCCAACGGGTCCGCCCGGAAATGAATGTCCAGATCCTGGAAAAATGCCCCGCCTGCGACGGCACCGGCGAAATACGGCCCAGTATCCTGGTGACCGACGACATTGAGAATAACATCAGTTATCTCATCCGAGAACAGAATGAAAAACACCTCTTGCTGTGCTTACATCCTTACATCTACGCCTACTTTACAAAAGGATTTTTCAATATGAAATGGAAATGGTATTTCCGGTTCAAGCGAAGAATCAAGCTCCAACCCATGCCATCGTATCATTTTTTGGAATATCATTTTTTTAATAAGGCAGGTGATGAGATTAAAATGTAGCTGGCGAACTGGCGAGCTGGCGAGTGATTAAGTGGTGAAGTAGTGACATGGTGAAATGGTGATTGAATAAATGGCGAAGTAGCGAAATAGCGAAATTGTGAAAACCCAAAACCTAATGCCTAAAGCCCAATACCCAAAAAATCCGTAATCCGTAATTCGTAATTTAACATGACAGTCGTTGTAAGCGGAATTCGGCCAACCGGTAACCTTCATCTCGGAAATTATTTCGGGGCGCTGAAAAGTTTTATCCGGATGCAGGAAGAGAACCAGTGTTTTTTCTTCATTGCCGATTACCATTCCCTTACCACGCATCCTACACCCGCCGACCTTCACGGCAATGTCAAGAATGTGCTTGTAGAATTTCTTGCCTGCGGACTCGATCCTGAAAAAGCAACCCTTTATATCCAGAGTGATCTTCCGGAAACGGCAGAGCTTTACCTGCTCCTCAACATGAATGCCTATGTGGGCGAACTGGAACGCTGCACCTCCTTCAAGGAAAAAATTCGCCAGCAACCTCAGAATGTAAATGCCGGACTGCTCACCTATCCAACTCTGATGGCGGCCGACATCATTATTCACAGGGCACATAAGGTACCAGTGGGCAAAGACCAGGAACAGCACCTGGAAATGACACGCACCTTTGCCAACCGGTTCAACCGTTTGTATCATGTCGATTATTTCCCCGAACCGGTTGCATATACGTTTGAAGAAAACCTGGTCAAAATGCCTGGACTGGATGGCAGCCTCAAGATGTCTAAATCGGAAAACGAAAACAGCGCAATCTTCCTTGCCGATCCTCCCGAGGTGATCCGTAAAAAGGTGATGCGTGCCGTTACCGATGCCGGCCCCACCGAAATGAACCAGCCCAAACCCCAGGCTATCGAGAACCTGTTCACCCTGATGAAAACGCTTTCGGCTCCCGAAACCTTTGCTCACTTCAGCAATCTTTACGATACCTGCCAGATCCGCTACGGTGATATGAAGAAACAACTGTCCGAAGATGTGATCCTGTTTACCGAAACCTTCCGGGAGAAGATCAGGGAACTGCATGCCAACAACGCCTATCTGAAGAAGGTGGTCGCACTGGGCGCCGAAAAAGCCCATGCCAGCGCACAGAAAACCATCCGTGAAGTCAGGGAAATCATCGGTTTTAAGAGCTTCTGAATTCAATTATGAATTATGAGTGTGAATTATGATTGTTGAATCAACGATCATGATTGTGTCAACTCATAATTCAAGATTCAAACTCATAATTCATAATTTACAATAACCAACGAACATGAAGGAAATCGCTCCTGGCACTGAAACCGTCGTCCTTGTTGGCGTTGCCCATCATCATCAGGATCTCTTTATCGTTGAGGAATACCTGGAAGAGCTCGCATTCCTGGTGGATACAGCTGGTGGCGTACCAGTGAAAAAATTCATCCAGAAACTGGAATTTCCTGATCCGAGAACCTATGTAGGCAAAGGAAAGCTGCAAGAGATCCGCGCATACATCTCTCTCCATGAAGTGGATATTGCAGTGTTTGATGATGAACTCTCTCCCAGCCAGATCCGCAACATCGAACGGGAACTCAAATGCAGGATCCTCGACCGCAATAACCTGATCCTCGACATCTTTGCAAAGCGCGCCCGGACTGCACATTCACGCACGCAGGTCGAACTGGCACAATGCGAGTATCTGCTTCCGCGGCTTACACGGATGTGGACGCACCTGGAGAAACAGCAGGGAGGTATCGGCATGAGAGGCCCGGGTGAACAGGAGATTGAGACCGACCGGCGTATCCTGCGTTACCGGATCTCTTTGCTGAAGAAAAAACTGGAGGAGATCGACAAACAAAAAGCAACCCAACGCAAGAACCGCCGGGAACTTGTACGATTAGCGCTTGTCGGATACACAAATGTCGGGAAATCTACGGTGATGAACCTCCTCAGCAAATCGGATGTATTTGCGGAAAACAAGTTGTTTGCGACACTCGATACAACCGTCCGTAAAGTGGTGATCCATGACCTTCCTTTTTTATTGTCAGATACGGTCGGCTTCATCCGGAAACTGCCGCATACCCTGGTTGAATCCTTTAAATCCACATTGGATGAAGTGCGTGAAGCCGATATACTGGTTCACATCGTGGATATTTCACATCCCGCCTTTGAAGAACAGATCGAGGTAGTGAATCAAACACTGACTGATATTGGCGCCTCCGACAAACCTGTAATCATGCTGTTCAACAAGATCGATCAATATTCCCATATACCAAAGGAAGAAGACGACCTTACTCCTGTTAATAAAGAAAACCTCACCCTAAAAGACCTTGAAAACACATGGATGGCGAAGAACCATTTGCTATCAATTTTCATCTCTGCCAGGGAAAAAACGAACATTGACATGTTGAAAAAAATGATCTACCAGGAAGTGTTGAAAATCCGGAAGCTGCGGTATCCTTCTTTATCCTGAACGATGGCGGATCCCTGTGCCTACAGCATATACGGGATCAATTATGATTTATTTACTACCTTTGTTTCATCAGCACTGAAATCATTCTTATTCCCTGATGAAAAAATACCAACTGTTTCTGTTATCGGCCCTTTCGGGATTGCTCATGTCAGCAGCCTGGCCTGAGAGAGGTTTCCCCGGGTTGTTGTTTGCAGGGTTCGTACCACTGCTGATCGTGGAAGATTTCATCTACCGGCATCCCGGGAAATTTATCAAGTTCAGCCTGCTCTTCTATTCCTATCCTGCATTCCTCATATGGAACGGCTTAACAACATGGTGGATATACAACTCGACCGGTGCCGGGGCCCTTATCGCCATCGGGATGAATGCCCTGTTCATGTCAATCATCTTCCAGCTTTTTCATTTTACCCGTAGGAAACTGAAGAATGACCTGTCCGCTTATGCGGCCCTGATCTTTTACTGGATGGCTTTCGAATACCTTCACCTCAACTGGGATCTCAACTGGCCCTGGCTGAATATCGGCAATGGGTTTTCTTCATATTACAGATGGGTGGAATGGTATGAGTTTACCGGTACATTTGGGGGAACCATCTGGGTGCTGGTAGCGAATATTTTGCTATTCAAAGTTCTTTACAGAGGTTCATTAACCCGGTTTCTTTTCCCGCTTAAAGAAAAGGATTTCATCCTGATCCCCGCATTCCTGCTATGGATCATCGTACCGCTAATCATTTCCTGGTCGATCTATCATTCTTATAAAGAAAAATCCAACCCGGTAACGATCGTGGTAGTTCAGCCCGACCTGGATCCATACAAGGAACAATATACCATTCCCCCGGTTGAAGTCGTGGGAAGGATCATGCAGCTGGCAGAACCGCTCACTGATAGCAATACCAACTTCCTGGTTGCCCCCGAGTCGGCTATCCAGGAATTTATGTGGGAGAATGATATTGCCACGTTTAAGAGCATAACCCTGCTGAAGGATATCGTAAAGAAATACCCCAACCTGAACCTGCTCGTAGGAGGATCTACACGTCATGAATTTGGTCCTGGGGAAGTAGTCAGCAATACTGCTCGAAAATTTTCCGATGCAGATATTTATTATGATGAATACAATACTGCCATGCTTCTGAATTCCAGGGACAGCATCCAATTGTATCATAAATCAAAACTCACGCCCGGCGTAGAAATTCTTCCCACCTACAAGCATTTTAGACTCCTTGAAAAACTGGCGATCAACATGGGAGGAACGGTTGGCAGCCTGGGTATGGATAAGATCCGGAGGGTGTATACCACTGTGAAGACGGTAAAAGTTTCTCCAACGATCTGTTATGAGTCGATCTTCGGTGAGTTTTTCGCCGAATTCGTCAGGAACGGGGCAGAGGTGATGATAATCATAACTAACGATGGCTGGTGGGGAAATACTGCAGGACACCGTCAGCATTTTACATTTGCATCCCTGCGGGCCATCGAAACACGACGCAGTATTGCCCGTTCAGCCAACACCGGGATTTCTGCATTCATCGACCAGCGCGGCGACCCACACCAGGTGACCAAATATTGGGAACCTGCAGCGATCAAGGGAATCGTCAATGCCAATGATCAGCTGACCTTTTATGTAAAACACGGGGATTACCTGGCAAGGATCGCATCTTACTGCGGGGGAATCCTTTTCCTGCTCAGCCTCGTTATGCATTTTATCCATAAAAAAAGAAAATTTTACAAATAACCTTTTCAGCAGGTTTTATACTCTTAGGACAATATCCCATGAAGATTCCCAGATTACCCGTCATTCTTATCCTGACCGTCATATTATACGTATCGTGTAACAATGCCAACCGCAATCAAAACGCCGGGAATGAAGAGAAACAAAAGCAGGAAGAACCTCTGAAAGTTCCACCCTTCAATGCAGATTCAGCCTATGGTTATGTGAAGGCCCAGGTGGATTTTGGTCCCCGGGTATGCAATTCTGCTGCACATGAAAAATGTGCTGATTTCCTTGTTAAGAAACTGAAACAATTCTGCCCCGACGTTATTGTTCAGAAGGGCCAGGTAAAAGCCTTTAACGGCACAACTTTGAATTTCAAAAACCTGGTTGCCTCTTATAATCCCGGAACCAATAACCGGATCTTCCTTTGTTCCCACTGGGATTCCCGCCCTTTTGCCGATCATGACCCCGATGTGAAGAAACACACTACCCCGATCGACGGCGCGAATGACGGTGCCAGCGGAGTGGGCATCCTACTTGAAATTGCCCGCCAGTTAGGCATTTCCAAACCTGCCATCGGGGTAGATATCATTTTTCTGGATGCAGAAGATTATGGACCTCCGGATGATCAGAAACGGAACGAGGATACGACTGACTGGTGGGGACTTGGTTCCCAGTTCTGGGCAAAAACCCCGCACAAGGCAAATTATTTTGCAAAATACGGGATCCTTCTCGATATGGTTGGAGCGCCCAATGCCACCTTCCTGGAAGAGGAATTTTCCATGAAATATGCTCCGGCCGTCGTCAGGAATGTATGGAATATTGCCGGAAAGCTCGGGTATTCGGCTTATTTTCTTTATGAAAAAGGAGGAGAGATCATCGATGATCATCTTTACATCAATATGATCCTTAACATCCCTACTATAGACATCATTCATCTTGTCAAAAATAATAGTACAGGCAGAACCGATTTTTATCCCACCTGGCATACCACCAGCGACAATCTGAATTCCATCGATAAAACAACGCTCGATGTTGTAGGAAAAACACTGATGGCGGTGATCGCAAGTGAAAAATAAAGCTCCTCCCCTTACTCCCCTCCCCAATTGGGGAGGGGAAGGGGGTAGGACTTATAATAACTCGTTCGCCAGGTTGGCCAGTTCCGACCGTTCTCCTTTTTCCAGCCGTACATGCGCATAAAGCGGATGTTTCTTGATCCTGTCGATCAGGGTGGAGAGGCCGTTACTCTGGGAATCAAGATAGGGGGTATCGATCTGGAAAATATCGCCGGTAAAGATGATCTTGGTATTCTCTCCGGCGCGGGTAATGATGGTCTTCACTTCGTGCGGTGTGAGGTTTTGGGCCTCATCCACAATGAAACACACATTAGAGATGCTGCGGCCGCGGATATAGGCCAGCGGGGTGATCACCAGCTTTTCATTTTCAACAGAATCGGCAATCACCTTGTATTCCTTGTCTTTCTCGGCATACTGGTTCTGGATGAATTTCAGGTTATCCCATAGCGGTTCCATGTAGGGATTGAGTTTCGATTTGATATCTCCGGGAAGATATCCTATATCTTTATTGCTCAGTGGAACGATTGGCCGTGCAAGGTAAATCTGTCTGAAGTTCCGCTTCTGCTCCAGTGCACCAGCCAGCGCCAGCAAGGTTTTTCCCGTTCCGGCTATCCCTTGCAGGGTGACCAGTTTCACATTCGGGTTCATGATGGCATGAAAGGCGAACACCTGTTCTGCATTCCGCGGAGTGATCTTGTAACACGAATGTTTTTCAATCTTTTCAATTCTTTCCGATTCCGGGTTATAGAATGTGAGGGCAGATGTTTTCCCGTTTTTGAGAATAAAATAATGATTGGGGACGGGGTTGGTGATCCCGACATATTCAGGCGGAATGGAACCGTCAGTATAGATCATGTCGATCACGCTTTTCTCAATCCCTTCGATCAGCGTTTTTCCGGAATAAAGCGAATCCACATCCTTGATCTTGCCGGTTTCAAAATCTTCGGCCGGAATGTTGAGCGATTTTGCCTTCAGGCGAAGGTTGATGTCCTTGGTGACCAGGATGATCTTCTTTCCCGGGTTTTCGGCAATCATGATAAGAGCCGCATTCAGAATGCGGTGATCAGGCTTATTCTCACCAAATACCTTGACAGCATCCAGCTCGCTTTGCTCGTTCATTACCACTTTGAATTTGCCAGCCTTGGGATGGTTCAGCGGGATCCAATTGGTCAACGTCGATTTGTCTGAAAGTTTGTCCATGACGCGGATAAACTCACGGGCTTCAAAGTTGATGGTATCGTTCCCTTTTTTGAAGTTATCGAGTTCCTCGAGAACGGTGATGGGGATCGCCACATCATTATCCTCAAAACTATTGAAGGCATTATGGTTATAAAGGATAACCGAGGTGTCCAGGACGAATATTTTTTTTTCGGTGGACTTAGTTTTTCCCATAGATTTCGGTTTGGTTTATCCAAATGTAACTGAAGAATACCCGTCCGGTACCGGATATCTCATCAAGATATAAACAGGCAAATGTTCAATAATAAATGAAGAATGAAGAATGAAAAGTGAAAAGTGAAAAATAAAAAATATAATTACCATTGAACCGCGTAGCGGTGACATTATATTAGGGGCCGGGGGTGAGGTGAATTAATAGTAATAAAAGTGGCCGGGGTGAGGTGAATCAGGATTGTTCCTGCAAGTGTTTATTCTTAATCTCTTATGATAAACGTTGATTTGGCAACAACCTCATTCATAAATACCACCCTTGCGATATACATTCCCGACTCCCAGGAACTCACGTCTAATTTAACTTTATCCTTACTCTTCGGGATTTCCCCCGAGTAAATTAATTTACCATTCTGAAAGTAAATCTCAAGCTTTGAAAAATTCCACTGGTGGTAAATTGTGTTGACCTGCATTGTTCCCGAGGAAGTTTGCCTTAGCAAAAATTGCGGCAGATCAATTGTTAATTCGTCTTTTGCAGGGTTCGGATAAACATGAAGGGTAAACCTCTCCGGTGCCTGTACCGGATCGTAAACCTGCGTGATGATGGCACAATCATCCAGCGAGATTGTATCCGAAACAATGGGATGAGGACACAAACTATCGTAAACACGAGGCTGGGTGTTCAGCGGGGCGTCATCCAGATTTGAGGTAAACTTATAAAGGTAAACTTTGGGTATAGCATTATTGGGATAAAAAGAACCTACAGTAACATAGTTATTGTCATATGTAAACAAGGCATCGTCCAACCGTCCAAATGAATTCTGTGAATTTTGCAATAATATTCTTGTTTTTAGAATATTTGCAACCGTATCACATTTAATCACTCCGACACTAATCACATCGCTGGTGTCTTGCCAAATTGCTCCGATAAACAATGAATCATTGTTTTTAAGGAGTAGGGTACTTGAACTACCAAGATAGGAATCAGGAATCAGATCTTTATAATAAACTTCCTGCCCGGTAGGGCTGACTTTTAAAAAACAGGGTGAATCACCATAGGGCTGTGTTATGCGAAAATGCCTTGCCGCCACATACAAAAAGCCGGATTGATTCTGCCGTGGAAATGATGCAATATCACCGCGAAAACCACTATTCCGCCCGTATGGTAGGACCCATTGAACATTCGCATTTGAATCTGTTTTAATCACCAATGGCCGAAGATATGCAACTGTCCCCGAGGATCTGTCATAACCATCCCCCGCAACCACAAAATTATTATCCGGCAATATTTCAAAATCATACCCTTCCGAATTTTCAATACTGTCAATTGGTCGATTCAGCAGTTGTTCCCATAAAATATTCCCTTCCGTATCCAACTTGAAAAGCCATATCCTTTTCGTCACCAAATCCTGAAAATACTGTATTAATGCAATATAGCTATGTTCTGTTTGTTTAATTTTTAATCCTTGATCAGAATTACCCAGTGTTGAAATTATTTTACACCATTCTTTTTCCCCGCATGCATTCAACTTCATGAAGAAAATATCGTAATTCGAAGGTTCCGGTTTATTTGTTGCACCGGTTAATATTATACCTCCATCATCGGTATTATCAAATCCGAAAAATGCAACCTGGTATGAGTACGACAGAACTGATTTGGTCCAAAGTTTATTACCGTTGATATCTGTTTTGATCAACAACCCCTGCATTTGCGCAACCCCCGGGCCAGGGTCAACCTGAACATCCATCAAATAACCCTTATCGTAGGTTTCAATTAAACCTCGCGACCAATAGTCAGTAGTTCCCCCAAAAATTTTAGGCCAATCCTGTGAATAGGAATACATGGAGGGAAATAATATTAAAAGCATGAGAATTCCGAAAATTTTCATACAGGCTTATTAATTGAAATAAAATTACCCTTTATTTTACAATTATTATTTTTTTTGTTTGGAATATCTTTTCAAAATAACATCAGAATAGTAATCAAGAGATGAGTTTATTGCGAACAGCGAAGAGGAAATCACTTACTCCCTGATTTTGCGTGGGATCTGAAATCTGCATTGTTTTTGAATACTCGAATATTGATCAACGATTTTTGAAATTCGATCGAAGTTCAGAACTCGTTGATCGAATGTTCGATTGATCATAAGGAAATTCTCCGCAGATAAGATAACTTCCCGGTTATTTCGGCCATTTCGTTTTATCTTTGCATTGTTTCAGTCCTAAAGGGATTGAGCAGAAATAAACGCCTATGCCGAAGAAGAAACTGTTTCTGCTTGACGCGATGGCCCTTATCTACAGGGCCTTTTATGCGTTGAACAAGAACCCACGTGTCAACTCAAAAGGCCTGAATACCGGTGCCATCATGGGATTTGCGAATACGCTTTTCGATGTTTTGAAAAATGAAAAGCCCACACACATCGGAGTGGCGTTTGATACTCCTGCACCCACCCAGCGGCATGTCGATTTCGCTGCATACAAAGCGCACCGGGAAGAAGCCCCTGAAGACCTGATTGCCTCCCTGCCTTATATCCATGAACTGATCGAAGCATTCAACATTCCCACGCTGATCCTTCCCGGCTATGAAGCCGATGACATTATCGGAACGCTGGCAAAGAAAGCAGAGGAGAAGGGGTTTCTCACCTATATGATGACCTCCGATAAGGATTTCGGTCAGCTTGTGAGTAAAACGACGCTGATCTACAAGCCTGCGAAATTCGGGAATCCCGCTGAGATCTGGGGACCGAAAGAGGTGTGCGAAAAATTCGGGATTGAACGGCCGGAGCAGGTGAAAGATATCCTGGGTATCTGGGGTGATGTTTCGGATAACATTCCGGGAATCCATGGTATCGGTGAAGTCGGTGCCAAAAAGCTGATCGCTGAATTCGGCAGCGTGGAAAACCTGATTGTAAATATAAAAGAGATCAAAAACGATAGACTCCGCGAAAAGGTTGAAGCCAACAAGGACATGGCGCTACTTTCGAAACAGCTGGCCAGCATTATCCTCGATGTACCAATGGAGTTTGAAGAAGACAAACTGATCCTGGAACCGCCGGATAAAGACAGGTTGAAAAAACTCTTTGACGAACTTGAATTCAGGGCCTTTGCGCAAAGGGTGTTTACCTGGCTCTCTGTAAATCCATACGCCGGTTCACCTGAACAGCCTGCCGAAGGACCTCTTTTAATATCGACCCCCGAAAAAGACAAAAAGTCGATGGACCCGGCCAGCCAGCAGCTTTCCATGTTCAACAATACTCAAAACCCTGCTACTGTTCCGGTAAAAGATACTGATCCAAATTCAACATTTGGCACCATTGAAACAACACCACACACGTATCTTCTTGTCGACACAGCTGAAAAACGCGCAGAACTTATCAACCTGCTGAAGAACCAGAAATCAATCTGCTTCGATACCGAAACCACCGGCCTCAATACCCACGAGGCTGAGCTGGTAGGGATGTCGTTTGCCTTTAAGCCGCATGAAGCCTGGTATGTTCCCCTACCTGAAAACTATCATGATTCACACCAGATCGTGAATGAATTCAAGCCGGTTTTTGAAGATGAAAAGATCGAGAAGATCGGGCAGAATATGAAATTCGATCTCTCCATGCTGAAATGGTATGATATTGACGTTAAGGGGAAGTTCTTCGATACCATGCTGGCCCATTATCTTCTTCAGCCGGATCAGCGACATAATATGGATTTTCTTTCGGAAACCTACCTCAGATACAAACCTGTTGCCATCGAAGCCCTGATCGGTAAAAAAGGTCTGAAACAACTGAGCATGCGGGATGTTGAATTTGAAATGATCAAGGAATATGCGGCAGAAGATGCCGATGTGACCTTGCAGCTGAAACAGGTTTTCGGGCCGATGCTCACTTCCACCAACACCCTGGAGCTTTTCGATAAGATTGAAGTACCGCTTGTTCCCGTGCTTGCTTCCATGGAGGCAGAAGGAATCAAACTGGATTCATCGGCCCTTCATGATTATTCATCAGAACTCTTACAGGAGATCAGAGTGTTGGAAACGGGTATATTTGAAGATGCCGGAACAACCTTTAATATTGCATCCCCAAAACAACTCGGGGAGATCCTCTTCGACAGGCTGAAAATCATCGACAATCCAAAGCAAACAGCAACAAAACAATATTCAACCGGTGAAGACATCCTGACAAAACTCCTCAATAAACACCCGATCATCCAGAAAATATTAGATTACCGTTCCCTGACGAAACTAAAATCCACTTATGTTGATGTTCTACCCACTCTGGTCAGCACGAGGGACGGGCGGATCCATACTTCATACAACCAGGCAGTAGCGGCCACCGGGAGGCTGAGCTCCAATAACCCCAATCTCCAGAACATCCCGATCCGTACCGAAAAAGGCAGAGAAATCCGTAAAGCATTTGTCCCGCGAAACGAAAATTACATTTTGCTTTCTGCAGATTATTCCCAGGTGGAATTGCGGATCATCGCCCATCTGAGCAGGGACAGTGAAATGATTTCCGATTTTCGCGCCGGGCTTGATATTCATGCGGCGACTGCAGCAAAAGTCTACGGGGTAAAACTGGAGGAAGTGACGCGGGAAATGCGGAGAAATGCCAAGGCTGTGAATTTCGGGATCATTTATGGTATGTCGGCATTCGGTTTGTCTGAACGGCTGAACATTCCCCGGAAGGAAGCATCGGGGATCATCCAGCAATATTTCAGCAGGTTTACCGGGATCCGGACATACATGGATCAGACCATTGCCTCAGCCAAGAAGAATGGCTATGTTGAAACCATGATGAAACGCAGGAGGTACCTGCGCGATATCAACAGCAGCAATGCCACCGTTCGCGGTTTTGCGGAGCGGAACGCCATCAATGCCCCGATCCAGGGAACCGCCGCCGACCTGATCAAGATCGCCATGATCGATATCTTCAATGAGTTTTCACGGCTGAACCTGAAAAGCAGGATGATCCTCCAGGTCCATGACGAACTGGTGTTCGATGTCAAAAAAAGTGAAGCAGAACAGGTCAGGATGCTCGTTGAGGATAAGATGAAAAATGCCATCCCAATGGATGTGCCCGTGGAGGTTGAAATCAGTACAGGAGGAAACTGGTTGGAAGCACACTAAAACAAATTACGAATTACGGATTACGGATTACGAATGAAATTTTTGATTTTAGGAGTTAGCCATTGGCCATTAGCCATTAGGGATTGAAGAATAAGTAAGTAGATGAGTCTTTCTCTGCGAAAATCAGCGTAAAATCAGCGTAAATCTGCGAGAAATAATTGTTATAAAATTCTCCTTAAATGTAAAATTCGCAAAGATATTTTTAAAATAAATTTGTACCTCGTTCTTTAAAAAATTCATTTGTACTTCGTAAATCGTACTTCGTACTTTTAAAATAAACTTTATAACTGCTTTTCCATGAGCTACAACACAGATAAAAGAGTGGTAATGACCCTCGATGCCGGGGGCACGAATTTCGTATTTTCTGCAGTACAGGGGGAAAAAGAAATCATTGAACCGGTTCACCTATCTGCCAAAGGTGAAAATCTTGAAGCTATCCTGAAAAACATCATTGAAGGATTCAACCGGATAAAATTAATGATCAGCAAAAAACCTGTTGCGATCAGTTTTTCCTTCCCCGGCCCGGCGGATTATGAAAACGGCATCATTGGCGACTTGCAGAATCTGCCATCGTTCAGAGGCGGGGTTGCATTGGGACCGATGCTCGAAGAAACATTCGGCATCCCGGTGTTCATCAACAATGACGGCGATCTGTTTGCTTATGGTGAAGCGATATCAGGTTTATTGCCGGATATCAACAGGCAACTGGAAAAGGTTGGGAATCCCAAATGCTACCGAAATCTTCTTGGAGTCACTTTCGGAACGGGGTTTGGCGGCGGTATCGTCACAAGGGGTGTACTTTTTCAGGGTGATAATTCGGCACAGGGAGAGATCAACCGGGTTAGAAATGGTATTTTCAAACAATTTGATGCGGAGGAAAGTGTCAGTATCCGCGGGATAAAAAGGGAATATGCCAATTATACCGGGATCAACATGGCGAGTTGCCCCGAGCCCAAAGAGATCTGCGAGATCGGGACGGGAAAGAAACCCGGGAACCGCGAAGCAGCAGTAAAATCATTCGAATCATTTGCCATCGCCGCCGCCGATGCACTTGCCAATGCCATCACCCTGGTTGACGGACTGATCGTGATCGGTGGAGGATTGTCGGGCGCCTATCCCTTGTTTCTGCCAAAACTGGTGAGTGAAATGAATCGTCCTTTCGAAACAGTGGCCGGGCAACTCCTCGAACGGTTGGAGATCATTGCCTTCAACCTGGAAGACGAAACAGACCTTGGAAAATTCCTTGAACCTTCAGCGGCTGAGATCCCGGTTCCTTTCAGTACAAAAAAAGCGATGTATGACCCTATCAAAAAAACCGGTGTCGGAATTTCACGGCTGGGAACTTCCAATGCAGTTTCGATTGGCGCTTATGCCTATGCTTTGCAGAAGATGGATGCAAAATAATTTGGAATATATGTACGAAATGCATCCCAAATATATATTTAATTTCCTACATACCTGAATTGATTAATTATTAACTTTGTAACATTCAATTTATTCTTAACCAATAAAAAGAAAAATATGAAAAAACTTTTCCTTTCAATTATCATGCTGTTGTCCTTTTCAGCATTGATTGCACAGAATGTTCCCCGCACGATGGTTGCAGTTGAAGACGCTACCGGTACATGGTGTCAATACTGCCCCGGCGCTGCAATGGGTTGCGACGATCTTCTTTCCAATGGCTGCCTTGTTGCAGTAGTTGCAAATCACAACGGTGATTCGTATGCTAATACATACTCCAATGCAAGGAATACTATGTGGAACATCACTGGATATCCTTCTGTTTCCTTTGACGGTACACTAGGTGTTGTGGGTGGCAATCATACAACTTCAATGTATTCTTCCTACCTCCCAAAATACAACCAGTCGATCGCTGTAACTTCTCCGGTTGCAATGACATGGACAATTTCAAACACAGGATTGGATTATACTGTAGTGGTCACAATGACCAAGGTTGGAACGATTACTTCCACAAGCAATGTGCTATATTTCTTCGTCACCCAGTCGCACATCACGCAAAACTGGCAGGGTCAAAACCACCTGGAACATGTTAACAGGCTGATGTCTCCGAGTCAGACCGGAACCCCAATTGATTTCACCAGCGGGGATACCCAGGTTGTTACGCTGAACTTTACCATGGCTGCTTCATGGCCCATTGCCGATTGTGAATTTATCGCAATGCTCCAGAATAAGGATGCAGGTCAGGGAAATATACCCGGAGGAGGATCAAGCCCAATCAAGAAATGGGTGGTTTACCAGTGCATCAAGCGCGCCGTCATTGACTTGTATGTTGATTTTACGGCCAGTCAGACGACCATTCCGAAGGATGGTTCCGTGACCTTCACAAATAATACTTCAGGCGGCTATATCGGAACCAATGAATCTTACGAATGGTCTTTCCCTGGTGGTACACCGGCTACTTCCACCGACAAAGATGTGACGGTGGTTTATTCCGAATGCGGAGCCCATGATGTTATGCTGGTTGTGAACCGTGGCGGACAAATCGATACTATTACAAAAACAAACTACATCAATGTTGGTACCATTGTGAACGTATTGGCAATCCCCAATGATACGACTTCCGGCAGCCAGCCGATTACCTTGGATGCAACAACCGCCGGCGCAACTTACCTCTGGGCTCCCGGTGGTGAAACAACACCGAGCATCACCATTGATCCGGCTGTCGTTGGAGTCGGCGCTCATATTTATGCCGTTACGGTCAATACACCGGATGGCTGTTCACAGTACATCATTTCACGTATTTTCTTTTACGACAATGTTGGGTTCGCTCAGAACAAAACCGATCTGAGTACACTGATTTACCCGAACCCTAACCAGGGAAGTTTTACCCTCGAAATGAACTCATTGACTCCTCAGAACATCAATATTGAAATCACCAATACAATGGGGATGAAGGTTTATTCGGAAAATGGCATTTCATTCAGCGGAAAACTGGTGAAATCCATCAACCTGAATAAAATGTCAGCAGGAGTTTATTACATGTCAATCCGGAATTCAGGAAAGAATATTGTACAGAAATTCCTGGTGAAATAACACACCCTTTCAAATTCACAGAAAGATGGGCGGCATTTGAAATGCTGCCCATCTTTTTTTTGGAAGAACTCAAATTCAATGGAAGCCGGGATTTGATTTTGAGCCTTAACCTGCCAATCACGGGGATGAACCCCCGGGGCAAGCCCTGAACCCTGTTTCCGCTGCGGAGCAGCGGGGTATTTACTCTTTGACTTCGTCGGGATTCCTGCCTGCCGCAGGAAGGGTTCGACTTACAAATTCCAATGCACTTTGTTTTTGAAATTTGAGTCTCACAAATAAAATACCCGGATGAACTTAAAAAAGTGGATAATATAAATCCGGCCAAGTTTGTAGCATGCAGGACCATTACATTCTCATCAATGATACGAAACTCAACCAGGTACTACTATCAAAAGTAAACTGATCATAAATAAAAATAAATACTGTAAAGAGGTATGTAATTAGATTTTTCATTAATTTTATTTCAATTCCTTTTTAGGGAAGTAACTACTATGAAATTAATATCTTGCCAAATATGAATAAACTTAACCAGAACAGTAGTACAAATTGCTTGAATAAAGCAAAAATTATCCTATTCGTCTTGTGTATATTGGGGTCAACAAATTGCAAGAAAGGCCAGGATCATTACAACGTTCCGGATTGGTTCAAAGAATGGACGGTTTTTTCAAAGGGAAGTTATTGGATCTATAAAAATGAAATTTCCAATAAACAGGACTGCACCTATGTGGAGAAAGCCCCGGAATTGTGGGTATATTCTGAATCTTCCAAGGATCCTATTTATGACCATATTGTCGTGACCTTTAAAAGTCCGTTCCTTGTTAATTTTACCTCAGGGGCCGGAAAAGATGATTATGCGGATTTATCTGTGTTGGATATAAATTCCAGTAGCAGGGCATTAACTACCTCATTAATAGTTGATCCGCAATATTATTCAGGGAATGGCCATACTTTTGGTGTGATTGAGGTTTTCAGCAATCTGACGGTTAATAATTCTCTCTACCACAATGTATATCACACCAGGTATTCCGAACTCCTCTATGTTAATGACTCTGCGGTAAGGGATTATTACTTTGCAAAGAACATCGGTCTGGTAATATTTAAAATGAGAACTGGTAATATTGACACTATGTGGAGCCTGGTCAGACACCATGTAATTCAGTAAGTATTTTCTATAAAACAATCATTTCCAAATCAGATGGGCGGCATTTCAAATGCCGCCCATTTTTTTAAGACGGGAATAGCATTATTAATTGTTTCACTTCCAGGCAACGGAAAATGCTTTATCTTTGTCTAATTGTTAAACCATTCACAAATGAAAAAAATATCTTTTCTTTTCCTTGTTTCTTTTCTTTCAGTGGCAGTCTTTTCCGGAAATGTTGAGAAAACATTTCGTATCGGCAATTGCTCGATCCGGAACATCGGTCAATACCAGACGGTAACGGTTGATAATGCCAAACTATCCGGAATACCCGGGGAACCTACACTTCCCTATTTGGCCGTTTCACTGATGCTTCCGCCGGGAGAATCTGCCGAGTCCATCGAGATCATCCGTGAAAATGAAACCATTCTTCCGGGAACCTATCTGCTCTATCCCAAACAGGATGTCCTCCCTATATCAAAAAAACCTTTCGGCGAATTTCTTAAGAATGAAGCCGTTTACCGGATGAATGGCAACTATCCTGCATCGGTCTCAGGCCATCTCCTCAACCAATACCTCAACGGCTTTTCCTTTGCATTGTCGACCTTTACACCGGTGAATTATAACCCCGCAACGGGAAAAGTTTCTTATTTCAGGGATGTGACGGTACGGATCAAGACACGTCCGGATGCTAAATCAACAGTTTCGCTGAAAAATCTTATATCCTCAAAAGATGGCCTCGATCGCGTCCGGTCATTTGCTCAGAATCCGGAAATGATGAGCCTATATCCTGAACCATCGAAGAAACAAACCAGTTACCAGATCCTGATTATCACTCCATTTTCTTTTGAAGACGGGTTTACTGACCTTGTGAATTATTATACCTCAATAGGCCTGAGTACACAGATCGTCAGCACAGAAGATATTAACTCAGGGACATCTGGGGTTGATCTCCAGGAAAAAATGCGGAACTATATCCGGCAGGAATACCAGAACAACAGCATCGAATATGTTCTTTTAGGAGGAAGTGAACAATGGGTTCCCTCGCGGAAATTTTATTGTGTCGTATATGATGGTTTCGGAGTTAAAGAAGAGGAAAGCTGGGATATTCCCGCTGATATCTATTATTCAGCACTGGATGGCACGGATGATCTGAATGGAAATCTGGTGTATGGAGAAGTTGCTGATTCCACCGACCTGCTGCCCGATGTGGCCGTAGGGCGGCTTCCCTTCACTACTCAAGCCAACCAGGCCTCCATGGTCCACAAATCGGTTTCTTACCAGGCCAACCCTGTGCTTGGAGAGGCCGATCGTCCGCTGTTGGTCGGGGAATACTTGTATGACACTCCCATTACACTGGGAGGCGATTATATGGACCTGCTGGTCGATAACCAAAATGATAACGGGTATTTCTCCCATGGGATCCCATCGGGATCAAACCACATTGAAAAGCTCTATGATACGCTGACCGGGCCTCCGGGCTCCACCAATCACTGGCAATGGAGTACGGATACATTGCTTGCAAAGATAAACCGGGGAACATCCTTCATCCATCACCTCGGCCATGCAAATACTTCATATATGCTACGCTTTGACATCAACCAGATCACCAATGCCAACTTTAACATGGTAAATGGCGTTGATCATAATTATGCTCTTCTTTATACCCAAGGTTGTGATGACGGAAGTTTCGACCTCCCATCCTGCATTGCTTCGAGAAGCCTGGCCATCAATAATTTCGTTGCAGCAGGAATTTTCAATACACGGTTTGGTTGGTTCGACCAGGGCACAACCGAAGGACCATCAGAACACCTGCAGCGGGAATTCGTGAGTGCACTATACAACGATACGCTTCCCGAGAACCATATTGGCAAGGTGCATATGATATCAAAGATTAAAACAGCGCCCTGGATCGGCTTACCTGGTGAATTTGAACCCGGTGCACAACGCTGGACCCAATACGACTGCACATTGCTGGGCGATCCGGCACTCTGGATACGCATAGAAGACCCGGTATCCGGCATTCCTGTTATAAGCACTTCCATGTATTTCTTACTCTACCCTAATCCAACCCATGGTGCCCTGAATATCAGTTTTTCACTTCCTGAACCATCTGATGTGACCCTGCGAATCATTGACGCCACCGGGCAACAGATTGGAAATGATCATTCCTGGAAAGCAGAAGGCAGCGGAAAACATCAGTATTCCATTGATCTTACCGGCCTTTCTTCCGGGATTTATTATTGCAGGATGGAGACTGATAAGACCTCACAAACTAAAAAACTTGTGGTCATCCGGTAGGGCAAGGAAAAATATTCTGATCTCTTGCATATATAAAAAATTGTCTTAACTGTGTGTGACACAGACTTACTTATATCCATTCATTAACAAAAACCGACCATGAAAAAATTTACACTTCTTACAATCTGCATGCTGTCCGCGGTATTCGGAATTCAGGCACAAAATTTTTCGTATACTGATTCCTGGGGAAAATCCGGATTAAACCTTGTGGACTCCAGGTCGAATGCCATACAGCTTATTTATTCTGTACCTGAATTTACTATGGAAGATGTTCAGGTTGATGGTCAGGTCATGAAGAACATTACGCTTCCGGGTACATTTCTTGGCAATGACGAAGGAATGCCGAATTTACCGGGAAAAGGTTCTTTTATTGCTATTCCGCAAGGCTCCACACCAAAAGTAAGGATCGTTTCTCAGCGCACTGAAACCCTTCACTATATTGAAATCGCTCCTGCCCAACGCATTCCTTTAGATACCGAAAAAGATTTCCCGCTGGTGAAAAATCAGTCGGTTTATTCAAAAAATGCCTTTTATCCTGAATCTCCGGTTATGATCTCCGAAGTTAACCAAATCCGTGGTGTTGATGCCATAAACTTAGGCATAACCCCATTCCAGTATAACCCGGTTACCAAAGATCTGATCGTTTATCAGGACCTGAAGGTTGAGATTACATTCGAAGGAGGCACCGGACAATTCGGGAATGATGCATTTCGCAGCCGCTGGTGGGATCCCATTATGCAGGATAACATTTTAAACTATTCCTCTTTGCCTGCCGTTGATTATGATAAACGTTTTCAATCCTACTCAAAAGGGCAACGTGATATAGAATGTGAATATATCATCATAACCCCTACGGGAAGCGATTTCCTCAGTTGGGCAGATTCTATTGCTAATTTCCGTAACCAACAAGGTATCCTCACGCATATCTATACTTTAACTGACGTAGGTGGCAATACGGAGACCGCAATTGAAGCTTTTATCGACAACGCATACAATAACTGGACTATCAAACCTGTAGCTTGTCTTTTATTGGGCGATTATGGTACAGATGCGACCAAAAACATCATTAGCCATATGTACATCCATCCGGATGGGTATCCGAATTTTGCATCCGATAATAAATATGCTGATGTCACCGGCGATGAAATGCCCGATGTGGTATTTGCAAGAATAGTTGCCAATAACGCCAGCCAGTTACAGATCCTTTGCTCAAGATTCCTTGATTATGAGCGGAATCCACCGGTCGATCCATTATTCTATGATAAACCTATTACCGCTTTAGGATGGCAGACGGTGCGGTGGTTCCAGCTTTGTTCTGAAATTGTCGGAGGATTCTGGAAAAATACCATGAACAAACACCCCAGGCGTATTAATGCAATATACGAAGGGAGTCAGAATATATGGTCATCAGCTACTAATACATCTCAGGTAACCAATTATTTTGGTTCCACCGGCCTGGGTTATATTCCGGCTACTCCCGGTGAATTAGGCGGATGGACCGGGGGAAATGCAACCAAAATTAATCAGGCCATCGATTCAGGCGCATTTATCCTGATGCACAGGGATCATGGTTACTATGACGGATGGGGCGAACCTGCCTATAGTTCCTCGAACGTCACTGCATTAAACAATACGTTGCTTCCTTTTGTTTTTTCCATCAATTGCCAGACGGGCGCTTATCACCGTTCAGCAGATTGTTTCGGTGAAAAGTTCGTCCGCCAAACAAAAAATGGTCATAATGCAGGAGCATTGGGTATTGTTTGCCCTTCAGAAGTTTCTTATTCATTTGTCAATGATACTTATGTATGGGGTATGATGGACAATATGTGGCCAAATTTTATGCCCGACAAAGAAACTCAACCCGGTTCAAGGGGTGTTTTTCCTGCTTTTGGCAATGCCGCCGGAAAATACTTTTTGAAACTATCCAGCTGGCCTTATAATACAGGTAATAAACAGGTTACTTACCGTCTGTTCCATATGCTTGGAGACGGATTCTCTGTTGTCTATTTTGAGGTTCCCCAGCAATTGACCGTAACTCATGATGAAGAGATCCAGGCAGGAGCAACGACTTTTAATATAATTACTAATGATAGCGCGTTCATTGCTTTGACAGTAAATAATGAAATTATCGCTACCGGCTATGGCAGCGGCGCTACGCCTGTTGTAATTACAATTCCTTCACAAACAGCCGGAACCCAGGTGATGGTCACGGTAACCAAGCAGAATTTCTTCCGTTACCAGGACAATGTACCTGTGACTTATGGCCAGCTGATCACCAACTTCTCAGCCAATGTTACAGATCTCTGCCCGGGAACGGGTGTGAATTTCACCGATGAATCTGCAGGAAGTCCTGCGTCATGGGTATGGACTTTTGATGGAGGAACACCGGGAACAGCCACCGTGAAAAATCCTTCTAACATAGTTTACAGTGCACCCGGAGATTATTCAGTGAAACTTGTGATTTCAAGATCAGCCAATTCCGACTCTACCACAAAAACAGCTTATATCCACGTTTATCATCAGCCAACCGCAGATTTTACCACCAGCAATGCTTCCTGCATTGACCAGGCCACCATTTTTTCAGACCTGTCAAATGCCAACGGAGGAACCATTACAGACTGGCTGTGGGATTTCGGCGATGGCTCTGCCGGGGCAACCAGCCAGAATCCTTCGCATACCTATACGTCTGGCGGCACTTTCAATGTGACGCTCCAGGTTAAAAATAACGGCACTTGCGACAACCAGGTCACGAAACAGGTTGTTGTCGGGCAGGCACCAAATCCTGCCGCTCAGCCTGCAGGGCCGGCTGTAGTTTGTCCGGGCTCAACCGGAACCCCGTATACAACGCCGGGTGCCGGCTATGCCACTTCCTATGCCTGGGAAATCGCACCTGCTGCTGCCGGAACCATCGACGGCACAACTACAACGGCTACTTTCAATGCATCTGCCACCTATTCGGGACCGGTTAGCATTGTCGTTAAAGGATTGAATGATTGCGGAGAAGGAACACCTTCCCCATCCTATGATGTAAACATTTCTGCTCCTATTGCCGCACCTGCCAAACCCGAAGGAGCCGATTCTGTCAACATTGCCAATGCCCCCACTTCTGAATTCACGACAACCGGTGTCCCTTCTGTAACGACCTATGCATGGTCAATCACACCTGAAGCCGCCGGAACGATTGCCGGAACAGGCCTTACCGGGACAGTTACCTGGGATCTCTCGTTCAGGGGCCCGTCTGCTGTGATTGTTGTAAAAGGCACTGATACTTGCGGCCCGGGACTTCCATCTTTGGATAAAACTGTCATCGTGAAAAACACACTCGGGATTTTTAATTCCAATGAATTCGGAGCAGAGATCTATCCCAACCCGAATCCGGGAAAATTCGCGATCGTATTGCAGGGGAATGAGAAGAACATCAACATCCGGATCGTAAACACACTTGGATCTTTGGTTTACACCGAAAACAATGTGAAAGTTACCGGAAAATTCACACAGAACATTGATCTTTCCACACTGTCTGAAGGTGTTTATTACCTGAAAGTGGAAACCGAAACGGGTACCCTGATCAGGAAACTGGTCATCCGTAAGTAATCCTTTTCTCAAATATCAAAAGGCCATCCGGGAATCCAGCCGGGTGGCTTTTCTATTTTCAGATTTCTTACCTTTGTTAGACCAATACAACCTCTTCCCTATGAAAAAGTTATCCTGCATCCTTGTATTGCTGTTTATCTTTTCTTTTTTTTCGATGGAAGCACAATTGCACCGGTATTCTCCGGGGATCACCCGCGCAGGGAAAGGAAAAGTAAACACAAGGATCGATAACATGGGATACTGGCTGCATATGGTGAAGCTGGGATACGTTACACCTAATCCAAGGGTGACTGTACCAAAAGCAGTATTTACCGGAAGCCGGATCGAAGCAAAAGGAATACAGATACAGGATTCACCGGACATATGTGTGACAGGAACAAGTGGCACCACACAAAGTGAAAATTCCATCTTCATCAACCCTGAAAACGAAGATGAACTCCTGAATTCCAATAACTCCACTGATTGGGACGGGTCTACCGCTAATTCACTGTTCGGGGCCGACGACCGTTCCTCGGAAGATGCAGGAGTTAGCTGGGCAGGAGAGATTGAAGGAGCAGGGAATACCAACATGGGTGATCCTTCAGTAGCCATCGGCCGGAATGGTTGGTGGTATGTCGGGAAGATCAACAACAACTTCGGTCAATCGGTTGCCTGGTCTACCGATCAAGGCGTGACCTGGCATGATGTTGTCGTTTCAAGCGTTCCTTCGCCCGGGCAGGATATACTGGATAAAAATCACCTCTGCATCGATAACTCACTTACCAGTCCCTTCCAGGGCATGCTGTATGATGCCTGGACAAATTTTGTCAGCATTTCACCGTATTATAACCAGATTCAAGTATCAAGATCGGTTGACAATGGCTTGACCTGGATCACGCCTCTGGCTATAAGTCCGGGCGTTGCAGCCGGAGGTTTTTGCCAGGGAGTCAACCTCCAAACCGGCCCTAACGGGGAGGTTTACGGGACTTTTACTGTCTACGATACCTGGCCCGGAGATGAATCTGCCATCGGGTTCGCCAAATCCCTTAACGGGGGATCCGTCTTTACTCCGGCCACGCGGATCATCAATAACATCAAAGGGATCCGTACAAGCGGAACCGCCAAAAACATGAGGGTGAATTCTTTTCCTTCCATGACGGTGGACATCAGCAATGGATCGCACAAGGGAAATATTTACATTGTTTGGGCTAATATCGGATTCCCCGGTGTTAATACCGGAAGCGACATTGATGTGTATGTGCTCCGGTCCACCGACCAGGGAAGCACCTGGTCGGCGCCCTTAAAGGTAAACCAGGATGCTACCGGCTTTGGCAAGCAACATTTCTTTCCCTGGATCAGTTGTGATCCTGTGACAGGAAACCTCTGCGTGATTTATTATGACGACCGCAATGTGTCGTCTACAGCTTGCGAAACATGGATCTCTTATTCGAATAACGCCGGGGATACCTGGACCGACATGAAAGTCAGCGATGTTGCTTTTACCCCCACCCCGATTCCGGGACTTGCAATCAGCTATTTCGGCGATTATCTTGGAGTGAACTCACGAAACATGATGGCATACCCGGTATGGACTGATAACCGGAACGGTAATGCTCTTACCTATGTTTCGCCTGTTAACCTGGGGCCGGCGCCAAATCAGCCTTACGTTGTTTATGATTCCTACGACCTGGCATCGATCCAGAAAAAAAGCGGGCAAGACATGAATTATGCCGATTCGCTGTACCTGACTTTAAGCCTGAAAAATGTGGGCGACCAACCTGCAAATAATGTCACGGCTTATCTTTCCTCAGATTCCCCTTATATTACGATCACCGACAGCACAGAACAGTATGGTGATTTTTCCGCTGGGGAAGTGAAATCGGCTGCCAATGGATTTTCCTTTAAAGTATCAGACACCATTCCTGACGGATTAAGGGTCAAATTCAATGTAAGGGCCGTTAACACTGATACTTCCTGGCTGAGCAATTTCAGGATCGAAGCCCATGCTCCCGGGTTGCATATCGGGAATGTTGTGATCCATGATACCATCAACGGTAATAACAACGGGCGCCTGGATCCCGGAGAAAGCATCGATGTTGCAGTTACCGTTTTGAATTCAGGGGATTTCGCGTGTCCTGGCACCTGGCTGAAAATTTCGTCTCCCTCGGATTACTTACATTTTACGATCGATTCCGTTTATCTCGACACCATTTTGCCGATTCATACCAAAACAGTTGTTCTCAAATTGGAGGTTGCACCGGATGCCTGCCTCTATTCCTCTGCCGACCTTCACCTGATCGCAGGTTCCGGTTTGTACCGGTCGGTAAAGACGGTATTTGAAACTATCGGATTACTCGTGGAAGACTGGGAAACCGACGGATTTACAAAATTCCCATGGGGTTTCGGCGGAAACGCAAACTGGGTCATTGATACGATCCATTACCAGGGAAGTTACAGTGCCCGGTCGGGGGTGATCTATAATAACCAAACCTCCCGATTACAGGTTACATTCAGTGCCGGGAAAGATGACAGTATTTCGTTTTACACGAAAGTTTCTTCCGAACAGGATTATGATTGGCTCCACTTTTTTATCGATGATGTACCTTTAGGACAATGGTCGGGAGAACAAGGTTGGCAAAGGGCTGCATATCCCGTGACAGCCGGAACGCATACCTTCAAATGGTGGTATGTTACAGATATTTCCTATCTGAACGGCAGCAACGCGGCCTGGATCGATAACATTGAATTCCCGCCACCACCCCTGCCCAATGTTTATGCAGGGAACGATACCACGATCTGCGCGGGGAATATACTGCAGTTGCTTGGAATAGCTTCTTCTTATGATTCCCTCCGCTGGAACACTTTCGGGGATGGAACCTTTTCGAACGATACAATATTAACCCCAATCTATACTCCCGGTTTAACCGATGTGAGTTCCGGGTCCGTAAAACTCCGGCTGAAGGCCAACGGAGCCAATGGGTGTTATGCAAGCAGCCTTCACCTGGCAATTGCCGCAATCCCGGTTCCCCACCTCACCATCCTGCCCGATGATACGGTCTGTGGCGGACAGGCAGTCCACCTTTTTGCTGACACCATCCCCGGTGGTCATTATCTCTGGACACCCGGAGGGTTTACTACACCCGGGATCACCGTCGACACATCCCTGACAGGTGGTTTTGGCTCAAAATGGTTCCGGGTGCGGATCACCAATTCCTCTAATTGCTCCTCCTACGATTCGCTGATGGTCACATTTAAGGATTGTACCGGTATCCAGGAAACAGAAACCGCCTACAGTTATGAGGTCTTCCCTAATCCAAACAATGGAACCTTTACGTTGAAGATCAAAAACCATAGCCCGGGGCATGTAACCCTGCGGTTGCAGAATGCACTTAATCTCATGATCTTCGAGGATAAGGATCTTGAAATTTCCAGGGGCTTTATCAAAACCTACAAACTGAATTTCCTGTCTCCCGGAATCTATATCCTCACGCTGGAAGACAATGAAGGGAAAACCAATATTAAGATGATTGTAAAATAGTCCTCTGGTTTGCGCATTGGTTTTTCCAGTTTCTTTGTTGCATTAAATCCAGACAGAAACAGAATCCTGCAAACCAGAAAAAATCATTGTTTAACCTGTTATCAGTACAATTTTATATTTTTGCACAATCCGGGATAAAAATCCTGAAGAACAAATGATACGGAAATTTCTTCCCATCCTTTTTGCCGGGTTGATCCTTTTTAACCTTTTTGGATACTATTTGGTATTCAAATGTGATCAGATCCGTGTAAAAACCGAGATGAAAGCAATGATCCGTAGTGGATCTTTCCGGGACTATGAGGAGATCACTATTCTCAATCCTGCTACTGATCGCGATTTTAAGATGCTGGACAAAGGTGAGATCCGGTATCGCGGAAAGTTGTATGATGTTATTTATACCAGGATCTCAGGAACTTCTGTAACTTTCCGGTGCATTAATGATACCAAAGAAGAACAACTGCTCGCTCGTTACGAAAAATATTCCACCTGGGTTACCGGCATGAATTTACCGGAAAGAAGCAAGAACAGTCAGGCCATGCTGCATAACATCATCAAACATGCCCTTCTGAAGAAATATTCTGTTCCATCACCACCAACTTCTTTTGTTGTTTTGTTTTTTGAACCTCAGCAGGATTTCAAGTCTGTTTTCATTCTTCCATCCTTCCCTCCCCCCAGGTTCGTCTGATCTCTTTTCTTTTTAATTTATGAAATGTAATGATGAAATGATTTTTCATTCTTCATTCTTCATTCTTCATTTTTCATTTAACCAATCCAACCCATGAAATCGACATACTTTATTCTCATTTTTATTTTCTCTCTGACGTTCCTTTCGGTTTTCGCCCAGGAGAAAAAATCACAACTCACCCAGAAACAAGACACTCTTCTTGTCAAAAACCTCAATGAATTTGAGGTAACTGCAGTCCGGACCAAAGTGCCACTGAGAGAAATACCGGCAGCCATTTCTGTGGTTTCATCCGATCAGTTATCCACATTTTCAAAAACCAATGCCGCAGATGAAGCCTTAAGGCTGGTACCCGGTGTGCGGATCGATAACGGAGCATCAGGCAGCTCACGCGTTCATCTGTATATTCGCGGACAAGGCGTATTGACCGAAAGCGGCTTCAGGGGAATCGGGGTTTTTATTGATGGAATTCCCGTGAATGACCCGAGTGGGTTCGCTCCCGATCTTTACGATGTTGACTGGGCTACTGTTTCCAATGTTGAAGTTGTGAAAGGGCTTGCCGCTTCCATGTATGGGGCCAGTGCAACTGGTGGCGTGGTGAATATCCTCACTGCCGATGGAGGTAAAAAACCCGTCAACAGCTTATTTTATGCGTCTGCAGGTTCGTATGGTTTCTGGAAAGTATTAGGCCAGGTAGATGGCACCCAGGGCAATGTGAACTACAGGGTTTCCTACTCTCATACACAAGGCAACGGATATCGCAAACACCAGGCTTATTACGGAGATATTTTCAGTGAAAAACTCAACTGGACACCTTCCAACAAAATTAAATTTACCCAATTGCTCACCTATACGGATTATTTCGACCAGAATTCCGAAGGGATCAACTTGGGCCGTTATGATACGGTTGGCCATCAGGCTGCGAATACCGACGCTATTCCTTATAATGAATTTCATAAAACACAAAGGCTGACCGACGCCCTCCTGGGTAAATTTGACATCTGTAAAAACCAGGATATCCAGTTAAAAGGATTTTTCAGAATGAACAAGTACCGCGAGACTTCCAATAATGGTGACGACCACAAACCCTTTATCAACACAGGCTTTTCGGCACAATATAACCTTCATTTCGGGAAAGAAAATCTCAGGAACCACATCAGCCTGGGAGCCGATTATGCTTCGAAGACAATGACGGAAATCATGTTTGCTGTTGATAAGGATCCAGCCAGGGAGGATAGCCATTTCAGTGAGACTGTTTTAGACCGCGATACCATCCTGATCAACCAGGTTATTAAACAAAAAAGTGTGGGCGTTTTCTTCATTGATAAACTGGATATCATGAAAAAGCTATATGCTACACTCAATGTTCGTTACGATTATGTGTACAACGAACTCATCAATAACATCCCACTGCCCGACTCAGTGGTACAGCCTTCCGGAAACAGGGCTTTTCAAAATACTTCTTTCCGTTTCGGACTCGTATATGATGCTGCCAGGTTCCTCAATATCTATGCAAGTTATGGCACAGGATTTTTAGTTCCCACGGAGGATGAGTTGTACAACAATCCCGAGCATTGGGGAGGATTCAATTCTTTGATCAAACCTTCCGCCTTCATGGGTGTGGAATTGGGCCTGAGAGGCGATGTCGGAAAAAGGTTTTATTATGATCTTACCGGGTTTTATGTTAATTCCAAAAATGAATTCTACCGCTACAGCATTATCGGAAGGGGAAATAACACGGCATTTTTTGGGAATATTGGCGCAAGCACACGGTATGGAGTGGAAACCTATTTATCATATGTTCCGGTCGATTTCCTGAAATTTGATGTTGCATACACTTATTCACATTTCCAGTATACTTCCCCCGACAGCGTAAAGGGCCAATGGATCCCACAGTGTCCTGAGCACATCCTTGCAGTTGAAGCAGCCGTGAAGTTCCTGAAACATTTTACGTTTGCACTGAATATGGAATATCAATCGAAATGGTATATCCAGACAGACGACTCCATTTACAACAAATTTACCGAGAATGGAAAAAAACGCGACTCCTGGGTGAAGGGCTTTAATACTTATGGTGCAAACCTGAGCTATAAATTCAACCTCGGGAGTTGTCACAATGAGATCAGTCTTTTTGCCAAGAACCTTTTCGACGAACAATATTTTGGGTTCACTGAACCCAATAACGGTCCGGATTATAACAGCTTCCAGGCTGCCCCGGGAAGGGAATTCTTTTTAAGTCTGAAACTGAGGTTCTGATAAATTGTTTTTTTTCCGTTCCTGTCTGCGATTCTTTATTTGCCCTCAGGCCGGGCGGCCTCGTCACCACAACGCAGCTGCGTCTGGCGCAATCTCTCTTCGTTCGATGGCACCAGCCAAGGCTGCTTATGTGGCGACTGGTATTTTTTTCTTTTCCGCCTTATGAAATTTTCGTTAAGAAAATCGAGGCCCCTCCCCTTACTCCCCTCCCCAATTGGGGAGGGGAAGGGGGTGGGGCTAGGAGCGAAGCGAACTTCCGGTGGTTTCGACAAGCTCAACCACCGATCTGCTCCCTGAGCTTGTCGAAGGGAGCAGCGGTGACTTTTCTTTCGTCCTTTCTTTTGGTGGTAGCAAAAGAAAGGACATAGTAGGTGAAAAATTGTTATCATCCATTGATGTTCCTAATAAAAAATATCAGGAAAATACTTAGCGGTAATTTTTTTAAAGTCCCTTTTTATTTTTCCTTCGGACCATCTTCCGGGAAACTTACTTTTGCCGAAAAGATAAACAAAGCTTTCAGTTTATCCCAGAAATCGCCTCCCAAAACGAAAAGGCTGATTAGGAAGATGACATCCAAAGAAATATTCAGGATCAGCCGCGGGTAAAAGTTTTCGGAGAAAAACTGGGGAGCATAGGCCAGGATGTAAGTTGGAATAACCGGCAGGCAAAACAGGAAAAGGCCGATATTGTAACGAATGCGGCTGGCATGGTAGGGTTTGATCACACGTGCAACATGATGCCGGAAGATCGATTTGATATAGAGATAGGACGGTTTTCCAAGTATGGCTACACTGCTGATCTTCATTAGCGGGGCGCTGAGCCAGAATATCCCTACAATCAGATGTTTCAAATAGTGGTGGTAGGCAAACCGCTGCAAAAATATGCCCATAGGAAGCATGAAGAAGGAGAGAATTAAGATTCCCAGACCGATATAAAACCGTGCTCCGGGATTCGGCGGGCTCAAAGCACCAATCGTTCGGTTTTCTTTCATAGGATAAAGTTTTCAATTAACGGTCATAGCAATTTTACAAAAAGAACAACGCAACACCGCCTACTGCAAGTATGGCGCCTAAAACTTCTTTAAGGTTTACTTTTTCTTTAAATAATAAGATGGAGGGCGGGATGATGAGCACGGGAACGATGGCCATAATCGTGGCGGCAACCCCCGTGTTGGTGAGCTGTACTGCCAGCAGGGAGAAGGAAACACCGAGAAAAGGCCCGAAGAAAGCCCCGAGTGAGAGTTGTACAACCGCCTTGTGGTTGGAGATCGCCTGGTATGTGGACTTCCACATGCCGAGGATAGTAAACAGGATGGCAAATCCTGCGATCCCTGCAATCACACGGATCTGTGCCGATGCGAAGGGATCGTAACTCTGTGCAATACCGTGGATCCGGCCTGCTGCAACAGAAATGGAATCATGCATCCCGAATTTGCTTAGAACAAGTCCCAGCGCCTGTCCGAAGGCTCCGCCCAGACCCAGGAGGATGCCCCAGATCGGATAATTAAACCTGAATTTCCTCCTTCCTTCGGGTTTCTTCGGGATCTCTTCCCTTCTGAGCACTACCAGTGCAATTCCCGTAATGGTGACGAACATTCCGAGCCAGCTTTTTCCTGTCATTTCTTCGCCCAGGATCATCCAGCTTATCAGGGCGGTCATGGGAGGCGCTAATGCCATCAGGAGCATGGAAATACGGGCGCCTATGACAACGAACGACTGAAACAGGCAGAGGTCGCCGAAGGTAAAACCGATCAGGCCGGAAATGACAAGAATCAACCAGGTTCGGCCGGATGCATCCATGGGCATAAGATAGCCCCGGTAGATCCATGCGAAAATGCTGAGGAAGACAAACCCGACGATCAGCCGCAACAGGTTGACGATCATCGACCCGATCCTTTTGCTTGCAGCCTCAAAAGACAAGGCCGTGATCGTCCAGAACACAGCAGTAAGTAATGCGGCAAGTTCTCCGGGGTGTTTCAACATGCAGTTTTAATTAGCGCCATAAAGCCACTCCTGCGGATCCTGAGTGGTTTTTCCCAGCCATATTTCAAAATGAAGGTCAGTCTTTGAATCTTCCGGGTTCGTATGGATCTTCCCGATCAGCTGTTTGGTCGTCACCGTCTGTCCATCTTTCACATTGACATTTTCCAGGTTGGAATAGACCGTAAGGTACTCCCCATGACGGATGATCACGACATTGTTGAGGTTGGGAAACGACATCACCCGGCTCACTTTCCCGTTGAACACCGTCCTGATGGAAGCCCCTTTTTCGGTGGAAATATCGATGCCGTTATTTTTCACTTTCACATACTTCAGTACCGGGTGCGGGTGCTCGCCGAATCTCCCGGTGATCACGCCATGTTCCGAAGGCCATGGCAATTTCCCTTTATTGGACGCAAACGAACTGGATAAAACCTGTTCATCATTGGTGAGCAGGATCTCGGTGCGGACCGTTTTCATTTTTGTTTTTGCATCGCGGTTATCGGTTTTCTTTGCTCTTTCGGCAGCAGCTTTGATCTCAGCAGTAATGAGTTTTTCAATCTCGTGTTCAAGCTTTTGGGCTGTTTTCTGTTTCTCCCGTAATGTGGATTCCAGTTCCTTCTCCTTCTGGCTTAACTGCTGAACGGTTTTGTCTTTTTCTTCCTTTTCATGTGTCAATTGTCCCTTTTCAGATTCTTCCGACCGGGCCAGCGTTAATTTTTGCTGTTTCGTTTCTTCGAGTTCCTTTTGTTTCCGGTTGATTGTCATCTGTGCATCCCGGATCAGTTCCGCCTGCGTTCTCCGGTAAGCGCTGTATTGCTGGTAGTAAAGCAACCGGCGGTAGGCCTGGTTAAAATCCTCTGCAGAAAAGATAAAAAGCAAGCGGTTATACGAATTCAGGTTCTTATAGGCATAATAGATCATCCGGGCATATTCATTTTTCATCTTTTTTAGCTCCTCAGAAAGCGTTGAAATATGCCTGTGCTGGAGTTCCATCTGTACCTGAATCTGGTCGACTTCCCCTGAAATAGCGCTGATCAGCGATTGCCGTTTCTCGATCTGCTTATTCAGCAGGATTACTTTGTTGAGTGAATTCTGTTTTGTCCGATGCGTTTCTTCCAGCAGCCTGGAAGTGTACCGGATGTCTTCCTCCAGCTGCTTTTTTGTTTTCTGGAGTTTTTCTTTTGATTCCTGTGAATAGGATAAAAACCGGAAAAGAATAACGGGTATGAGTATCAGGATGAAGCCTGGAAAAATCTGCCGGAATGGATGAGAAAACTTCATCATGAGTTATCGGTTGTTCCGCGCAGGTTCACTTTGCCTGGTGATAGCTCTGCGGTATTTTAAATGGAAACGCCTGGGCTGTATTGATCGTGATTTTATTGAAACTGACGGTAACAGAAAGGTTATTATCTGCAGAGATATCAAATGACATTTCCTTCGGGAAAAGCTGGTCTCCGATCTTTTCAAAGGAGGAATACCGGGCTTCCAACTTGATGTTCGGTTCCCGGATCTCTTTCACATTCGCGCGGGTGATCTTGAAACTCTCCGGATCGATCCAGATGTTCTGAATCAGAACCCTCAGGTGCTCCTGGCTGTTCCGGATAAATTTCTTCAGTTTCATGCGTTCTGCCGTCGCTAGTTTATAAGAGTTATTCTCAAGTCCGGCCCTGAATTTTCCGTTCTCATAAAACGAGAGGTCATTTCCCGTAAGGAAAGATTGAAGAATATCGAAATCAATGTTGGTATGGAGATAACGATTCACATAATTGTAATCCCCTGCAAAAAAAGTATTGTTCATCCGGTTAATGAATTTAACCGAATCCTGTGTCAACATCATCCTGAAAACCTCAATCCCCAATGCCGGTGAAAAGGAAAGCCAGATCACACTGTCCTTCCGGATCCTGATTTGTCCGTTTAAGGAAGTTGTCTGTCCTTTGTTTGTATATTCCGCAGAAAATTTTGCTGTTAACCAGTTATATTGAAGTTCGCGTTCCTTAAGCTTTTTGAATAGGTACTCCGCACCTTCTTCTTTGATCGGGGCTTTTATGATCTTTCGCTGGGAACTGCAGGAAGCAAGGATGATCAGCACTAAAAGAATGGAAAAAGGAAAAATAAAAGCGTTATTTTTAATCTTACTCATTTTAATGATTGATAGATGCAGTTTTAATGTCAGAAAGTCCTATTATTCATCGAGTTTCTTTTCCGCAATTTTTTTATCGAGCAGAACCGACCCGGGCCCCTTTGTCTTTGCCTTTTGCCAGTATTCAAATGCCTGGCCAGTATCGCCCAGTTTGTAAAGAATATCTCCGTAATGTTCCATTACTTCTGCGCTGACTCCGTCTTTATCATCCAGTGCTTTGCCAACCCATGTCCTGGCATCATCGTACCGCTGAAGTTTGTAAAGCACCCACCCATAGGTGTCCTGGAAAGAAGAATTTTTCGGTTCCAGCGTGACGGCTTTTTTCGACATGGATTCTGCCTTATCAAGGTCCTGGTTGCGAAGCGACAGGTAATAGGCATAATTATTCAGGACATAGGCATTGTCATTTTTGATCGAAAGTGATTTCTCGTAAGCCTTATCCGATTCATTTGTATCCTTTAGGGAATGATAGCTGTCGCCAAGGTACATATAGAACTCAGAGAGCAATTGATCATTATCCGCTACCAGTTTCAGCCCGCGGTTAAAGGACTTAACAGCATCCCTGTATTTTTTCTGCTGGTAATTGCCGATACCGGCAAACATATAAGGAACAGGCTGATCGGGAAATAATTCAATGGCACGTTGGCTGTATTCAACCAGGTGGTCATATTTTTCAAGGACAAGATCAATCCGAAGAATTTCTTCCCAAACAACAAATTTACTGCTGTCGAGAGCGATGACTTTCAGGTATTCTTCGCGCGCCTCTTCACTTTTTTTATCCTGAATCAAAAAATCCCCATAGATCGAGTGTGCCTTGGGATCGTTTGGATGAACGGTGGTAAGAATCCGGGTCAGCTCAAACACCATTGCTTTGGAATCATCCGGCAACTGGTTGACATTGAAAAAGGAAAGAAGAATATTCACTTTTGAGTCGATGTCAAGATTCGGGTTTGCAAACCCCTGTTTCAGCTCTTCAAAAGCTTTTTGTTTTTCACCGTTCTTCCGGTAATAATCAGCCATCGACATATGCACAAAAGGATTTCCCGGATCGGTCTGCTGGATCTTATGATAGGTCTCCAGGCCTTTTTCCTGCATCTTATTGTTCATAAAGAATTCGGCCAGGATCGATAAATAACGGATCTCGTCAGGATAGGCGGTAACCAGCGCCTCCAATTCGTGCTGTGCTTTCGGCAGATCATTCAGAAGAAGGTAGATCTTTTCTTTCTGAAGGCTGATCTCCTCCGATATGCCGGCTTTATTTTCGATTCTATCATACACTTTTACCGCATCGGGGTATTTTTCGGTCGACAGGTAAAGTGCTGCCAGCTGGTAATAATAATCAAGGTTATCTGGATTTGTTTCCGTAATCTGTTCATAAACGGATATGGCATCCTTGTACTTGCCATCCAGTTGAAGCACTTCCGCATAAAAAAGCTGGTACCAGGTGTTTGAAGGGACAAGCTTTGCTGCCTTGCCGGCCAGTTCAGCTGCTTCATGGACCTGTTTTTTGTTTGCGACTATCCGCGACAGTTCAAAATAGGCAGTAGCGTCATCCGGGTATTTACCGATGTATTGTCTGAAAAGTTCTTCGGCTTTTTCAACATTGCCGGTGATCTCATTCTTCTTTGCTTCGATAAGCATCGAAATGTTTGATGCAACTTTCGGTTGACCTGCCTGATTCGTTTTATGCTTTTTATTTCCCTTATGGCTGGTTACCGTACAAGAATCCAGAAAAAAACAAACCAGCAGCAAAACGCCAACAAATATGATTATATTTTTTTTCATTCGTAATTCCTAATTCGTAATTCGTAATTAATTACCGGTGTGCCCGAATCCTCCGGCACCCCTTTTCGTTTCTTTCAGTTCAGCCACATCTTCCCATTCTGCCTTTTCATGCTTTGAAATGATCATCTGTGCAATCCGGTCTCCGTCATGAACCCAATAATCCTCAGCCGATAGGTTGACCAGGATCACCATCACTTCGCCGCGGTAATCGGCATCAATGGTTCCGGGCGTATTCAGCACTGTGATCCCCTTTTTGATTGCCAGCCCGCTTCTTGGTCTCACCTGGGCCTCGTAACCAACCGGTAATTCAATGAACAACCCTGTGTATATCAGCGCCCTTTCCAGGGGTTTCAGCAGGACATCCTCCGGCAGGTTTGCACGCAGATCCATCCCTGCAGAAGCAACAGTTTCATAAGATGGCAAAGAATGCCTGGAATGGTTTACAATCCTGATCTTCATCGTTGGGAAATGAAACGCAAAATTAATAAAAATATTGGTTTAGAAGGCCTTTGCCAGTCCTGGCTTTTCGATACGCCATGCCACACCGGCAAAAACCAACAGGAGAAAAGTATGAAAAGCGATCCGCAGAAATGCAGATTGAACGGGCACAAGAACACTGATGGTATAAAGCAGGACAGAAAGTCCGAGATACCCGAAAAACTTAAGCAGGTTATAGGGCACCGGGAAATATTTCCGGCCAATCATATACGAAAGGATCATCATGGCACCATAGCAGATGAAAGTTGCCCAGGCCGATCCCAGGTAACCATAAATGAGGTGATCGGGACTCAGTGGGATCCACCAGAAATTCAGGACCAGCGTGATCACGGTACCGATCAAGGATAGCCAGGCGCCCCATAAGGTTTTTGAGGTAAGCTTGTACCAGATCGACAGATTATAATAGACTCCGAGGAAAAGATTAGCCAATAGAAGGATCGGAATTACATTCTTTCCAACCCTGAATTTCGCACCGATGAAATAAATGAAAACATCATCCAGATAAAGCATAGTCAGCAGGAAAATTAAGGATACAGTGATAATAAAAAAATCCATTATCCTGGCATAGACCAATTTTGCTTCTTTTTCTTTGGCCTGTGCAAAAAAGAAAGGTTCGGCGGCAAAACGATATGCCTGGACAAACAAGGTCATTAGAATGGATATCTTGTAACAGGCACTGTAAATCCCGACCTGCGCTTCGGAAATGTTCCGGGGTAAAAGGTATCTCAGCAAGAGACGGTCAAAGGTTTCATTTACGATGCCTGCCATCCCTGCGAAAAGCAAAGGCCAGGTATAGAGAAGCATTTTCTTCCATAGCACTTTGTGAAATTCAAACTTCATCCCAATGACCTGGGGAAAAAGCAGAACAAAAGTGAGGATACTTGCAAACAGGTTTGCAATGAATACATACTCGATGGTCCAATCGCCCCTATAAACGAGGCTGAACAGCCAGTTAGACTGCAGCGCGTAAGGATAATGCCTGACGATAAAAGGGCAAAGTACAAGGAAAAATAACGTGAGACCTATGTTTGTCAGAATGTTGATAAATTTGATGGAAGCAAACCTTTTGGCTTTGTTTTGTGCCCTGAGCCTGGCAAAAGGAATTGATGCAAGCGCATCCAATCCAAGAATCCATGCAAACCAGATCACATATTCAGAATGGAAGGGATATTCCATCCATGATGCCAATTTACCAGCAAACAGATTGGAGAGCAATAGAAATGCAATGGATGTCAAACCAACCGATAACATTGCCGTGCTGAATACACGATCTTTTCTTTCTTCCGTTTCACTGAACCGAAAAAAAGTAGTTTCCATGCCATAGGTGAGGATGACCATAAGGAAGGAAGCATATGAATAGAAGACACTAATAACACCATATTCACTTTTTGTGAATACACGGGTAAGAAGGATGACCAATAGATATTGTAGAAATCTTCCCAGGATGGTAGGAATTCCATAAATAGCCGTCTGACCTGCAAGGCGTTTGAGGGGATTCATTGGAACAAAGATAATGAAATCGTGACACGTAACGCGTGACGCGTGACAAGGGAATCGTGACACTTAGCGCGTGAGCGAATAGCGAAATTCCGTAATTTCGCTCCAATAATTAAGCAACCCATCATGCCCAAAAACAAATTTTACGTCGTCTGGAGCGGGCGGAAACCCGGAATATATGCGGATTGGAATCATTGCAAGTCACAGGTGGACGGTGTTGAGGGTGCAAAATACAAAGGTTTTGCCACCCGTGAGCTGGCAGAAGCCGCATATCATGATGATTTTGAAAAGTACCTGAAGAAAGACCTGAATGCACCGAAGAAAATTGTTTGTTCCAATCCCCTGATCGGAACGCCTATTCTTGACAGCTTATCCGTGGATGCAGCCTGCAAGGGCAATCCCGGCATCCTCGAGTACCGTGGTGTCGATACCCGGTCGGGGGCAGAATTTTTCCGGCAGGGGCCATTCCCGGAAGGAACTGTGAACATCGGAGAATTCCTTGCCATCGTTCATGCACTGGCACTTCTTACAAAAATTGATTCCGACTGGCCCGTCTATTCGGACTCCAGAACTGCCATCGCCTGGGTAAAAGCCAAACGGATCAAGACGAACCTGAATCGAACAGCGAAAAACGAACAGCTTTTTATCCTTGTTGACCGGGCAATCGACTGGATAATGACCAATCCCTGGAAAAACCCCATCCTGAAATGGGAAACTGCCTATTGGGGAGAAATTCCTGCGGATTTCGGGAGGAAATAGTGCTGCTAGAGAAACCCAACCCCTGCACCCCTTCCCTTCAAGAAGGGAAGGGGACGGGGGATGGGTTCATTGGCTTTAAAAAAGTGTTGGGTAAAAAGCATCCTCGATGTGGTTGATCTGCTCTTTTCCTTTGACAACGAGAATGGAAATGATGTCAAACCTGACTTCCTCGTCCATGTTCATCTTCCGGACATAGGAATTCGCAGCCCGGATGAGTGATTTCTGCTTATCGCGGGTGACGGCTATTTCGGGTTCCCCGGCATAATTTGAATGACGGGTTTTCACTTCGATCACAATAATGTATTTCCCTTCGCGGGCAATAATATCGATCTCGTTTTTCCCCGAAACCCAGTTCCTTTCAAGGATCTTGTATCCTTTCTTTTGCAGGTAATCAGCGGCAATATCCTCGCCCTTCTTCCCGAATTCATTGTGTTCTGCCATAAGTTTAGTATAAAAGGGAAATGTTTGTACTTTTTACGTGGTGAACTGGTGAATTGGTGAGTAAAAATGAGAAATTAAACCTTAACTCACCAATTCACCAGTTCACCAATTCACCACTTATTTGCTGAAAACCAATTCAACTTCAACTCCCACGTTAAGTTTAACTTTTCTCCCAAGTATCAATGCAAGATTGTTCTCTCCATGGCCTGATGGGAAATCGAAACAGACAGGGTAATTAAATTCAGCCACGGCCGCTGCAATTATTTCATTGGCCGTTCTACCGTAAGGAACCGTATTGTCGTTCATCCGGTCCATGCCGCCAATAATCAATCCTTTAAGTTTGCTGAGTTTTCCCGCACGCTTCAGGTTCATCATCATCCGGTCGATGTGGTAAAGGTATTCATCTACATCTTCCAGGAAAAGGATTTTATCGGTAGTATCGATTTCCGAAACAGAACCCATCAGTGAATATAGAATGGAAAGGTTACCGCCCGTCAGTACGCCTTCCGATTCGCCGGTCCTGGCCATGGGAGTAGTTGGATAGGAATAACTTCTGATCTTTCCGAACAGCGCATTTTTCAAGGTATCCTGTGCATCGTTGGACGTGTCGTCAGAAGTGATGTTGATCGGCATAACGGCATGAAGTGTTTCAATGCCCAGGTGACGGTGTATATGCGAATGCAATACCGTGACATCGCTGTAGCCCACGATCCATTTCGGATTTTTCCGGAATGCCTTAAAATCGATCTGATCAATGATCCTCACCGTACCGTACCCTCCCCGGGCGCAAATCAATGCACGGATCGAATCATCATCGAGCATTTGCTGAAGGTCGGCCAGCCGTAATTCATCCTTCCCGGCAAACTGGTTGCATTTCCGGAAGATATTCGTGCCGAGCACTACCTCCAATCCCCATTTCTGAAAAACCCGGAGGCAGGGATGCACTTCATCAAAGTTGATGCATCGTGCCGGAGCAATAATGCCGATCTTGTCGTCTTTTGTGAGGTAAGGTGGTGTTATCACTATTTAATTTTCGCTATTCGCTGTTCGCTTTTTTGTCACGTGTCACGCGTTACGCGTTACGATTTCCTATCTTTGCCTAAAATTACAAATTTATATGGAACACCTGTCAAACGAAAAAAAATTTAAACGGTCGCTAGTCACTTCTGCGCTCCCCTATGCCAATGGTCCTCTCCATATAGGCCACCTGGCAGGCGTTTACATTCCCGCCGATATCTATGTGCGTTTTCTGCGGATGAACAAAGAAGATGTCATCTTCATCGGCGGCTCGGATGAACATGGTGTTCCCATTACCATCAAGGCATTGCAGGAAGGCGTTACCCCGCAGGAAATCGTCGACCGTTACCATACCATTATCAAGAAATCTTTTGAAGAATTCGGAATTTCATTCGATATTTATTCCAGAACCTCAAATAAGATCCACCACGAAACCGCATCAGAATTTTTCCGTAAGATGTATGATGCCGGGCAATTCATTGAAAAAGTCAGCCAGCAATATTATGATGAGGAAAGAGGTCAGTTCCTGGCCGATCGTTACATCACCGGGACTTGCCCTCACTGCAACTATGAAAAAGCCTACGGTGATCAATGTGAAAAATGCGGCACCTCGCTAAATGCCACCGACCTGATCAACCCTGTTTCGGTACTAAGCGGAAATTCTCCCATCCTGAAAGATACCAGGCACTGGTTTCTCCCGCTTGACGAGTACGAGCCCTGGCTGAAAGAATGGATCCTGGAAGGCCATAAAGACGACTGGAAGACCAATGTTTATGGCCAATGTAAATCCTGGCTCGACCAGGGGTTGCAGCCGCGTGCTGTGACTCGCGACCTGAACTGGGGCGTGAAAGTTCCGGTGGAAGGAGCCGATGGGAAAGTGTTGTATGTTTGGTTTGATGCACCAATCGGGTACATTTCTGCCACAAAAGAACTTACTCCCCACTGGGAAAAATACTGGAAGGACCCCCAAACCCGTTTGATCCATTTTATAGGGAAAGATAACATCGTATTTCATTGCATCATCTTCCCGGCCATGCTCAGGGCGGAAGGCACCTTTATCCTGCCCGACAATGTCCCGGCTTTTGAGTTCCTGAACCTGGAAGGAGATAAGATCTCCACTTCCCGCAACTGGGCCGTCTGGCTTCATGAATATCTGGTGGATTTTCCGGGGAAGCAGGATGTATTGCGGTATGTCCTTACCTCCAATGCCCCTGAGGCTAAAGACAATGATTTTACCTGGAAGGACTTCCAGTCCAGGAACAACAATGAACTCGTTGCTATCCTGGGAAACTTTGTAAACCGCACCATGGTGCTGACTCATAAATTCTTTAACGGGATCGTACCAGAAAAAGGAGCATTGCAAATTAGCGACAAGGAAACCCTGGATGCAATGAAAAAATTTCCGGACAGGATTGCAGGCAGCCTGCGGAATTTCCGTTTCCGGGAGTCATTGGCTGAATTTATGAACCTTGCCCGGCTCGGGAATAAGTACCTTACCGAAAATGAGCCCTGGAAAACTTTCCCTGCCGATCCCGGGCGTACCGGTACAATACTGAATATTTCCCTGCAGATCTGCGCACAGCTATCTATCGTGGGAGAACCCTTCCTTCCGTTTTCATCTGAAAAGATCCGAAAGATGCTTAACCTGCCGGCCATAACATGGGACAAAGCAACACGGCTCGAATGGCTTGTCGCCGGGAATCCGCTAAACCCGGCCGATTATGTTTTCGAAAAGATCGACGACGCACAGATCGAAGCCCAGGTGCAGCGTTTGCTCGACACAAAAAAGAACAATGAGTCGGCAGTTGCAGAAGCCGCTGCCTCTCTCCCATTGAAACCTGCAAAGCCGGAAATCACCTACGAAGATTTCTCCAAAATGGATATCCGTGTGGCAACTATCCTTGAAGCTGAGAAGATCCCGAAAACCACGAAACTGATGAAGTTGAAGGTGGATACCGGCCTTGACCAGCGAACGCTGGTTGCGGGTATTGCCGAACATTTTGAACCTTCGCAGGTCATCGGCCGCAAGATCTGTATCCTTGCCAATCTTGAATCCCGGAAATTAAAGGGGATCGAATCCCAGGGAATGATCCTGATGGCGGAGGACGCGGGTGGGATGTTGTTCTTTGTCTCGACCGTTCCGGAGGCTGAGAACGGAAGTACCGTTAAATAGTGAAGGGTGAAGGGTGAAGAGTGAGCAGTAAATGGCAAAATCGCTAGATAGTAAAATGGCTATATCGCAAAATTGTAAAATAGCAAAAAAACCAGAACCCAGTGTCCAGTACCTAGAACCCAACACCTAATACCCAATGCCTGATCTCAGATTTTCTCTATCTTTGCACCCCGATTCCGATTGCTGATTGCTGATTGCTGATTGCTGATTGCTGATTGCTGATTGCTGATTGCTGACTGCTGACTGCTGACTGCTGACTGCTGACTGCTGACTGCTGACTGCTGACTGCAGACTGCCGACTGCCGAGTGAAGATAGAGGATGGAGAATGGAGGATCGAGGAACAGAGAATTGTAGTAGAAAAAATTATCAATTTTCAATTGTCAATTAAATCCGGCCCTGTAGTTCAATGGATAGAACGGAAGTTTCCTAAACTTTAAATGCAGGTTCGATTCCTGCCGGGGCTACGAAAAAAACCTCATTTCTTGTTCAGAAATGAGGTTTTTTGTGAAGGGTGAGAGGTGAAGAGTGAACAATATTGTCTCGTAAAACGGAAAAGCCCGAAGGGCTTTAATTTAAATAACCTCCGGTGAAACCGGTGGCCAGGCAAGGAATAATAAGCTAAGCCCTGAAAGGGTTTAATATCGACGAAATAATGGTGTTTTGATGATTGAAAATTATCCGTTGTCACGAGGAATATCTTCCTTACCTAATGCTAAGAACTTCCTCACCACGTTTACAGATAGTACAATTGAATGTTCTTATTATCCGTATTTTAGAACCCATCAGACTAAATTTGGAATAATTTTAGTATCCTGATGTTTAAAACTTAACTATCTTACAAAATTGTAAATGATTTTTTTATAAATTTGGATGCCAAAGAACGAATTTTCATGAATATTGTGCAATTTAATACTCCTTCTGTTCAAATTCCTTGCAAACATTCTATTACTTCACAAACTGTTAAACCCTTTTTACGATGGGCCGGTGGGAAAACATGGCTAGTTAAGCATCTACATCTTTTTTTACCTGAAAATGGTTTTAAAAAATACCATGAGCCGTTTCTTGGAGGAGGTGCAATATTTTTTTCTTTGAATAATTTAAACAAAGCGTTTCTTTCGGACAGTAATGCGGATTTAATCACCACTTATCAAGTTTTAAAATCGAATATTGAAGGTGTAATCAAGGTTTTGAAAGGTTTTAAAAATAATGAGCGCTTCTATTATAAAGTCAGAGGATCTGATTGCGTTTCACCTATTGAGGGGGCTGCCCGGTTTATTTTTTTAAATCAGACCTCATTTAATGGCATCTATCGCGTTAATCAGAAAGGCCAATATAATGTACCGTTTGGTTATCGTACAAAGGGTTTCTTGGACGAAGAAAATTTAAGACTTGTCAGCAACAAGTTACAAAATGCCACATTATTTTCTTCTGATTTTGACAATATAAAAAAGAATATTAAGAATCGAGATTTAGTTTTCTTAGATCCTCCATATACAGTTACTCATAATATGAACGGTTTTATAAAGTATAATCAGAAATTATTTTCCCTTGAAGATCAATACCGACTGAGCAAATTAATAGATCATATTAGATCTCATGATGCATTTTATATTGTAACCAATGCAAGCCACCCAAAAATTATAGAGATTTTTGAAAAAGGGGACAAACGTATTGAGCTACCCAGAGCAAGCCTAATAGGAGGAAAAAATTCCTACCGGGGCAGAACGATTGAATACATTTTTACAAATTGCCTTCAATAGTCTATTATGTCAGAAAATCTGCGGGAAAAGTTTTTTAATTCACTTGTTACTGATAAAAGTTTAAGAAGTGAAATTAAAAAGAGACAAAAGGCTTTCATATATGAAAGTATCCCTTCTGAATTACTAGAGAAATACGAATCAGATGGATGGGTCCTTGAAAAAAAATTCAAACAAACTACCAGGATGCGAAAACTCAAACCATTCGACATTGCTTTTGAAGATGAAGTATGGTCAGTCATAGCTAATCTGGGATTTTCCACTTTAAATAAGGATAGAAGATTTCGACTGCCCTATTCCGATGATCTCACCCTAACTCAACAAATAGATGTTTTTGCTTCTGATAAAGAAACAATTTTAATAATCGAGTGCAAGGCTTCTGAAAGTGAAATTAAAAAAGGTAATTTTAAAGAAACTATTGAAGCTATTGGTGGAAAGAAAGAAGGAATTCTTAAAGCGCTTAAAAAACTGTATCCTGAAAGTAAACCTAAAGTAAGATTTATTTTAGCTACTCGTAACTATTTCTTATCAGATCCGGATAAAGATCGTTTAAAAAACTTTGATATTGTCCATTATAATGAGGCGACTATTTCATATTATCAAGGACTAACTAAACATTTAGGCATTGCTGCAAGATATCAATTCTTAGGACAATTATATGCTGGGAAATCTATACCCGAATTAGACAATGTAATACCCGCTATTCAAGGAAAAATGGGAGGTCATGTTTATTATTCTTTTTCAATTGAACCAGAAAAATTATTAAAGATTGGATACATCTTGCATAGGAATCAGGCAAATGAGAAGCTTTCTCCAACATACCAAAGACTTATAAAAAAATCTCGGCTGACTTCCATTCAGCAATTCGTTGAAAGCAAAGGTTTCTTTCCAAACTCTATTGTTATTAATATTAATACTGAGAGAAATTTACGATTTGACTTGGCATCTCCACAAGTTGAAACTGCTTTATCTAAAATTGGGATACTCCATTTTCCCAAATGCTATAGTTCAGCATTTATAATCGATGGTCAACACCGGCTTTATGGGTATGCAAATTCTGAATATAAGTATAAGAATTCTATACCAGTTGTTGCTTTTGTCAATTTAAAACGAAAAGACCAAGTAAAATTGTTTATGCAAATTAATGAAAATCAAAAAGCTGTTTCAAAAAATTTGAAGAATGATTTAAATGCAGACTTATTATATTTTTCGGATGATTTAAAAGAAAGAATTCTGGCGCTAAAATTATTAGTCGCTAAAAATTTAGGGGAAAATCCTGAATCTCCGTTATTTGGAAGAATAATACTAGGAGAAGACGGAAAAGATTCTAAACGATGTATAACATCAGAAACCATAAAACTTGGCTTGGATCGAAGTAATTTTTTTGGACAATTTTCAAAGAATTCAATAAAAGTTGATGGAAGTTTCTACAAAGGAAACAATGATGACACTTTTGGTTTATTAATGCCTTTTTTGATTGAGAATTTTAAATATATCAAAGAAGCTTTACTTGAAGAATGGAAAAAAGGAGAAGACGGGGACGGTATTGTAACAATTAACGCAGCTATTGAAAGCTTTATTCGGGTTTTTAGTGACATAATTGATCACGTTATCAAAACCAAAGGCATTAATCCTAAAGCTGATTCAACCGACAAATTATTGATCGAAGTTAAGTACTATTTAGATCCAATGATAGTCTACATAAAAGAGTTAACATCTGACCAAAAGTTGGAATTAAAGAAAAGCTATGGTTCAGGACTAAAAGCCCGGTATTGGAGGATCTTGCAGCGGGCCATAAATCTTGCACGACCTGAATTTAATCCCGAAGGTTTTGAGAAATACTGGAAAGATGAAGCCAAAAAATTTAATGAAGAATCCTTTAAGATGATTCGTGATATAGAAACGAACCTTAAAAAGGATTTTAAGGAAAAACTATTTTCAAATTATGGTGAAGGTTGGTTTAAAAAGGGTATTCCTCCTCAAGTCCAAGACACACTTGTACTTTCCGCTGCCCAGAAAAATCGGGAAATTGAAAATAAATCCGAGGAAGTTGAACCTTGGGATCGTTTAAATATTATTGATTATCGCAAGATTGCTGAGTACGGTAGTAATTGGAAAGATCTTTTTGAAACATTATACACTAAACCCGGAGAAGAAAAGATTCGAGGTGGAAAAACAGAAAAAACAAAATGGATGCAAAAACTTGAATATATTAGAAATCAGAATTTTCATACTTATAGTGTTAAAGAGGAAGAATATGACTTCCTTTGCGAATTACATGAATGGTTAATTGACGGACTAATTGAAAGTGATAATTAGTGGGATTAAAAATTCCCAAATTTAATCTAGGAGATTGGTATATTCAAATCAGATAATAGTGAATTTCTGAGAACTATAACACCTTGGTGACCTGATGGGTAGTTCTCCCGAATAAATCGTTTATTTGTTTCAATATATTTATCTTTTATTTTTATAAACGCTAGTCGAAAAAAACCATCACTTGCCATTTCATCAACACTCTTGATTGACAACCATTTTTTAAGTACCTCCATAAAACTAATAAAACCGGTTGTTTTGACAAGCACAGATGTACTAGTCAGATCATTCCATTGATCTGGCCATGTTGCTGCAATTTGGTAAAAGTATTTCCATATTAAAGAAAGAATTGTATTTACATCATTATTTATAAAATATGGTCTCAATGGATAACCAGTATATTCTTTCAACTTTCCTCCTCTTAATAAAACATTTTCATCCTCCTCTTCCTTTCTAGAATATAACCTAATTATTTGTTTGCAAAATGTTGCTTGACTCAATACACCTTCACTCCATCCGTCACGTGAACCCAACATTAAAAGTTTTTTAAAAAAGGGAGAACCTTCGGTCGTATTCAATTTCAAAGCAATATCGTGAGCAATTTTTTGGGGACTAGGCTCGCTTGAATATCCAAATAATTCATAACTAATGGATGGATTAACTGCTTTTTGGGTACTATTAATTTTTGAAAATATTTTAGCACATTTAAAAATATCTAGATCTATAAATATTGTGACAATCACTTCAAAAGTAGAATCTGCCGCTTCAAGTGCAGCACACCTATGTTGCCCATCAATAATTTTTGCTGCACCGACTTCTCTTCTAACCTTGATAAGACTAAATGAAGGATCTGACGATTCTTCCCAATTATGTATGTATTCCGAATCAAGTGTTAAAATAATTGAATTAGGGAAAGTGCTTCCCGGGGTAAGAAGATAATCTTTTATCGACCGAACCCTTTCCTCAACTAGCGCACGCTGAAATCCTAAGTATTTAGGTACTTTTAAATTTTCTAATCTAATCCTATCGGTTTCCGCAATATGGTATAAATCATGGGAATTTATTGTCCCGACATAAAAATTCCAACCTGTTTGTTCAACCTTTAGAATGGGAATTTTCACAATATTTTGCTCTTCCATATATGATTTTATTCATTATTCATTATTGGTAGATTATTAACATCAAGGTCCTCCGGTAAAGCTGGTTCATCCGGGACATTTCTATTTCTCAGATCGGTTTCAAAAACCCACATTATTGTACTCCATGTTATCATGAGTACAAATAGGATTGTACATAAAACCCAAATAAACAGTTCCGTCCGCTGAAACTCTTTCAGCCCAATTAATATAAGGAAACCAAAAGTTAACATTAACAATGATGACCAAGAAATAAGCAACAATGGCGATAATGTGCCTACTTCCATTTCACTTTTACTCTTTATATACGTAGCACCTGATATAGTAAGACTAATTGTTCCTGTTATTAAAAATAATTCATATCCCGGGAGAATAGAACCATATGTACATCTGAAAAGCCAAATACATGCCCCTGCAGCATAAGCTAAAATTAATCCACCCAGATTTGCTGATAACCATAAAAGGTATTGGCCTTTTTGAGCCCAAAGGAAGCCAAATATTTCACGAAATCTCATATGAATTTGTTTAAATATTGAGCTAAATTATTAAAAACAATTAAATTATTAACATCAAACTAAATAATAATTTATTTTTCGTAATTATTATATCAAAAAACCAATATCGTTTTTTTATTATCGAGTCGTCTAAGCTTTTTCGACTATAATTAATGCCTCGGAATGTGCTTTATATTATGCGACTTTAAATAATTTAGAATTTTAATTCCGGAACCCAGTTGGCGCGCGTCTGTGACGCGTGCCAGGTCACAGCTCGTTTTTAACGAGCAAAAGTGGTTTACCGTGTAGAAATTATAGCAAAAATTTATTCGTTTTCTATATCACCCCTAAGTCGAAATTTTTGTTGAAGAATAAGAGTCTGTTTAAAAATTTGATATAAACTATTCATTATATTGATTAACAAGCGAATGTGAATAAAAAGTAAAAAGGCTTACGCCAATCGATGGATAG
>JADGPR010000066.1 GCA_017882335.1 Bacteroidales bacterium | reverse complement strand
TGAAAACCAGTATCAGGGGTTAAACTCAAGACTGGATGAGATTCATGCAGCTGTTCTCCGGATTAAATTGAAATATCTGGATCAGGATAATTCAGAAAGAAGAAAAACAGCCGGGAAATATTTAAGTTCCATCCATAATAATGCAATCATTTTACCAAAAATTGTTTCCGAAGAGGGTCATGTATGGCATTTATTCGTTGTAAGGACGAAGGATCGACTGGCGTTGCAAAAACATCTCTTAAAAGATGAAATTCAAACACTGATTCATTATCCAATCCCGCCGCATAAACAGAAGGCATATCAAAAGTGGAATCATTTATCCTTTCCAATCACAGAACAAATTCACTCAGAAGTACTGAGCCTTCCCATTAGCCCGGTAATGACTACGGAGGATATTGAAAAGATAATTCTTTCGGTTAATACATATTAGAATTTATAGATCTCACAGGTCTTCCTGAAATTATCTGTTTATGAACGTTGATAAACCATTGGTTTCTGTAATTCTCCTGACTTATAATCAAGAGGCATTTGTACAGGAAGCAATCCGATGTATACTTAACCAAAAGGCATCATTTAACTTCGAAATTATTATCGGTGACGATTTCTCGACAGATCATACGAGAAAAATTATCGATGGGTTTAAAGAAGATTTTCCAGACTTGATAACGACCTATTTCCCCGATAAAAATACCGGCCTGCTTTCGAACTATAGCAATTGCATTAATCTGTGTAAAGGTAAGTATCTTGCTGTCTGCGCCGGTGATGATTTCTGGCACAATCCATTAAAACTACAAAAACAGGTTGATTTTTTTCATCAGCATCCGGATTTTGGAGTTGTTCATTCAGATGCAGATTATCTATATTCATCTTCAGGTAAAACGATAAAGGCATATCGAAAATCGACAAAAACAGTTATTGAAAGCGGATTCATTTTTGAGAAATTATTGCTGGATAATTATATTATTGCCTTGACTGCTTGTGTCCAACTCGACCTGGTCAGGAAATTTATAGACTTTGAGGAATATCAAAAGTTGGGATTCTTTATGGAAGATTATCCTATGTGGCTTGAACTATCCAGTCATACAAAAATTGGATATATGGATGAAAGCTTAGTCACTTATCGGATTCACAAGAAAAGTATCAGAAATACGGAAAATACAACAAAACTTCTTGGATTTTTAGAATCAACATACAAGGTTAAAAATCATTTTATTACCAAGGTTGGTTGTTCTCAGGATGTTCAAAATAAAGTCGAGAAACGATATTACAAAAAGGTTTTATTCTATTCAAATGTGCTGAAAAACAAATCACTTTCGAAAAGTGCATTTGCCGGGTTACGGTCCCAATCCGAGGGAATAAGAGTCATTGAATATCTTTATTACTGGAGTTCTCAAATAAAGATATTGAGCGATATTTCCTCTTTTGTTCTTAAGAAATTTCACTCATTGAGTTAACTTGTCGTTAGCCTTTTCTCTTCCCCTCTTTATATGAAAAATGCTTGCATTCAGTTCAAATCCAATCAGCAGGCTGAAGGAAATGAAATAGATCCAGAGCAATACAATCAAGAGGGTGCCGATAGAACCATAGAGCACATTGTACCTGGAAAAATTATTTACATAAAAATTGAATCCCAGGGTTGTTGATATGATTAACAGCGTTGCCAGGGTGGACCCTGCAGAGATAAACCGGAAGTGCCTCTTTTTTGCCGGGGCAAAATAATAAATAAAAGAGATGGCAAAGAACAACATGGCAAACGTAATTAACCATTTCGACACTACGATCACACTGAAATACAAGTTGCTCTCGAGGATATGCGCCGGAAGTATAATGGATAAGAGCCATGTTCCGAATGTGATCAACCCAATAGAAATAATCAGGAGGATCGTGATGATTGCAACAAGGAAAATAGCAACAATCCGCTGTTTTATTGCTGAACGGGTTTCGATCGTATGATATGTGTTGTCGAACGCCTCCATCAGGCTATTGATGCCATTTGTGGCAAAATAAAGCGACAGTACAAACCCCACGGATAACAATCCACCCCTGGGCCGGGTGATAATATCTTCAACGGTAGTCTGGACAGTTGCAAATGCTGTATCCGGAAGAAAATCACGAATGAGGTCGAGCAGGGATTGTTGGAAATTTGTGATCGGTATAAATGGAATGATCGTGAAGAAAAAAATCAGCGTTGGGAATACCGCGAGAAAAAAGTTGAAGGAAATAGCTGATGCACGGGATGTGATGTATCCTTTAGAGAGACCTTTCACAAAAAAAACGGTGACATCGTAAAGCGGAATCCCGTCAAAACCGGGAAGAACGATCTTTTTTGAAAGGCCGATAAGGAATGCGACAGGTTTCCAGCGGAGTATCTTCTCAAGCATCTTAATGAGTGTGTTACCAGTCTTCTGAAAAGATCGATTTAGGAACCACTTTCAGGTTCATATCCAGGCTTCTGAAATTATGTGTCAAGGCACCGACCGATACGAAATCAACACCGGTTTCAGCATATTTACGGATATTGGATAATTGGATCCCCCCGGAAGCTTCTGTCTCAAAACGGCCATCGATGATTGCTACTGCATCCGTAAGATCTTCAATCGTGAAATTATCAAGCATGATCCGGTCAACGAGTTCCTCACCATATTTCATTACTTCCGTCAATTCATCAAAATTCCGCACTTCAATTTCAACCTTGACAGATGATTTCCTGTGGGCGGCTTTATACTTGTCCAGCGCGATCATCACAGGAATCATCCCGCCTGCAAAGTCCACATGGTTATCTTTGATAAGCATCATATCGTAAAGCCCCATGCGGTGATTCATTCCACCCCCGATCCTGACTGCATACTTCTCAAGCTCCCTTAGATTTGGCGTCGTTTTACGGGTATCCAGCACCCGTGTGTTCAATCCTTTCAGTTTTGTCACAACTTGGGAGGTGAAAGTGGCGATCCCGCTTAACCTTTGCATGAAGTTCAGCACCAGGCGTTCCGCAGCAAGGATAGAATGTATTTTCCCTTTTACCTCAAGCACGATGTCTCCGGATTTTACACGATCCCCGTCCTGTTTGAAAATGATCACATTCAGGGATGAATCTACCTTTTGAAAAATTTTCTCAGCAACAGGGATACCGGCAAGAATTCCTCTATCTTTAACTTTTAACCGGGCTTTTCCGGGAATGTCTTTCCTGAGAATGGTAAGGGAAGTGATATCGCCATCCCCGATATCTTCTTTCAGGGCATTTTCAATGATCTCATCCAGGTTCATAAAATAATCAGTTGTGTTAGTTCGCTTTCTGGATCTGAAGCTGCTGGATCAGAAATTTCCCTGAAATTTTTTTCAGGAGATAATAAATACGGAATGTGCCTGAACCGGCCTGCATCTCGCCGATGGAAAACTGGGATCCATCGGTAGAGGAACCCTGGCGGGTGATCTTAACCGATTTTACCGGGTTTTTTGTAAAAAAATCTTTCAGTATCTGTGTCGCCTGGGTTTTGCTGTAGGTGTCCTCATTTCCGGATATTCCAAGATCGACCATGGCGTTGAAATAATCCGACAGTGCCACTGCATTTCCTGCAGTGAGGGCAGCAACAATCTGTTTGTTTGTATCATCAGGGCCAGGTTCCGGGATTGAATGGAAGGGGAGCAGGACCATTGCCAGAAGCAATAACGGCAATATTTTCCACGGGTGTGTCATAATCCTTGCTATTTTTACAAAAAATACACTAATCATGCAAACTTACGAAAAAAAGAACAATTCTCATATCAGGATGTGAAATCATAGATTTTATGAAAGTGAAACTGGTGGCCATCGGAAAGACTGAAGAACCCTATCTCATTAAAGGCATGAATGAATATGAGAACAGGATCACAAGACACCTGTCTCTTGAAGTCGTTGAAATACCGGGATTGAAAAATGCGTCTCATCTTAGTAAACAGGAATGGAAAGCAAAGGAAGCTGCAAAAATCCTGCCGGTTATTACAACATCAGATATCATCATTCTCCTGGACGAGAACGGAAAGGAAATGACCTCGGTGGAATTTTCTACTTTCCTGAACCTGAAATTCAGCAGTGGATCAAAGAACCTCGTATTTGTAATCGGCGGTCCTTATGGTTTTGATGAATCAGTAAAGAAAAAGGCCCATTTCCACCTGTCGTTGTCGCGGATGACCTTTTCGCACCAAATGGTTCGGCTTTTTTTCCTTGAACAGCTGTACCGTGCCTTGACCATCCTCAGGAACGAGGCATACCACCATGAATGAAAATTCAGGATATCCTTGTCAATACTTAACTTTTCTTTAACGAGGATTAACAAATATTAACATAAAAAATTTTCTGCAAGTTTTTTCAAATGTATAAATTTGCACCCTCAAAAACATGATATGTTATGATTGAAACGGATATCAAAACTTTGAATGAACGCATTCAAAAAGAAAGCGCATTTGTCGACATGGTCACGATGGAGATGCACAAGGTCATCATCGGCCAGAAACATATGATCGAACGGCTGCTGATCGGGTTGCTTTCCAATGGCCATATTCTTCTTGAAGGAGTTCCCGGGCTGGCAAAAACCCTGGCCATCAAATCGCTTGCACACATCATCGATGCGAAATTCAGCCGGATCCAGTTCACCCCCGATCTCTTGCCCGCCGACCTCATCGGTACTCTCATCTACAGCCAGAAAAAGGAAGAGTTCCGGGTACGGAAAGGCCCCGTCTTTGCAAACTTCGTATTGGCCGACGAAATTAACCGTTCCCCGGCGAAAGTACAGAGTGCGCTCCTTGAAGCCATGCAGGAACGGCAGGTGACGATCGGGGAAGAGACCTTCCTTCTGCCGGAACCATTTCTCGTTCTTGCCACGGAAAACCCGATCGAACAGGAAGGAACATATCCATTACCTGAAGCACAGGTCGACCGTTTCATGTTGAAAGTCGTGATCGGATACCCGGATAAGAAAGAAGAAAAACTGATCATCCGTCAGAATATTTCGAACGAATCCGTGAATACCAATACGATCCTGAAAACCGTGGACATCATGCGTGCAAGAAGTGTAACCCGTGAGGTATACCTGGATGAGAAGATCGAGAACTATATTACCGATATTGTTTTTGCTTCCAGGTTTCCTGCTGAATATAAACTGAAAAAATTTGAAGGGCTGATCTCTTATGGCGCTTCACCCCGTGCCAGCATCAACCTTGCCCTTGCAGCCAAAGCTTTTGCCTTCATTAAGCGAAGAGGTTATGTGATCCCGGAAGATATCCGCGCCGTTGCCCACGATGTGATGCGTCATCGTATCGGTCTGACCTATGAAGCAGAAGCAGAAAATATCACCTCGGAAGATATTATCAATGAGATACTGAATACAGTTGAAGTTCCCTAGAAAACTGGTGACATGGTGACGTGGTGACATGGTGAATTCTTTTTTACTCACCACTTCACCAGTTCACTAGTTCACCACTTTATCAATTAAGAAAATGGAGTCTTCAGAGATTTTTAAGAAGGTACGTAAGATTGAAATCAAAACACGGGGTTTGTCAAACCAGATCTTTTCCGGACAATACCACAGCGTGTTCAAAGGAAGAGGTATGGCTTTCAGTGAAGTCAGGGAATACCAGTACGGGGATGATATCCGTAATATCGACTGGAATGTGACCGCCCGTTTCAATCACCCGTATATCAAAATGTTTGATGAAGAACGTGAGCTAACTGTGATGTTACTGATCGACGTGAGCGGATCGAACCTTTTCGGCACGAAACTAACGATGAAGCAGGATCTGATCACAGAAATTGCCGCCGTACTTGCATTCAGCGCCATTAAAAACAACGACAAAGTTGGGGTCATCTTTTTCAGCAATCGGGTGGAAAAATTCATTCCTCCGAAGAAAGGAACCACCCACATACTGCGGATCATCCGCGAGCTGATCGATTTTCATGCCGAACATTCTGAAACGGATATTTCCGAAGCCCTGCGGTATTTTACCAATGCCATAAAAAAACGGTGCACTGCATTTCTGTTGTCCGATTTTCTGAACCAGGGATTTGAAGATGCAATAAAGATTGCAAACAAAAAGCATGACCTGATTGCAGTGAATGTTTTTGATGAGCGGGAAATGGAAATCCCGAATATGGGCATGATCCGTATCAAAAATGCAGAGACCGGCCAGCGTATGTGGGTTGATTCATCCAGCCGGAGAGTCCGAGAAATATTCAGCGAAAGATCCGGGAACCAGGCACGCTACCTCACTGATACGTTCCGTAGAAGTGGCGTTGATGTGGTGAAGATCCGTACCGACCAGGACTATGTCAAACCGCTCATTGGTTTGTTCAGGAAGAGAAGCGCAAGAAAATAATTATGAATTCTGAATGCAGAAATCAGAATGCAGAATTAAAAATTAAAATTGACAACTAAGCATCCTTTGAAAGCAGTTCAAACATATTCTCTCCTTTTCTTCCTGTTGATTTCTGCAATCTTTGCGCGGGGACAGGGATACAAGGCCAGTGCAGATTTGTATCCTGGCACCATCCTCATCGGCGACCAGGTGAACCTGAGCCTGAGTTTCAGCTTGCCTGCCGGGACCCAGGTGGTATGGCCATCGATAAAAGACACCATTCTCGGGAACATCCAGGTGATTAACAGGACCAAAGTCGATACGGCCTGGTCGGCTGATAAAAAAAACCTCCAACTCACCCAGAAACTTCGTCTGACCTGTTTTGATTCCGGGTTTTATACGATTCCCCCGATCCGGTTTTATTACCGCAACCTTCCGGATACCACAATTCGGTTTGAACAAACTGAGATACAGATCCTGACGGTTCATACCTTAGTAGTCGATACTACGCTGGCTATCAAACCAATAAAAGGCCCTGTAAAGATTCCGTTTTCCATTCTCGAATACCTGCCCTGGATCTTTGCCGGAATGCTGTTTCTTGCCATCGCTGGGTTTCTGATCTTTTACCTCATAAGAAGAAGAAAAGGTGAACCCATTTTCCTCCTCCGTCCAGGTGTTAAATATCAACCGCATGAATGGGCATTGATGGAGCTGGAAAAACTTCGTGTAAAGAAATTATGGCAAGCAGGGAAGATGAAGGAATATCACACGGAACTGACAGATATCCTGAGGAAATATATCGAAAACCGGTTTCACCTCATGGCTATGGAAAGTACGACCGGTGAGATTCTTGAAGATCTTGAGGACAAGACCAGTATCCAAAAAGAATACCGGGAGACGCTTGGTGAAATCCTGTTAATGGCCGATCTTGTAAAATTTGCCAAGTATCTGCCCTTGCCTGAAGATCATGAACAGAGTATAGAATATGCCGTTGATTTTATCAACAAAACCTATATAACTCCGGGAGTCCAGGAACAGGAAGAAAACCCCATAGCTAGATCCGGAATAACTCAAAAAAACAGTAAAGAACAGGAAACGATGAACGAACCGGTGACCAAAAAAATGAACTGACCATGTTGAAAGGAATCACATTCGCATCACCGAATTATTTCTATCTGCTGCTGCTGATACCCATCCTGGTGGCCTGGTATTTCTTCAGGCAAAAGATGAACCATGCAGATATCCAGGTTTCGTCGACCACCGGGTTCGAGGGAGTGAAGAAAGGAATCAGGTTATACCTCTATCATGGCTTATATGTCTTACGAATGCTGGCACTTATTTTCCTCATCCTCGCCTTGACGCGTCCGCAATCCAAAAAAAGTCACCACGATATTACCGTTGAGGGAATCGATATTGTATTGGCAATGGACATTTCCGGCAGTATGCTGGCAATGGATTTCAAACCCAACAGGATTGAAGCATCCAAGAATGTAGCCATGGAATTTATTGACGGGAGACCGAATGACAGGATAGGACTTGTCATATTCAGCGGCGAGGCTTTTTCTCAATGTCCGCTGACCACCGACCATGCCGTATTGAAGACCCTTTTTCAGGATATTAGAAGTGGGATGATAGAGGATGGAACTGCCATTGGTGATGGGTTAGCCACCGCACTGAACCGCCTTCGTGGCAGCAAGGCCATCTCAAAAGTTATTATACTGCTGACCGACGGGGTAAACAATATGGGCTCTATTGATCCACTCTCTTCGGCTGAAATTGCGAAATTATACGGAGTCCGGATTTATACCATCGGTATCGGTACCACCGGCATGGCGCCATACCCGGTTCAAACGCCATTCGGGATTGAAGTCAGGCCCATGGAAGTGAAGATCGATGAAGAGCTGCTTCGGCAGATCTCAAAGATGACGGATGGAAAATACTTCCGGGCCACCAATAACACAAAACTCCGCCAGGTATACCAGGAGATCGATAAACTGGAAAAATCGAAGATCGATGTTACAGAATTCCATAAGAAACAAGAGGAGTTTTTCCTGCTGGCATGGATCGCTTTGTTTTTCATTACACTGGAGATAATTCTCAGGAATACGTATTTCCGGAATACACCATAATAGTGAATGGTAAATGGTGAAGGGTGAGGAGTATTAAGTATTAAGTGTTAAGTGTTAAGAGAAAAGTGAATAGCGAAATATTAAAAAAATACCATTAAACCCCGAAGGGGTGAAATTATTCTAGAATGTTCAGGTTCGCACATATAAGTTTCCTCTATCTTCTGGCGCTGATCCCGGTTTTGTCGGTATTGCTGGTTTTGTTCCTGGTATGGAGGAAAAAGGCCCTGAACCGGTTCGGTGAGTTCCATCTCATCCACCGGCTGATCCCTGAATTCTCCACAGGCCGGCTGATCTTTAAATTCGTTTTACTGATGATCGCTCTTGCTTTTCTTGTGCTGGCGCTTGCTGATCCTCAAACCGGGTCGAAAATGGAGAAGTATCAGCGAAAAGGCATCGATGTGATGATCGCCCTGGATGTTTCCAATAGCATGCTGGCTGAGGATATCCGGCCCAGCCGGCTTGAACGGGCAAAGCAATCCATATCCAAACTCATCGACCGCCTGGATGGAGACCGGATTGGCATCATTGTGTTTGCAGGTAAGGCATATAACCAGTTGCCGATCACCACGGATTACGGAGCAGCAAAAATGTTTCTTTCCGCCATCAATACCAACATTGTTCCGGTACAGGGAACAGCCATTGCCGATGCAATTGATATGGCCACCGGTGCATTCGGGCAATCGACCCATAATAAAGCCATCATCGTTATTTCTGACGGGGAAGACCACCAGGGAGATGTGCTGGAAAAAACCGAGGTGGCTGCAAAAAAAGGAATCGTGTTTTATGCGGTGGGGATGGGAATACCTGAAGGCGGACCGATCCCGATATACAACGGGGATACCCGGACAGGCTATAAAAAAGACAGGGACGGATCAACCATCATCACCCGCCTGGATGAATCGCTTCTACAACGTATTGCATCTGTTGGGAAGGGCATGTACGTGAGGGCAAATAACTCGGAAGAGGGTTGGCGAAAAGTTTTTGATGATCTGAATAAGATCGAAAAATCCGAGCTGGAAAGCAGGCAATTTTCGGACTATGAAGACCGTTTTCAGTATTTCATAGGGGTTACCTTGTTATTCCTTATATTTGAGCTGTTTGTATTTGATAAGAAGAACCAGTGGTTCAGCAGCTTCAAACCGTTTTGAATAGTGAGTGGTGAGTGGGGAAGGGTGAATGGTGATTGATCAGGTAATAACCTTGTAGGGGTGATATTATTTTAGTGTTAAGTGAATTGATTAAAGATGTTAATCTGTATTAATCAAATAAAAACCTTATCATTTCGTGTTTCGCGTTACGCGTTACGTGTTACGATTTTAGTCATGATATTTCTTCTGTCTCTTGCGGCCCTGTCTTCCTTGGCCCAGAAAGAAAGGAAACTTTTACGGGAAGGGAATACGTTGTATGAGAAAGGAAAGTACAAGGAAGCCGAAATGAATTACAGGAAAGCGCTGGATGCCGATAAAAATTCCACCCGTGGACTTTTCAATCTTGGGGATGCTGTTTACCAACAAAAGAATTTTGAAGAATCCTCAAAAATTTTCGAAAACCTTGCAAGTTCAAAACTCTCTTCCGGCGACAAGGCAAATGTTTTTCATAACCTTGGAAATTCCCTTCTTGAAGCCAAGGACTATGAAAAGAGCATCCTGGCTTATCAGAATTCGTTGTTGAATAACCCTTCGGATAAGGATACGAAGTACAATCTTGAATATGCAAAGCTGATGATGAAAAAACAACAGCAGCAGCAAAAGCAACAGCAGCAGAAGAAAGATCAGCAGAAAAAGGATAAAAAAGACCAGAAAAAGAACGAGCAGAACAAGGATCAGAAATCGGAGAAAAAAGATCAGCAGGATCAGTCAAAAAAAATCAGCAAAGAAGATGCAGACCGCATGCTGGAAGCCATGAAGAAAGATGAGAAGAAAACCTTGCAGAAGCTGAAGAAGGATAAGGCAAAAGTTCAGCAGGTCCTGATTGAGAAAGATTGGTGATGAATAATAGAAAACATATATGAATAAGAGGATTTTTTTGATTTTTTGTTCATTCCTTCTTATTATGACGGTTTCGTTGGCCCAGGAGGTCCAGTTTACCGGCAGCGCCAGATCGGCTGTCGGGGTAGGAGAGACCTTTAACCTGATCTATACCGTTAATGCGCAGGCATCAAATTTTCACGGGCCTGTCATTACGGGATTTGATATTCTCACCGGACCCAACACCTCAACATCTTCAAGTATCCGGGCCATAAACGGAAGGACCTCCATGTCGATTTCTTATTCTTTTGTTTATATTATCAGGGCTTCCAGGGAAGGCACATTCGAAATACCGGGAGCCACAGTGATGATTGATAACAAACAATACCGGTCGAACACCGTGACCATCAAAGTGGTGAAAAATGCAGGAAACGTACAGAATACATCACCAGGAACCACTGGAAAAAATAACAGCCAGAACAACGGAGTTATACAGTCGGGGTCCAATGATGTTTTCGTGAAAGCAGTCGTTGACAATAACAATCCCTTCCAGGGGGAAGGAATCCTCCTGACTTATAAGATCTTTTTCAAGGTATCAATATCACAACCCAATATTACAAAGCCCTCATCATTTGAAGGATTCTGGTCCCAAAACCTTCTCAACGTAAAAGTCAATCAGTACAATCAAACCATCGATGGTGAAATTTACCGCGTAGCTGACCTTACAAAAGTTGTTTTATACCCTTTGAAGAGTGGGAAACTGGTTATCGACCCGTTTGAACTTGAATGCGTTGCCCAATATAAAAGACAAACCAAAACCAAAACCGGGGATCCTTTCTTCGACGATTTCTTCAACAACAGTTTTTTTAATGAATCTTATGCCAATGTTGAAAAATCGCTAAAGTCGAATTCTGTGGTGATCAATGTCAGGCCCCTTCCTACTTCTGAGAAGCCGGTGGATTTCAGCGGAGCAGTAGGAACGTTTACATTCAAAACCGATTTGGATAAATCCCGGACAAAAACAAACGACGCCATTAATCTGAAGTGTACCATTACCGGAAAGGGGAATATTCAGCTCATCGATAAACTCAACATCAACTTCCCGCCGGATTTTGAAACCTATGATCCCAAGATCTCCAATAATGTGAGTACAACAGGAGCCGGGGCTTCCGGAAGCCAGACATTTGAATACCTGATCATTCCGAGGAAAGCCGGAAAATTTACGATCAAGCCCATTGCATTCAGCTATTTTGACCTGGAAAAAAGAAGATATGTTACCTTGACCAGCCCTTTGTATACAGTGGATGTGGAAAAAGGAAGCGGTGATAATACAACAGTTACTTATTCCGGAGCGGGGAAAGAAGATATTAAGTACATCGGAAGCGACATCCGGCATATCAAGAATCAGTCCCTTCACGTTCAGAATACCGGTACCTTTTTCTTTGGATCGACCGTCTTTTTCCTTTTAATGCTCCTACCGGTGTTACTCTTTATCGTATTTATAATTTCCTGGAAGAAACAGGAAGAAAGACGGAGTGATGCCGTGTTGATGAAAAACAGGAAGGCTACCCGCATTGCTATAAAACGGCTGAAAAAAGCAAGTGCTTTCCTGAAAGAACAACGGCAGGAAGCATTTTATATTGAGATATCCCAAGCCTTGTGGGGTTACCTGAGTGATAAATTCGGGATCCCGTTGGCTGAGCTTTCCATGGATTCCGTTCATCAAGCATTGGTGAAGAAGAATGTAAAGGATGAAATCATCCAGCAGTTTATTGAAACGCTCAACAATACGGAATTTGCCCGGTTTGCGCCGGGAGAGAAGTCCATGATCATGGAAAAAACCTACCATGAGGCGCTGGAGATCATCACCCGGATCGAACGGGAACTGAGGTAGAGTGAAGAGTGAAGAGTGAAGAGTGAAGAGTGAAGAGTGAAGAGTGAAGAGTGAAGAGTATTAAGTGTTAAGTTTTAAGGTAAAAGCGAATAGCGAATAGCGAAAAGCGTGACATTATTATAGGATGATTATGAAGAAAATTCTGATCTTTATTCTGTTTCTCCTGCCGGGATTGACCTATGCGATTGATCAGGAAATCACGATTGCCAAAGCAAACAAAGCATATACAGATGGTTTTTATGCCAATGCTGTTGAATTGTACAAAAGCGTTATCACGGCAGGGAACGAATCTGCGGATCTTTATTACAACCTTGGCAACGCATATTATAAACAAAACGACTTTGCATCGTCGATCCTTTACTTTGAGAAAGCCCGTAAGCTTGATCCGGGAAATGAAGATGTGAATTTTAACCTCAAGATCGCGAATACGAAAATCACTGATAAGATCGAACCCATACCTGAACTTTTCTATAAACGCTGGGTTAAAAAACTGATTGAATCCTTTTCGGTCGACAAATGGTCCAAATTGGGACTGGTCTTCTTATTTCTCGGGTTGGTTGCAGGAGTGTTCTATGTTGTATCAAAGCATTTACTCATCCGGAAGGCTGGTTTCTGGCTGGGGATCTTTTTTGTTTTTATGAGCCTGTTTTCATTACTGTTTGCCTGGCAGAGCTATAATGAGATCATGCACAGAAAGGAAGCCATCATTTTCTCGCCGACGGTGACAATTAAAAGTTCTCCGGATGAAAAAAGCATTGACCTTTTTGTGCTTCACGAAGGGGCGAAGGTTGAACTCATTGATAACATCGGCACTTGGTATGAGATCCGGATCGCCAATGGCAGTGTAGGCTGGTTGATTGCATCGTCCGTAGAGAAAATATAGAATCCGGAGAAGCAGATCTTCCGGAAATTCACTATTTTAGCAATGGGATGGATTTTTTTTTGCAGAATTAACTTTTTCATTTATATTTGTTGAACTTATTTCCGGTGTTCGTTTTGTTTAACTATCTTAATTTTCCTACAGTTACAATTTTGAAAGGCCATTAATAAATTAATCCCACAAATATGAAAAGTAGATCTTTACTCCTTCGCTTTTTTGTCCTCATTCTCGGACTCATCGCATTCTGTTCTTCTTCCATCACTTATGCCGGAAATCCCGGTGGCGACAAGCCTGAAATTGACCGGATGCATCAGATTCGGGCCAATCAGAATACCGGTTTGATCGACCCCAGCGATATGCTGAAAGCACAAACGCAAGTGAACAAGATGGCTACTGAAAAAGCGATGTCGGATGTAAATCTTAACTGGAAACAATTAGGTCCGAATAACGCAGCCGGCAGAACCCGTACAGTGCTTTTTAGTAATAAGGATGCCAGTGGAATGACGATCCTCACCGGTGGGGTGACAGGAGGTATCTGGAAATCAAGAAATCTCGGTTTGACCTGGCACCAGATGAATACTCAGGGCAATGAAGTGCTGAGGGTAACCAGCATAGCTCAAACTTCCGGGGGGACGATCTATGTCGCAACAGGTGAATCCTACTGTAATAGAAACCAATATATAGGCACCGGCATCTACCGTTCGGATGATGATTCCACTTTCACGGTTATTCCGAATACCCGACCGGTTTTCAATAACCCGGCTTCGGATTGGGCCTACATCTCAAAACTGGCCGTGAGCCCTTCAGGCAGGATCTTCGCTGCAACCAATTCTGGGTTGAAATATTCCGACAATGGAACGGATTGGTACATGGCAAAAAGTGGTTATGCTTATACAGTTACCATCGGGCCTGATGGAACCATCCTTACCAATATCGACAATCTTGCTTATATTGCTGTAGCAGGCAACATTAGCAATTTTGTGAACCTTTCCACCAACACTCCCACTACATTTCCGATTACAGGAGTAAATGGGATCGAATTTGCAATTGCACCGAGTGATGGAAATACCATCTATGCCTCACTGGCCAACCTGAATGGCGGGCTTCTGAATGTTTACAAGTCGGCTGATAAAGGAACTACCTGGTCCGTTGTTTTCCCCGGAAATAATACCTATAACCCGCTCGGAGCAAGTGGCTGCTATGCAAATTCACTGGCTGTATTTCCCGATGATCCTGATCAGCTGTTCATTGGTGGAATCAGCACATGGCGTGGTAAAAAATACCAGTCAACCGGTTTCTACAACTGGGAACAGGTTTGTTTTCCTGGGTTTTTTGAAGAGTCATATAGTATAAATGATCCTCAGAATAATCCTCAGGGCAGGTATCTTGTTCCTGCTTATCAGCACCAGATCTTATTCCTTCCGAATGCAGCGAACCAATTTGCTATCGCAACCGATGATGGTATTTCTATCGGTACTATCACAAGTGCCGAAATTACCTATCAACACATGGTCAAAAACTGTATTATTTCCCAGTTTAATTCTGTTGCTTACAGCATAAAACAAGAGTCTGCCTTTGGAGGCGCCGATTATATTGGTGCTGACTACATTCCCGGTGGCAACGTTCTGAATGAACCCGAAAACGGGAAACAGTTATATGCAGGCTATGGTGGGGATGTGGCCTGGTCTATGATCAATCCAAACTGTATTTTTTTTGGATCAGGATATTCTGTTGTACCTTTCTATCGCTCGGAAGACCTTGGCTTAACCCCATCACCCACTTTCCTGAGAACCATTTCCAATGCCAATTATGTACCGGTTAACTATTGGGAAGACTTTAACTTTACGCAAAGTGTCGACAGCGTCAAGTATCTCAATAAAACAGGGCTGATTCGCAAAGACTCTATCTTCAATGTTCCCAGTGCGAGTGGTAAGTTCCCGATGCGTTATAAGGCTCCTTATGATCTTGACTCATTGGCCAGTATCACGGTCCATGATGTTGTTTCAACCAGGTTTTTCATCCCCGGGACATTATCTTTTAAACCCGGGATTTATATGACAAAACAGGCATTACAATTCTCTATCAATCCGATTTGGTTCAGAATTGCAAATATTGATCTTACCGACATTATTACCTGCATTGCCGTCTCCAAAGACCTGGGCGTGCTCTGGGCAGGTACCACAACGGGTAAACTCTATCGGCTTACCAACATCACCTTCGCCAATGATTCTACAACTGCCATGGCAGATAGCGCAGGATGTGTAATCGGGCATAATACTTATGACAGCACGGTATACACACAATTCAAAAACAGGTACATCACATCGATTGCCATTGCTCCGGATAACCAGACGGTTTTGATTACCCTCGGAAATTATGGAAATTCAACCTATGTTTACAAAACAATCGATGGGTTGAGTGCCACCCCGGCATTTGCTCCGGTACAGGGTGATTTACCTGCCATGCCGGTATACACTGGAATATTTGAAATGAGCAATCCCAATACTGTCGTTCTTGGAACCGATTTTGGAGTGTTTTCCACCAATGATATTTCCTCCGGGTCACCAACCTGGGCTGTTCAGAATGCAGGAACCGGAAATGTACCGGTGACCGTGATAAAACAGCAAACCAATCCCGGACTTTATTACTATAGACCAGCCAATTATGGCGATCTCTACCTTGCGAGTTTTGGAAGAGGCCTTTTCTTTGATGATACATTCGGGGTAGTACTGGGAACGGATCTGATCAATGCCAAACCTGCTGCAGAAAACAGGCTCAAAGTTCAACCGAATCCATTTACAAACAATGTTAACATCTCCTATAAAATCGGAAAGACTGCAGCCGTTCATGCAATGGTTTATGACTTAACGGGCCGGATGATCTTCTCAACTTCTTTTGGAACCCAGCAACCTGGTGAATATACCAAGGCCCTGAACCTCGAATCTCTCATTAACGGCACCTATATCATCAAGCTTGATTATGGTACAGGTTCATCCTTTGGGAAAGCACTGAAGGTTAAATAAACGTGACGCGTAACGCGTAACGCGTGACGAGCTACGCACGCGTTAGGAAACGTGCGCTAGTGGAAATCATTTCGAAAGGCTTGTTTTAAATTCCCGGAGGACCTTGATGTCATCCTCATTGATGTAATCTGTTTTTAAGGCCTTCTCGATCAGGATCTCATAATCAGTCAACGTAATGAGAGGACAACCTGCCTCTTCAAACCGGGAAACGGCAACCGGAAGGTTATAGGTAAATATGGCAACCATACCGACGACTTTACAACCGGCCTCCTGTAATGCACGAACAGTCTCAAGGCTACTGCTTCCCGTTGATATCAGGTCTTCCACTACCACAACTTTCTGCCCCGGTTCAACCCTGCCTTCGATCAGGTTGGTTAGTCCATGATCCTTTTTACTGTTGCGGACATAGACAAATGGCAGGGAAAGTTCTTCAGCCACAAGAGCGCCTTGCGGAATGCCACCGGTCGCAACACCTGCGATCAGATCGGGTTTTTCAAAATTTTCAGTAATGGCATTTACAAAATTTTCTTTGATAAAGGTGCGGATCGCTGGAAATGAAAGTGTGACGCGGTTATCGCAGTAGATCGGCGATTTGATCCCGGAAGCCCAGGTAAAGAGATCGCGGGGGCTTAACTTCACTGCTTTTATTCCAAGAAGGTATTCGGCCGTTTGTAGAGAGACAGTTTTATTATAAATCATACTTAAGTGTTAAGTGCTAAGTGTTAAGTTTTAAGTGATGAATTGACTATGCCTGAATAGTGTTGACCGTTTTTAAGAGATTTTTGTAACGGTTTTCAAAGTTATTATTTGTTCTTGATTGTTTCTCTTTTGTTTCATAAG
>JADGPR010000114.1 GCA_017882335.1 Bacteroidales bacterium | reverse complement strand
CTGAAGAAGGTTACTGTTCATAAAGAAATTAAATAAAGAAGATATACCATGGCAAAGAAAGTTGTTGCAACATTTCAGACCAGCGGCGGTAAAGATTTTACAAAAGTGATCCGCATGGCAAAGTCGGGTAAGACCGGCGCTTACGTTTTCAAAGAAAACATCGTTTCCAATGATGCGGTAAAAGATTTTTTGGCCAACGCCAATAAATAAATCCTTCACCAGTCAGCGTGAAAAAGCTTTTTTCCCTGTGAAAAAAGCTTTTTTTATAAATTGTCAACTGAACTGAATTATCTCCAATGGGCATCTTTTCAAAGTTTTCAAAAGATAAAAAGGAATCCCTGGATAAAGGTCTTGAAAAGACCAAAACCAGCATTTTCACAAAGCTTTCCAAAGCAGTTGCTGGAAAGTCGCGTGTGGATGAGGATGTCCTTGACCGGTTGGAAGAGACCCTGGTTACCTCCGATGTGGGCGTGGAAACCACCCTCAAGATCATCGGGCGGCTCCAATCCAGGGCTGCAAAAGATAAATACATCAGTACTTCCGAATTGAATTCCCTGCTTAAAGATGAGATTGTACAACTCTTGCAGGAAAATAAAGTGGAAGATACTGATGAATTCAGCATTCCCATTGATGCGCACCCTTATGTTATCATGGTCGTGGGCGTAAATGGGGTAGGGAAGACCACCACCATAGGGAAACTGGCCTATAACTTCCGGAAAGCCGGCAAAACAGTTCTGCTCGGCGCTGCCGATACCTTCCGGGCTGCAGCCATCGACCAACTGAAAATATGGGCACAACGGGCCGATGTCCCCATCATTACCCAGAGCATGGGTTCCGATCCTGCCTCTGTTGCCTATGATACCGTTAAAGCTGCTATGGCACGAAATATCGATGTTGTGATCATTGATACCGCCGGAAGGCTACACAACAAGGTCAACCTGATGAACGAGCTTTCCAAGATCCGGAATGTTATGCAGAAACTGATTCCCCAGGCACCACATGAAGTACTCCTGATCCTGGATGCCTCAACCGGGCAAAATGCCATCGAGCAGGCCCGCCAGTTCATTGCAACCACAGAAGTGAACGCTATCGCCCTGACAAAACTCGACGGAACAGCCAAAGGAGGCGTGGTCATCGGGATATCCGACCAATTCAAGATTCCTGTAAAATATATCGGGGTCGGAGAAAAAATGGAAGACCTCCAGTTATTCAACCGGGTTGAGTTTGTCGACAGCCTCTTCACCTAATATCTCTTTCCTTGAAGACGAAATCCATCCCCCATAAGATCGGAATTGTTTCGCTGGGATGCGCCAAGAACCTTGTGGATACAGAGGTCCTGATGAAACAGCTCGACGCTTCTTCCTTTCAAATCATCCTGGATCCATCCGAAAAAGATAGAATCAATACCGCGATCATCAACACCTGTGGTTTTATCCTCGATGCCAAGAATGAATCTGTTGAAACAATCCTGCAATTTGTAAAGGCTAAAATGGACGGACACCTGCAGTCCCTTTTCGTCATGGGCTGCCTTTCCGAGCGCTACCGCGAGCAGCTGGCAAAGGAATTACCTGAAGTAGATGAATTTTTTGGCGTTAATGAACTGAGCCGGATCGTGGAAAGGGTAGGGGGTAAGTTCAGGAAGGACCTGCTTGGTGAACGTATGCTGGCAACACCTTCCCATTATAGTTATTTGAAGATCGCAGAAGGGTGCGACCGGCATTGTTCCTTCTGTTCCATTCCCGCAATCCGGGGAAAGCACATCTCAAAGCCGATGGAGGAGATCATCCGGGAAGCAGCAATCCTTGCAGGAAATGGAGTGAAGGAGATCAACGTCATTTCCCAGGATACAACCTATTACGGCCTGGATCTTTACAAAAAGAGGATGTTACCGGAACTTCTTGAACAGCTTTCAGGAATTTCAGGACTGAAATGGATTCGCCTGCATTATACCTATCCCGATGGCTTTCCGGTTGAAGTGCTGGAAGTGATCAAACGGCATGACAACCTTTGCAACTATATTGATATTCCCCTCCAGCATATCAATTCAAGGATATTAAATTCAATGAAAAGAGGAATCGATAAAAAACGAACCCTTGACCTTATATCATTGATCCGTAGAAAATTACCGGAAGGAGTAATCCGTACAACGCTGATTACAGGATATCCCGGAGAGACAACAAAAGATTTCGGGGAATTGAAGGAATTTATTGGCCTTTGCCGTTTTGACCGGCTGGGCGTATTCACTTATTCTCATGAGGAAGGAACTGGCGCCTATGCCTTGAAAAATACGGTCCCTGACAAAGTAAAACAGGAAAGAGCAGCAATCCTGATGGAGATACAACAGGACATTTCACTCGGATTGAATACCGGAAGAGTGGGCACTTCGATGAAAGTCATTATCGACAGGGAGGAAGAGGAATATTACATCGGGCGTACCGAATTTGATTCTCCGGAGATTGACAATGAAGTCTTGATCCTTAAAGAAATCAAAAGCCTGGAAATAGGTAATTTTTACCAGGCCCTGATCACTGCCGCAGATAATTTTGACCTTTACGCGGAAATAGAGGATTGATTTAAACTTGGAAGTTATTATTTATTATTTTTGCAAAACCAAAATGTTGAAGTTATGAAACGCATTGCATTTTTTCTCTCTTTATTGATGATTGCACCGGTTTTTCTTTTCTCACAAGTGACTCCGCAGAAAAACGATACCCTTAACCGCCTGAATACCTTGGGCCAGAAATCAGGATATTGGCAAGAACAAATGGCTGATCAGTTTGCAAAGGGCTATTATCTGAACAATAACAAGACCGGATGCTGGGTTACACAGCTGGCCAATAACATCCTGGTTAGAATTGATAATTATTCCAATGGCAAAAAAGACGGGATCTCGATCACGTTTGACCGCCGGAACCGTATCCTTGGACAGGAAAATTATAAAAACGGGTTGCTGGATGGAGTTTCAATCAGTTACAGCAACTATAATGAATTTCCCCTTACGGAGATCTACTATTCCAAAGGAAAGAAATCAGGAAGCTCAAAGATATTCTATGATAACGGAAAAATTCAGGAAGAGGCTACCTTTCGGGATGAAGTGAAGAATGGAATCGCACGATGGTATAACAGGACAGGGAAGGTGATGGCCGAAAATAACTATATCAATGGCATGTTCGACGGCATCCAGAAGACCTATTATGAAAATGACACCCTGCAATCGATTGCCAACTATTCCAAAAACAACTATGCCGGTGTATACCAGGAATTCTACCGTAATGGTAAACCCAAGCTGACGGGTCAATATATCAATGGTCTGAAAGAAGGGGATTGGATTGAATTTGATGAGACCGGAAAAGCTGTTAAGAAGACCAAATTCAAGAACGGCATCGGCAAATAAGTTCTCTGTTTTCTCAGTAAGTCATGCGTAAAATCCATAATCCCTTCAGGGCAAGGGAAGGGTACCACTGCTTCGGTTGTTCTCCCGATCATTTATCCGGACTTAAGTTGTCTTTTTACGAAGAAGGGGATGAGCTCATCTCTACATGGGTGCCGAAATCCCAATTTGAGGGTTATCATGGAGTGCTTCATGGAGGGATCCAGGCTACGATCATGGATGAGATCGCCAGCTGGGTTGTATATGTAAAGGTCAAGGTTGCCGGGGTTACTTCTTCTATGGATGTTCGATACCATAAACCTGTTTACATGGCAGGAGGCGCAATCACGATCCGTTCAAAAATACTCCGGATGCGAAGAAATCTTGCCGATATACAGGTCGGGATCTATAATAAGGAAAATGAACTCTGCGCAGAGGCGATGATCACCTATTTTACATTTTCTGAGAAAAAATCGAAAGAATCATTTTTTTATCCTGGAGAAGCAGCATTCTTTACAGATTGATCAGAGCTGGTCGGTAAGCAACTGAAAAAATTCCGGCCAGTCAAGATTGCCAGCACTTTCTCCCATTCGGATGATCACAATTTGTTTTTGAGGACAAACAAAAATGAATTGCCCTAAAATTCCTTTGGCAAAAAAACTACCGTTGTTCATGACCCTCCACAAATAGGTGTAAGGATAACCCTGTGAATCCTTTGAATCATTACGGATCGTCAAAGTTTCTTCAACCCAGTTTACAGGAACAACCTCATGCCCGTCTGCAACACCTTTGTTAAGGTAGAGCTGTCCGAAAAGAGCAAAATCCTCCGGTACTGCATTGATGCAACAAAACGCTTTGGCTTCCCGGTATTTTTTGCTGTCAAGGCTCCAGGTGGCGGGATGTATGGCTCCCATCGGTTTCCATATTTTTTCCTCAAAATATTCGGATAAACTTTTACCGGTAGCCTTTTCCAGCACCATTCCCAGGATCTGTATATTTCCGCTCTCGTATTCATAGAAAGATCCTGGTGTATTGATCACTTTCAACTTCCGGGTATATTTTTTTAGATTTAACCCGTAATAAAACTTGGCTGCCTCCCCGAATGGATTCTTATAGCCTTCATTGAATTTAATGCCTGAACGCATGGTCAACAAGTCCTCAAGTGTGACTTTATGAAAACCGGGATCCCTCATTTCGGGAAGATAATCTGTAACAGGTTGGTGGATGTCATGGATGGTCCCTTCCGAAATAGCAATACCGACCAATGCGGAAATAAAAGATTTGGAAACGGAAAAAGAAGGGATCACGGAATTCTTCTCATATCCCTTAAAATATTTTTCATAGATAAGGGTATCATTCCTGAGGATGATAAAGGCAAGCGTTTTATTTACTGCAAGGAATTGATCCAGATTTTTGGAGGCTT
>JADGPR010000065.1 GCA_017882335.1 Bacteroidales bacterium | reverse complement strand
CCATCGAAAGGAAAACGCCGGCAATTCCGGATAATATCCATAAAATGTTAAAATGGAAGAAACCTGTTTTTTCATGGATCTCTTTCCAGGAGATCAATACCGACACCAAACCCAGAATGATGGTAAGAAACAGCAGAAGCATGCTAAGCCCGTCTAGAGCGAGATGAAAACTGATACCAAGGGTTGGAATCCAGTTTACATTATAGTCAATCCACCAGCCGGTATGACCTGTCCGTGCAGGACCAATCCAGATCCAGACCAGTAGGATCAGATCCATGGAAAGGGCAACCAGGGATATAATACGTGGCAGGAGATGACTCCATTTTCCGGTGAACCCGGCGAGAATGCCCCCAGCTAATAATATCAATATCAGGAACAACAGTATCATAGATTCATTAAAATTGTCAGTATGAAAACAATACCGATGGCAAAGCCCATGACATACCATCTTAATTTTCCGTTTTGGGTGAGGCTGAGCAGACTGGAAAACCAAAGGGTTATCCGGGCAATCGCGGAATTGAATATATCGATGAAGTCGTTTTTATCTATCTCTGCCAGCCATACCAAGGGTTTCACAAAAAGTATATCATACAGCCTATCGAAGTCCCACCCCTGGTAAAAAAAGTTGCTTAAGCGGGTTTTATTAAATGAATCTCCAAGAGCAGGTTTTTTCAAGTATACCAGGTATGCAAGATAAATGCCGGTAAGCGAAACAACTGCCGAAAGGACCTGAAAAAATACCTCGGGTAAATTTCCGTGTATCATATTTACTGTGGGAAGTATTGTATCCAGTAATCCGGAAAAAAGTCGAATGTGACCCATGGATCCTGGCAGTTCGATAAATCCTGCCAACAATGAAAATGCTGCAAGAATAACCATAGGGATCACCATCAGCCGACCAGGCTGATGTGTTGGCTGTATCTTGCTTTCACCAAAAAAGACAAGAAATACCAGCCTGAAAGTATAGAGGGAGGTGAGGAATGCGCCGGTTAATCCGGCTGCCCACAACCAGGGATTACCTTTATTTGCCGACCATGCAAACCATAAGATCTGGTCTTTGCTATAGAACCCTGCAGTGATCAGGGGCAAAGCCGCCAGTGACGCTGAACCAATAAGGAATGTCCAGAAAACTACCGGGAGCTTTTTTCTCAATCCTCCCATTTTGAAGATATCATGTTCCTCGTTCAGCACAAGAATCACGGCTCCGCCAGCAAGGAAAAGGAGAGCCTTGAAGAAAGCATGCACCATAAAATGAAAGATCCCTGCCGACCATGCACCAACTCCAAGCGCCAGGAACATGTATCCGATCTGACTGATGGTTGAATAAGCCAGCACCCGTTTCAGGTCGTGCTGGGTGAGTGCGCTGAAACCTGCGAGGAGAAGGGTAAGTGCACCTATTGTCGCTACAGCCAGTTGAACAGCCGGGGCAAGGGCGAAAAGGACATGGGTTCGCGCAATCAGGTAAACGCCGGCAGTCACCATCGTTGCTGCATGGATCAGGGCACTCACCGGAGAAGGGCCAGCCATCGCATCCGGCAACCAGGTTTGTAAAGGTAACTGGGCTGATTTTCCAAGAGCGCCGCCCAGCAATAAGAGAGCCGCCCAGGTGGCAAGAGATGATCCCTGTCCCCATTTGACCGCTGCCTGCTGCATCAGTTCCTGGATGTTCAGCGTATTTAAATGAATGAACAGGAGAAACAACCCGATGATCATAGCTGTGTCCCCAATGCGGGTAATAATGAAGGCTTTCCTTGCTGCATATCCGTTGGCCGGCTCTTTATACCAGAATCCGATCAGCAGATAACTGCATAGCCCGACCCCTTCCCACCCCAGGTACAGCAGCAACAGGTTGTCTGCCAGTACCAGGATCAGCATCGAGCTTACAAAGAGGTTCATATAAGCAAAGAAACGTGCATACCCTTCATCATCTGCCATGAATTCTACAGAGTATAAGTGGATCAGGAATCCAACTAAAGTGATGACAAAAATGAAAACAAGGGAAAGTGCATCCAATCGAAATGTGATGGCAGCAGTTAATCCTCCTGTACTTATCCATTCCCATAAGGTTACCGCGATCGCTCCGCCCGGAGGTGGTGAAACCAAAAATATCAACCCCATTATCGGGGTCAGCATTGCCGCCATGCCTATTAAGCCTGCTCCGATAAATGCTATCATCCTTCGCGGGATCCTTCCACCCATGATGGAGAGGAAAAGGAAGCCCGCTAAAGGCAGGATCGGTATAAGTGCCAGTAGGATCGCCATCTCTGCTTAATTAATTTCCTTTAACTTATTCAATTCATCCACATCCAGGGTCTTGTAATGATGAAACATCTGCAGGATGATCGCAAGCCCCACCGAGACTTCGGCGGCTGTAACAGCAAGCATAAAAATGAACATGACCTGTCCGTCAACCTGTGCCCAATGGGCCCCAGCAATTATGAAAACCATACCGGCAGCGTTAAACATTACTTCAATTGACATCAGCATGAAAATGACGTTCCTTCTCACCAGTAGCCCTATCAGCCCTATCAGAAATAGCAAGCCTGCAAACAAGATCTGAATTTCAACCGGTATTGTTACCATCTTTTTTTAATTTATTTTTTCAGATTGGGCACCTCGATAATCTCTTCTTTTTTCAGGAAACGGTGAATGACCTTTTTCTTCTGCCGTCCGAGGTGATAGGCTCCGACGATACCTGCCAGCAATAGCATGCCCGCAATCTCCACGCCCAGAACATAGGTCGTAAAAAGTGACACACCTACCTGCTTTGGAAGAATTATCTGTCTTGCTGTTTCTTCGTGTGCCATGGTTTTAAGCATAAAAATAAAATCGATGAGCAGAATGGTCCCAAGAATTAAAGGCACGACCCACATCCGGGGTTTCAGCCATCTTTTCTCTGTCTCCCTTTCCATTCCCACATTCAGCATCATGATGACAAAAATAAAGAGCACCATGACAGCGCCTGCATAAATGATGATCTCCAATGCAGCGATAAAAGGAGCGCCAAGAATATAAAAGATAACCGAGATGGAAAGAAGCGATAAAATCAGGAAAAGCAGCGAATGAATGGCATTCTTGCCTGCTATCGCCAATCCTGTGGAGATCAGTGCAAGTGCTGCAGCTATGTAAAAAATGGTATTCATCGTCAGGATACCTTATGGCATTAAACTTTTAACATCCACCGGGGGTTGTTCATTTGCACCTTCTCCCTTTTCTTTAACTCCTGCATCAATACCTGCTACTTTATAAAAATCATACCCGTGATATTTGCCTTCCCCGCTGATGAGCAAGTGCTCTTTTTCGTAAACCAGGTTCTGCCTGTTATATTCACCCATCTCGAAGTCGGGTGTCAGCTGGATCGCATATGTCGGGCAAGCTTCTTCGCAATATCCGCAGAAAATACACCGTGAAAAGTTGATCCTGAAAAATGCCGGATATCTTCTTCCATTTTCACCCTCTATGGCTTGCAGTGAAATACAGTCAACCGGACAGGCAGCGGCGCACAGATAGCATGCCACGCACCGCTCAATCCCGTCAGGATCGCGGCTAAGAATGATCCTGCCGCGGTAACGCGGCGGAAGATATGGCTTCTCTTCAGGGTACAATATCGTTTCGCGCTTGTGAAAAGCGTGAAGAAATGTGTACCAAAGACTTCTCAGGATGCTGAACATATCATTTAAAATATAATAAAAGAGCTCCAGTTACCAGGATATTAAGCAAAGCCAGCGGCAGAAGTATTTTCCACCCTACTCCCATCAGTTGATCATACCGTGGTCGTGGTAAAGATGCCCTGAGCAGTATAAAAAAACAGATAAACACAGCGGTTTTTAAGAAGAACCAGACAATAGGCGGGAGAAAAGCAGGCCCAAGCCATCCCCCGAAAAACATGAGCGTGATGAGCGCTGAAATAAGAGTCACTCCCATATACTCACCTACGAAAAACATCCCGAACTTCATACCTGAATATTCGGAATGGTAACCTGCAACAAGTTCACCCTCAGCTTCGGGGATATCGAACGGAAGCCTGTGTGTCTCTGCAATACCGGCGATCAGGAAGATAACGAAGCCGATAAACTGCGGAAATATGAACCATCCATGCCGCTGTGCTTCGACGATCTCTCGAAGGTTAAAGCTGTCGGCCAACATAACGACCCCCATCAGTGAAAGGCCCATGAATACTTCATAGGTAAGCATCTGCGCTGAGGCCCTCATGGCGCCGAGCAAGGAATATTTATTGTTTGAGGCCCATCCACCCAATACAATGCTATAAACCCCCAATGAAGAGTTTCCGAGGAAGAAAAGCACAGCAATATTGGAGTCGAGTACATTGAACCCGGGAGCAAAAGGAACTACTGCAAAGGTGAGCAGGATGGTCGAGATCAGAATGGCCGGGGCCAATACAAATACAGGCCTGTCGGAAAATGGTGGAACCCAGTCCTCTTTGAAAAAGATCTTTATCATATCGGCAACTACCTGGGTCAGCCCAAAGGGTCCGACCCGATTAGGGCCGTAACGGTCCTGCCATAAACCCAGTAGCCTCCGCTCAATATAGATCAGCCCGGCCGCGATGGTTAACACGATGAACAATACTCCTGCTATGATCAGAATAAAAATCATACACTTAACTTTTCAATACTGTCAATTTCCCCATTCCCGGCAACTCCAGGTAAGGCATCCCGGGCAAACCGGTTGATAATCCCAGAATACCGGCCGGAATGCTATTATCAATTTTAAGTTTTACTTCTATTATCTTATCAGCTAATGTTAATCTGACCATGTCATTATCCTTCCCTCCCAGTTCTTCAGCTTCGCCGTAGTTCATTAAAATAAAAGGAATCTCTATCCTTGCAGCAACGGCGCGGCTCTTTGAACTCAATTCCTCGGACCCAAAGATCCGGTAGGCCGGAACGACCAGCCATTCTCCTGACCTTGACCTGAAGGACAATGCCACGGGATTGAAAAATAAAAGGTGATTTGCTGCAGATGCCTCAATCAGCCGGATGCCGGGATCACCACCTTTCAACGAGCCATTCGGTTCATCGAGGTAGAAATTCATGGCCTGGTAAGAATTCCATCCCGGAACCCAGTAATAAGCTACCAGGGAGGATGGCGGAACCTCATCCGAACCTTCCATGCTGAAAGCAAGGGGAGATCCGGGATCATCCGGCGGTTTGGGTTCGCTCACATCGATATTTGCGCTAATTGCAGTCCTCCCGCTGAACCGTATCGTTTGCCGCTTTATCTTTTCGTTAAGAATCCTGAAATCAGCATCGGGAAAATACCCTTTGATCTTTGAGAAAGCGGGTATCTGATCTGTCATGGCATTTGCTACGTCATCAAATTTCTCCCACAAGACTTCCTCATGGTTCACACTGAGTCTCATAAGGTCCCTTATCTGACACCAGCTTTCCATTGCTGAGCCGTCTGGAGGTAAAACCCTGTAGAATCGCTGTGCACGGCCTTCATTGTTTACAAGCGTCCCTTCGGATTCAGCAAATGTCCCGACAGGTAATAGGATATCGGCTTTGAGGGTTGTCTCATTCACCAGATGATCAAGGACAATGACAGGATTACATTTTTCCAGCAGGGAATCAATAAAAGCTTTATCAGCTCTGCGATACAGGTCGTTTTCAAGAATGATCAAACCTGCAGATTCACCTCCGTCGGTCAGTTTAATTGCATCATCCAGTGATTTGCCGTCCATCATTCCAAGTCCCATGCTGTTGCATTCAGGCAGGAGAAAACTGAGCAGCGGATGTTGGCCGTTCAGTTTAAGTGCTTCTGCAATATTTGCTGCAGCATGCAACATATCCGGGCTGCCGCTGTGAATACCAGTAATGATCACCGGGATTTTTGCATCTTTTAAAACGCCTGTGATCTCCTTTGCCAGTTCCTTTTGTGCTTCATTCAATCCTTTCACCTGAGGCGCATTTTTATTCAACATGGCTGCAACTGCAAATCCCAGCCTGGCAATGTCCATTGGTGATGCGCGGTAAGTCTTTTCAGCAATGTCATCCAGCCTGGTTCCAAAAGAGGAGGCAATGAAAATGGGACTTTTCAGGTCCTGTGACTTTTCACGGCGGGCATAATCATTCCACTCAGCGATTCCGGATTTCACAGTGGAATCTATCCCTTTGTTCCTTGCAGCCTGCCTCACTGCAAGCGCTGTCATTGGCGCTGTTTGTGTGATATCCTCCCCAAGGATGAGAACGACATCTGCCTTTTCAATTTCTTTTAATGAAGGGGAACGGGCAGTCCCATTCATTAAGATGGCAATTGCTGTTTTGACCAGTAAATGGTCTTTTCGTGAAATGCCATGAAAGAAATTGTCTTTTCCCACCAGGCATGACAATGCAAAATTTGCTTCGAGCGATGCTCTTGGCGAACCAATACCTATCCATCTTTTTGTGCCGAAAAAGGCATCTGACAAGGCAGTTGTGAGTTTCTCCGGAGGCGTTTCCTCCAGGTTTTTATCTTTCGTGATCCGGATCTGTGCTTTTCTTATCCGATTATCATCATTCACAAACTCATATCCGAACCGGCCGCGGTCACACAGGAAATAGCCATTCACTGCTCCATTATACCGGTTCATTATACGACGAAGCCCGCCGTATCGTTCGCCTGCTATGGTATTACACCCGACACCGCAATGAATGCAGAGCGAAGGTGCATTTGTAAGATCCCATTTTCGCGTATAATGTGCTTTCAGGGTCTTGTCTGTGAATACTCCGGTAGGACAAACTTCGACCAGGTTACCGCTGAATTCGTTTTCGAGGATGCCGTCCTGGTGACGTCCAAAATAAACATGGTCATGTGAACCCAATACCGCAAAATCACTACCGCCGGCATAATCGTTATAAAACCGGACACAACGGTAGCATTGGATACAGCGGTTCATTTCATGGTTGATAAAAGGTCCCAGATCCTGGTTATTGTAGGTTCTTTTTTTGAATTCAAATCGCCTGTAATTGTGGCCCGTCATCACCGTCATATCCTGCAGGTGACATTCTCCCCCTTCATCGCACACCGGGCAGTCATGCGGATGGTTGATCATCAGTCCTTCTATGACAGCAGCCCGGAATGCGGTTGCTTCCTGATCCTTCACTGAGACGATCAGACCATCTGACACGGGTTCCATGCATGACATTACAATCCGGCCTTTCTTGTCATCGGCATTTTTATATTTTTTTACTGCACACAATCTGCATGCACCCACTGATCCCATGGCAGGATGAAAACAAAAGTGAGGCACATATATGCCAAGCGTAAGGCAGGTTTCGAGAAGATTCTTCCCGGGTGTTACCTCGTAATATGTTCCATCGATCTGAACTTTAATCATCATGACCTCCAGGGACAATGTTTTTCATTTATATGCCGAATAAAATCATCATGAAAATAAATGAGTCCGCTTTGCAATGGCTCCATGGCACCCGGTGCATGGGCACAAAACGTGTGGCCAGGAGCACAATAATGTGTATGAAATTTCAATATTTCAAGATCACTTTCCTTTCCATTTCCCTCCTCAATGGATTTCAGGATTTTCTCAACCCAGGGCAGTCCTTCACGACACGGAGTACACCAGCCGCAACTTTCCAGTGCAAAGAATTTTTCCAGGTTATGGATAAAGGCAACAGGACATGTTTTATCATCAAGCACAATGATCGTTCCTGTTCCCAGCCTGCTTTTCAGCGGGACAAGAGAAGCAAAATCCATAGCAACATCCATCTGGCTTTCCATAATGAAATCCGTGGAGGCGCCACCGGGCAAGGCCGCTCTCAATTTATAACCGTTCGTCATGCCACCTGCATAGTTTTCAATGATTTCCCGCATGGGAGTCCCCAGCGGTAACTCCCACAGGCCAGGATTCTTTACCCTTCCGCTTACGCCGTATAACTTCGTTCCTCCCTCCCCGGTAAGGCTGAGGCTTTTGAACCACCCGGCGCCATTTTCCAGGATATGTGGCACGTTAGACAGGGTTTCGACATTATTAACCACTGTTGGTTTACCAAAGAGCCCGCTGATTGCCGGAAAAGGAGGCTTATCTCTTGGAATGGCTCTTTTCCCCTCAAGTGCATTGAGAAGGCCGGTTTCTTCTCCGCACATGTAACGGCCTGCACTGGTATGCACGTAGAGATCAAGATCATAACCCGAACCCAGTATATTTTTTCCCAGGTATCCGGCTTCATATGCCTGGGCAATTGCCTTCCGCAGAACGGTTTCGGATTTTTTATAGGCCCACCGCAAGAAAATATACGCCTTGTTCGCCTGGATTGCATAGGAAGTAATGATCATACCAGCGATCAGCTGGTGGGGATGCTGTTCCATTAATAAGCGGTCCTTGAAAGTCCCGGGTTCCATCTCATCGGCATTGCAGACCAGGTACCTTATGGGTTCTGCTTCTTTGTCGGCCGTTATGAAACTCCACTTTACACCTGCGGAAAAGCCGGCGCCGCCCCTGCCCAGTAAATTCGCTGCTTTTACCTCATTGATCACATCAGCAGGAGACATTTTCTTCAACACTTTATGGATAACAAGATACCCTCCGGCCTGAACATAATTTTTCAGTTCGAGTTGTGATCCATCCTGCATGATATGTTTGGTCAACGGTTTTTCCATGGGTGCCTAGACATATTTTTCCAGCAAATGATCTATCTTTTCAAGGGTTAAATCATTATAAAGGTCATTATTGATCATCATGGAAGGAGCATGGTCACAGTCGCCCAGGCATGAAACGGGAAGCAATGTGAACCGTTTGTCAGACGTTGTCTCCCCGAAACGGATCCCCAACTTTTCAGCGATGTATTCATAAACCGGTTCATAACCCATGATCATGCAACTGATCCCGTCGCAGATCAGGATCACATGGCGACCGACTTCGTGACGGTAAATCCTGCTGTAAAAAGTCGCAACACCATCAACGTGCTCAGTGGATAAAGAAAGAAGTGCCGCAATATCGCTGACCGATTCATCCGTAATCCACCCCCGGCGATGCTGAACGATTTTTAAAGCATCCAGGCAGGCAGCTGACGGATAGGGATAAAGCTTTGCTTCGTCCAGTATTTCGTATTTTTCCTTTTCTGTTAACATGTTTCTTATTTATCGGTCAAGATCTGCCAATACAAAATCCATCGCGCCCAAAATTGCCAGCAGGTCGGGTATGGTGTAACCTTTACTTATCAAGGGTACCATTTGCATATGCGGGAAGGACGGGGTTCGTATCCTTGCCCTGTATGCTGAAGTACTACCGTCACTCACCAGGTAGTAGCCATTGCTGCCTTTTGCTCCTTCAATCGGGATCATTGCTTCGCCCACCGGGATCACCGGTCCCCACGAAACTGCCAGGAAGTGAGTGATGAGCGTTTCAATATCCTTCATCGTATTTTCCTTCCGCGAGGGGGTTGCCAGCGGATGATCCGATTTAAAGTTTCCAGCCGGCATGTGATCTATGCATTGCTGAATGATGCGAAGGCTCTGCCGCATTTCTTCCATACGTATTAGGGCACGGTCATAGCAGTCACCATTTTTGCCAAGTGGGATCTCAAATTCAAACTGGTCAATTCCTGAATAGGGTCTTTGCTTGCGGTAATCAAAGTTATAGCCGGTGGCACGCAAGCCCGGTCCCGTGATGCCCCATTCGATTGCTTCTTCGGCTGTATAAACGCCAATACCAACTGTCCTTGCCTTAAAGATACTGTTCCGGATCACAACCTTATCATATTCCCTGAGCCGCCTGGGAAGGTAATCCACAAATGCCTGCATGGCTTTTTGCCAGCCATCCGGAAGGTCGCTTGTTACCCCTCCTATCCTGAACCATGATGGATGCATCCGCCCCCCGGTGATGGCCGACACAATGTCGAAGGCACGTTCCCGGTCATTGAAGGTAAAGAATACCGGGGAAAGCTGACCCATATCCTGGGCAAATGTACCCAGCCACACGAGATGGCTTTCTATACGGAACAGTTCGCTCATCATGATGCGGATCACTTTTGCACGATCAGGAATTTCGATACCTGCCAGTTTCTCAACCGGGAGCAGGTAAGCCAGGTTATTCATCACACCACTCAGGTAATCGATGCGGTCGGTATAAGGGATAAAGGTATGCCATGACTGGCGTTCCCCCATCTTTTCAGCTCCCCGGTGATGGAACCCGATATCCGGCACAACATCCACAATATCCTCTCCATCGAGTTGCAAAATCAACCTGAGCAACCCATGGGTACCCGGATGCTGCGGACCCAGATTCAGGAACATGAAATCGGTATCTTCACTCTGCCTCTGTAATCCCCAGTCTTCCGGTCGAAATTGAAGGTCATCATCGGCAATCATGCGCATTTGTTCATCCAGCACAAACGGTTCGACATCTGTTGCACGGGAATGATGCTCTTTGCGAAGTGGAAACCCCTTCCAGGAACGTGGCATCAATATCCTCTTGAGATTGGGATGACCTGTAAAGGTGATACCGAACATATCATAAACTTCCCGTTCATACCAATCAGCACAAGGCCAGATATCCGTAATACTAACCATCGAGGGGTATTCTCCTATAAGAGCTGTCTTCAGCCGGATATCATGGTTCCTTTCCAAAGATGTGAGGTGATAAACTACCGTGAAATCGGCTGCAGGCTGGCCTGTACGATGATTCCTTTTCCGTTCATCGATCCCGCAAAGGTCGTAAAGCATATTATAAGGCTGCGGAATTTCGTTCTTGATGTATTGTAAAAGTACTTTTAGATGATCCTGTTTCACCCATAATGTAGGAATACCATCAATGGTATCCTGTTCAGCCAGGATGGCTGTAGTATCAAATTTGTTTTTCAGTACGGTTACGATCGACTGCACTTCATCCATAACAAACCTTTTCCAACATAGGTGATCACATTTCATTCATCGGGCGGATACTCCCCATCTTTCTTCGCTCTTCAGTCTTCTTGTCGCGCTGGTTGGGACGCTCCTGCCTTGTCACGATGCCCTGGGGTCCGATAGCCCAGCTGAACGGGCGTTTTTCCCTGCCGATTGATTCCCTCAGGAGTAACAACCCCTCCAGGAAAGCATCGGGACGGGGCGGACAACCGGAAACATACACGTCCACCGGCAGGATTTTATCAACGCCCTGTACCACGCTATAGATATCATACATTCCACCTGAATTTGCGCACGACCCCATCGAAATAACCCACCGGGGCGCCATCATCTGTTCATGAAGCCTTTTGATGATAGGAGCCATTTTTATGAAAACAGTCCCAGCAATCACCATCAGATCGGCTTCACGCGGCGTACCCCGGATGACCTCCCCACCAAAACGTGCAATATCATAACGGCTGGTTAATGAGGTTGCCATTTCAACAAAACAGCAGGAAAGCCCGAATGCAAAAGGCCAGATGGAATTTTTCCTTCCCCATGCCACCATGTCATCCAGGCGGGTGAGCAAAACAGATTTCTGCAGTTCCTCATCCATCAAGGTTGTCCCTGGATGGGCATTGCGATCATCAGGCCTTTGGAATGAAATGTTCATCTCAATCTCCTTTTATATTTCAGGATCTTTTTGCCGTCGGGACCAAAATTCAGTGCCCCGATGCCCAATTCATATATCAGCACTACAACCAGTAACAGAATGAAAACCAGAACGCCAAGGTATCCTGCCAGACCCACTTCACGGAAGGATATCGCCCAGGCGATAACAAATGCCGCATCGAGATCGAAAATCACAAAAAACATTGCAATAAGGTAGAAATGGGAAGAAAAGCGCAGCCGGGCATTCCCTGTACCCGGTATTCCTGATTCGTAAGGTTCACCAGTCGTTTTTTCCTTATGCCTTTCTCCGAGGAACCAAGATAATATGATCATGATTCCCGCAATGCCGAAAGCAAGAAAGGCATAAACCAGGAATGGCCAGAAGGTTATCGTTTCTTTGGTAATCATCTTGGATGCAAAGCGTTGTTCCTGTTTTAAAAATAAAAAACCGCAGATAAAATATGGAGGCGGCGTCCAATCTGCATATCGAAATTACTGCTTTCAAAAATAACAATAAAATGCACTATTGATGTTCCGCAAAAATATTATTTTTAAGCCATCTTATGAACCGGAATAATGTTATATATTTGATAGATGGATCTGAAATCAAGGATCCGATCACCAATCAATGCTTTTATTTTAATCATCTCCATGAGGAAACATATCCCAACTTTTCTTACAGGCATCTGCATACTTGTTATCATTCTTGTATCTGCATCCTGCAGCAAAAAAGTTAACACGTATAATATTCCGGATGATTTTCAATCCTGGTGCCGCTATAAAGTGGGAACCTACTGGATCTACCGTAATGAGAAGACCCTTCTTACAGATTGTACTTATGTGAAAATTTTCTCTGTTGAAACGCATAAACAGGAGGGTGATAACTACAAGGTTATTGCATATTATGACGTTGAAAGTTCTGATATATCAGGTTCATTCCTTTCATCGTTTCGAACCGAAGCTCATAGTGGAGATTATGCATCCATGAGCATTAATTTAAAATATGGTGATATCGGATTTTCGACTGATCTGGTGACAAACCCGCACTACACCAAAGCCTGGTATGAGGGTCAGTCAAGCGGCGGAGTTGTCACGGTTTTTCCCAAAGAAGAAATAAATGGGAATTCTTTTTCAAATGTTTACCTCTGCCGTACTGAATCTCAGACCTGGGAAGGTGACTCGGTGATCGTTGACGGTCACCTGGTAAGGACTATCGGGTTAGTAGAATACAAGCACCGTGTCGACAAGGTTGATACCACCTGGACCCTGGTAAGATGGCATGTCATCCAATAATCCGGAAAAATGAAGAATAAAATACTTTTGCTGATCATCCTTATCCTAATCTTTTTTGGATGTAAAAAATCACCTTTTCACGAGAATCTGCTCCCCGGACCATGGTATACGATTCCCGTTGAGATGAAAGCCTGGACCATGTTTAAACCCGGAAGCTACTGGATCTATAAAAATGAAGTAACAGGAATATCAGATTCTTCCAACTATAAGTACGGTCCATATTACGAGGAAGACAAATGCATCAATTGTCCGCAATACCAGAAGATATGGTATTTCGTCACATCACCTTTTTTTGTAAAATTCAAACTGATTGGCGGGGCAGACAGCAATGCAAGACTGGAGCTGACAACCCGGATGCATATTGACGGCAGCAAAACGTTAACCTACAATACCCTGATGCATCCGGATAACCTTATTGACTCCTCTGATTATTGTACGACCTACAGATCGCTCGGGGTCTTCAATAATTTTGTTGTTAATGGCAATGTTTTCAACAATGTAATCGGGACCCGCGTTGACCGAAGAGCGAACTGCTTTTATGGAGACGCCTATTATTATGAGACCTATTTTGCAAAAAATATCGGTATCCTGAAGTTTCATTCACATATGAGCACCGGTGACACTACTATGACATTGGTAAAGTGGCACACTATACAATAGTCTAACCAACCACTCACCACTCACCCCCCGGATGGATGGCTTCCGGTCGTACATCCGGTCAAACTGGCAGTTACGGCCTAGGTGCCGGTAAGTACCACCAAAGATGGTTGGTCCAGTATACGGGGATTGGATATTTTGGTTTCCATCCATACCACCACCTGAGTCGAGTTGCCACTTCCGCCATTCAGTGTCATTGTTCCGGATAATTCATCCAAACTGAAACTGGTTTTTCAGAAATGACGGGGATCAACCCCAGGGTAAGCCCTTGATACAAATTCCGTCATGCCGGGACGAAGTGCCTAATCATTAATATTTACAAAATGAAAGTGTGAAAAGATGGTGCGCATTCAAAAAGAACAATTAATTAAAGCAGAAGTAAGAAGAAATAATCAAAGTGAGGAGTGAAAATGAAGAGTGAAGAATGTAAAATATTGTGTCAATCCGGCAATGTGTGAATGATGTAACTCTTTTCTGCAATTGTGTAAGGCTTTCCGGGATCAAAGGAATCACCTTTGTACCATGAAATATTATTCATAATTTAAATCGAACAAAATGAAAGCATTAAAATTATTTGTTATCGGAATGGTGTTAGTTCTTGCAGGCACTGTGCAGGCGCAAGTTTCAGTGAGTGTTACCTTACCTACGCCTCCACCATGGGGTCCTGTCGGATATTCCGAAGCACGTTATTACTACCTGCCCGATGTGGAAGCCTATTATGATGTTCCATCATCCATGTTTATTTATTATAATAGAGGAGCCTGGATTCATAGGGCTTATCTTCCTGGTCGATACAGAAATTATGATTTGTACAACGGATATAAAGTAGTGATGACCGACTATCATGGCGACGCTCCTTACAATAACTTTAAGGAACATAAAATGAAATATAGAAAAGGCTACCGTGGGGAAGCGCAAAGAACGGTTGGTGAACGGCCGGGCAGAGGAAACTCCGGCCAAAAAATGTCTCGGCAAGGCAACCCTGGTAATAAAGAGAGTGGCCGTGGTAATAGCAAAAATGCCGGTCGTGGCAATGATAAAAACATGAAAGAAGGTCATGGTAAAGGCGGCGGAAAAGGAAAGAAGTAATAATTAATCAAAGATCCGCAGGTTTGAAAGTACCAAACTGCAAATCTAAAAATTAACATTGTGCATTATGAAAAATATATTTTGTTTATTGGCTGCTTTGATTATTTGCGTCAATGGTTTTTGTAGTTCACCCGATTCAACTGTAAGAATAAACGATTCGGTTGTAAAACCCGTAAAACCTGTAAAAGTAAGGGTCTATCGTGTCAACTACTATGTGGAAGCGGCGGTAATAGCTTTAGGTATGGCTGGAGATATCATTGCCATTCCACGATTAAAACATAAAGCGTCGCTCGATTCTGTAGAGGTGGCTTTTGCGAATACGGATCAACAGAAGAACCTATATAACTCAGTGGACAAGTGGGCATTAAAACAAAAAACCTCGACCTCGGATCGCGCGCTGTGGAAGAAGGTTTCGGATTATGGGGAGATGGTTATTTTTGTTCTACCCAGCTTACTCATGATTGATAAAAACATCCGCAAAGACTGGCTTCACATACTTTTTATGTATGTGGAGGGCCATACCATTACTTTTACGTTTTACAACTACAGCCCTCTTGGGCCATTCTATCAGAACCGTTACCGGCCGGCGGTTTACTATCCTGAGTTAGGCCTTGAGGCACAAAGGAACAGCAACAACCGCAATTCATTTTACAGCGGACATGTGGCTTCCTGCGCCTACAGTACATTTTTCATGGTAAAGGTATATTGCGATTATCATCCCAATATCGGGGCCGCAAAATACCTTTTATATCTCGCTGCTTCGGTTCCTCCATTATTTATGGGATATGCACGAATAAGATCCCTGGATCATTTTCCCTCAGATGTCGCGGTTGGGTTTGGGCTTGGTGCAGTCCTCGGGATTGTCGTTCCTGCGTTGCATAAACTTCCATGCAGTAAATATCTTTCCCTTGGCCTTTCTACTTCTCCCGATGAAGTGGGCGTTAGCCTTCGTTGGAATTTGTCGAATCTCCACACTCAAATTACAAGTAAGTAAAGTATAGAAGACAAATCACATGATTCCCCATCTTCATCTGAAAATTGTTTTATGCTTAATAGGTGAGTTTTTCTGATATTTTGAAAAATGAAAATTGCAAACACCAAATTAAAAAAAACAATCATTATTGTAATCAGTTCCATCATCATTGCAGTAACGGTTGTTATTTTATTGATTTCCCCCATCGCAAAGTACCTGCTTGAAAAGTACGTTGAGAAGTACACGGGAAGGCACATCAAAATGAGCTGGATTTACGTAAATCCTTTTACGGGTTATGTTCACATCAGTAACCTTAAAATTTGGGAGTCGAAAAACCTGCCTTCGTATAAGGAAGGCGACAGCATTTTCTTTGCATCTAAAGGAGTCAGTGCAAATTTCGCCCTGCGTAAAATGTTATCCAAAACCATCGAAATATCAGAGATCACATTAGACCAACCAAAGGGAACAGTGATTCAAAATAAGAAGTTCTTGAATTTTACCGATCTGATAAACACATTTACACCTAAAAAACCAAGTACAACTCCATCAAAGTGGCATTTTAATATCCTGACTATAAAAATAGAAAACTCAGCATTCTACTACCGCGAAGATGTAACGCCTATTAACTATTTTATCAAAGAAGCAAATTTTGAAAGTACGGGCAAACGTTGGAATTCGGATACCATGCAGGTGAAATTCTCATTTAAATCGGGAACAGGAAGTGGTACTGCACAAGGAACCTTTATGATCAATTTTAAAAACCAGCATTTCAGAATTGCCGCTATTGTTCATAATTTCGACCTGAACATCATCGAACAATACATGAAAGAACTGGTCAACTATGGTAGTTTCCGGGCCAGCCTGGATGCGGATGTTAAAGCAACAGGCAATTTTAACGATGAGGAAGACATGAATGCAAAAGGAATGGTGGCAGTGAATGATTTTCATTTTGGAAAAAATCCGGATGAAGATTATGCATCCTGGGAGAAGTTGACCTTAAAAATTGATGAGTTGAGTCCTAAGAACCATGTTTATAATTTCGATTCATTATCGGTTATCCATCCTTATTTCAAGTATGAGCGTTATGATTATTTGGATAACCTGCAAACGATGTTTGGGAAAAACGGGGCCAATCTTTCAGAAGCGAATTCAAATCCTGCAAAGTTCAACCTGATTATTGAAATTGCGAAGTATGTAAAAATACTTGCAAATAATTTCTTTCAAAGTGATTATAAGATCAACCGGCTGGCAATTTACAAAGCCGATCTGAAATTCAACGACTATGCCACTAGTGAGAAATTTACTGTAGCTGCAAATCCCTTATACATAATAGCAGATTCCATCAACAAAAATCATAAACGGGTAAACGTCTCATTAAGGTCAGGAATTCAGCCTTATGGCAATGTCTCGGTAACCCTGAGCATTGATCCCAAAAACAAGGAAGATTTTGATCTATATTGTCAGCTTCAGAGAGTTCCTGTATCGATGTTTAATCCTTATCTTGTTACCTATTCATCTTACAACTTAGACAGGGGAACCCTGGAATTCAAGGGTACCTGGAATGTCAGAAACGGAATCATTCAAAGCGTAAATCACCTGGTGATCATTGACCCACGGGTAACCAAGCGGTTGAGAAATAAAGATACGAAATGGCTGCCCATGCCGCTGATCATGTCATTGATACGCGAACGGGGCAACGTTATTGATTATGAAATTCCGATTACCGGTAATCTGAAGAATCCTAAATTTCATCTCCACGATGTACTTGTCGACCTGCTCGAAAATATTT
>JADGPR010000064.1 GCA_017882335.1 Bacteroidales bacterium | reverse complement strand
ATATCGGGATCATTAAAAGCCCGGTGGGTATGCCTGGACGCGCAATTTTCAACGATTTTCTTGAAAAGGTCAGGCAAGGAAAAAAACACCCTATTAAGTGCCCCTTTAAATGCATTAAAACCTGCGATATTACCTCCAGCCCTTATTGCATCATCACTGCCCTGATCAACGCCGTAAAAGGTAATTTCAACAGTGGCTATGCATTTGCCGGTTCGAATGCCTTCAAGGCAACTTCCATAACTTCTGTTAAAGAGATCTTTGCCAAACTGATCAGCGAGTTTAAAGAGCGGAATAGCAGGGAATAGTTTCCTTTCGTACCTTTACCAACTTATTTACATCAATCATCAATTTCTGTGGTCCTCACTTTTCTTGGAACGGGAACATCTCAAGGAATCCCTGTCGTAGCCTGCGATTGCAATGTTTGCCGGTCGGCAGATCCCAGGGATAAACGGCTGCGTTCCTCCGTCATGGTTGAAACCAAAGAGAAACGCATCATCATCGACTGCGGTCCCGATTTCCGCCAACAGATGCTCAGGGAAAATATCCGGTCGATCGATGCCATCCTGATCACGCATGCTCACAAAGACCACCTCGGCGGACTCGATGATGTGAGGGCATTCAATTATATTCTTCAACGGCCTGCTGAGGTATATGCATCAGATGAAGTACAACGGGTCATCAAAAATGAATTTTCCTATGCCTTTGTGGAAAATAAATACCCGGGAGTACCCGAGATCAATCTTCATCTGATCGGGAACCGGCGATTTGACATTTCAGGCTTAGCGATCCTCCCTGTCAATGTGCTTCATTTTGAAGATCACTACGTTTTCGGTTACCGGATCGGTGATCTCACCTACATCACGGATGCCATCGATATTCCTGAAAAAGAAATGAAGAAGATAGCTGGATCAAGGGTTATCATTATCAATGCTTTGCGGAAGAAAAAGCATTATTCACATTTCAACCTGTCGGAGGCAGTCGCGATACTTGAAAAACTAAAACCGGAACAGGGTTTTTTGACACATATTAGTCACCAGATGGGGCGATATGAAGAGGTACAAAAAGAGCTTCCTTCATTCATTAAACTTGCATATGATGAATTGAGGGTGGAATACTGAAATCGGAAATCCGAAATCCGAAGTCACTTTTTTCGAACTTTTTTCAGCGTTAGCAGATTCATCGGGTCCGAATCCATCCCTTCAATATTATTCTGAACAAACCGTAACACCTGGTCATAATACAGAACCACCACCGGGGCATCGTCCATGATGATATTTTCAAGTTTACGATAATAGATAAAACGGGCAGAGTCATTCGTACATGCCATTGCTTTTTCAAAAAGGACATCGAACTCCTTTTGATAAAAGTGTGTATAATTCGGCCCCTGGGGAGAGAAATTCTTTCCGTAAAAGAGCGATAGGTAATTTTCTGCATCCGGGTAATCGGCAATCCATGAAGCGCGGAAGAAGGGTAATTTTGTCTGTGCCTTCATTTCCTTTAATGCTGCCGGCGGGGAGATGTCGATCTTGATTTCGATGCCTACTTCTCCTGTTTTATATTGAATGTATTTGCAGATATCCAGGTAATCAGAAGTGGTGGAAAGTATAATCACAGGCAGGCCACGGCCACCTGGGAATCCGGCCTCACCAAGAAGTTTCCTGGCTTTTTCAGGATTATAATCGTAATATATTGAATTGGAGTCGAAGGAAGGCATCCCTTTCGGGATCATGCCATGAAGTCCGGGCGTTCCAATGTTGTTCCGGAGAAAACCGATCATCTTCCGCCGGTCAAAGGAATAATTGATGGCCTGCCTTACCTTCTTCAGGCGTAACGGGCTGTTTTTCCCCGCATCTGTTTGCGGATCCACCAAAAAACCCAGGTACTCGGTATTCAGGTAAGGTTGGGCGATCAATTTGAACTTCCCATTGAATTCAGGCTTCAACCTGCCATCCCGTGTCAGGAGTTCATCCTTATAACCCGGATCGATCCCCGACATAAAATCCAGTTTTCTTTTTACGAATTCAAGAAAAGCCGATTGTTTATCCGCCAGGAACGTGATGGCAACGGCATCTAGGTAAGGCAACCTGTTTTCATGGTCAAACTCAAAATAGTTTGGATTTTTGACCAGGACGAGCTTCACTCCTTCTTTCCACATCCTGAACTTAAACGGGCCTGTGCCAACCGGGTTCTTGCGGAAATCGGTTCCATACTTTTCGATCGCTTCATGGGGAACTACCGAGCAGTATAAGGTTGTTAATATCCCGGGAAAAGGAGGAAACGGCTGTCTCAGATGAAGAATGAAGGTTGAATCATCCGGCGCAGAAAAGCTGAACCTGTCACCGGTTTTTTCTACATAGTTAAAGATCCAGGCACCTGGTGAAGCCACTTTCGGATCGATGATCCTTGAAAAACTATATACCACATCAGCTGCCACTACCCTCCTGCCCTTCCCGCCAGAAAACACCGGGCTGTCGTGGAAAAAGACATCTTTTCTTAAATGAAAAATGTATTTCCTGCCATCCGTTGAAATATCCCATGATTTTGCGATACAGGGCATGATTTCCAGGTGTTCACCCAGTTGAACCAGTCCGTTATAAACCTGGTGAGTGGCCCAGATGTTTGCCTGGTCACGTGCATAGGCAGGGTCCAGTGAAGTAATATTTGCTGCCTCATTGTACCTGAAAACGGTTTTGCCGACATCCTGATCAGATTGCGTGGAGCAACCAGTTATCATTGCTAAAATGAAACAAGCTAAAATGAATCTCTGCATTTTGATTATAACTTCTTGCCGGTGACAAATGTAGGAATTTTCATTGGCCGGGTTCACTGGAAAGTATGATTAATTATATGTAACTTTGTTTCCTGAAACCTCAACATTCCCACACTATGAAAAAAATTATCATGCTTTGCCTCGTTAGCCTCTTCACCTCTTCATTGGTACAATCCCAGGAAACCAGGGAAAGCGGAGCTTATTATTGCTCCCAAAAAAAATCGGCCATGAGCCAGGAATCCTTTTCTGCATTAAAAGAAACCCTTACATTAGGTCCTACTCATACCTACGATGTTTTGAGTTATACGATGAGCCTGAATGTCTATAATAGTTTTTTCAGTCCATACCCGAAAAATTTTGCCGCGAAGACCACCATCCTGCTCAAAGTCGATTCCACACTAAATTCCATCAAACTGAATGCAATTAATACTTCGTTGACCATCGATTCTGTTAGGCTGGCGGGAGTTTCCTTTACCCATACCGGAAATATTCTCACCATTCAGCTCAACCGGACTTACAATCCAGAGGAACAACTGCAGGTCAGGGTTTGTTATCATCATAATAACATCACCGACGGCGCTTTTAATGCTTCCGGCGGCCATGTATTTACAGATGCTGAACCGGAAGGTGCACGCCACTGGTTTCCCTGCTGGGATAAACCCTCGGATAAGGCCTTTCTCGATATTACCATCAAGGTACCTGCAACTGCCAAGTGTGGTTCCAACGGTGCGCTCTTGGATTCGATCATCAATGGAGATACCCTGACTTACCATTGGGCAAGCGCACAACCCTTGGCGACCTACCTGATGGTTATGACAGCACGGCTGAATTACAACCTTGATATCGTTTACTGGCATAAACTGAGTAATCCGGCCGATAGCATTCCGCTCCGGTTCTATTATAATGCCGGCGAAAGCCCTTATTACATTGAAAGCATCCTCCCGGATATGACCACCTATTACTCACAGAATTTCATTGAGCATCCTTTTCAGAAGAACGGATTTGCCACGCTCAACAGCGACTTTGCCTGGGGAGGGATGGAAAACCAGACACTGACCAGCCTTTGCCCTGGTTGCTGGTATGAAAGTATCGTATCCCATGAATATGCCCATCAATGGTTCGGGGATATGATCACCTGTGCCACCTGGGCCGATATCTGGCTGAACGAAGGATTTGCTACCTGGATGGAGGCTTTCTGGATCGAAAAAACAGGAGGCTATTCGGGATACATTAATGATATCCACAACGATGCTTCAGATTATATTGCCAATAATCCTGGCTGGGCCATTTCCGTTCCTGATTGGGCCATCAATACGCCGCCGGTCGGGATCCTGTTCAATTTTCAAATTACTTACGAGAAAGCTGCATGCGCACTTCACCAGGTTCGTTACCTTCTTGGCGACACCCTTTTCTTCCAGATGATGCAGGCCTATTGCGCCGACACCAACCTGAAGTTCAAATCGGCCACCACTGCAGATTTTAATGCAAAGGTCAATGAAGTATCGGGGGCCAATTATGACTGGTATTTTGCCGATTGGATCTATCAGCCCAACCATCCCGTTTACCAGAACAAGTACAATTTTGAAGATCTCGGAACCGGCCAGTGGCACGTCAATTTCCATGCTTCACAGGTACAGACCAACTCGGGTTTCTTCCGGATGATACTGAATTTCCGGGTGGTCTTTGCCGATCTTACGGATACAACTTTCCGGGTAATGAATGATGCAAACAACCAAATCTTTACATGGACGTTCAACAAAACGCCTATCCATTTCTATTTTGACCCCAATAATGAGATCGTCCTGAAACAGGGAACCACCGTCCTCGGAGTTTCCGGTCCTGAAAAACTGGAAGGATTCCACCTTTACCAGAATATTCCCAACCCGGTAGCCAATACAACAAAGATCGTTTACGAACTGAAGAATGATTGCCACATACACCTCGATATCATGGATATCAGTGGGAAAATCATTACTTCTCCTTTGGATGAAAATGCTGTCCAGGGAAAACATTGGGTTAATGTTGATTGTTCAATATTTGCACCGGGTATCTATTACTATTCGATGCAGGCAGGTGAATACAGACAGATCCAGAAAATGATCATCACGAAATAAATCTGGATCACGTTTATCGGCTTTAAAATATGAGAAGGATCAGGTACATCCTTTTGGAATTAGCAGTTCTTGCATTCGCAGGAATACAGGCACAAAACAACGGTACAGGATCATCCATGAAGCCCGTGGATACTGCTCATTTTTACATGAAGCATTCCTATGATGTTTTGAAGTACCGCCTGAATGTGGATCTTTATCATTGTTATCCGAATCCTTTTTCTACAGCCTTTCCTGCGACAGAGGTGATCACTTTTAAAGTAGATTCCGCCTTGAATTCCATTCGGCTGAATGCGGTGAACACTTCAATCGAAGTGGATTCTGTATGGGGAGCAGCCAGCAGCTTTATTCACAATTCAGATACCCTAACCATCATGCTGGGACATATTTATCAGCCCGGAGATGAAGTGAGTATAAGTATCGCCTATCATCATAAAAATGTGGCGGATCATGCCGTTTATTCAAATGGAGGATTTGTTTTCACCGATACTCCACCTGAAGGTGCACGCAAATGGTTTCCCTGCTGGGACCGTCCATCGGATAAAGCCCTTCTTGACCTCACGGCAAAGGTTCCGCTGAATGTCAAACTGGGATCGAACGGAAGCCTTGCAGATTCTTTAATCCAAGGTGATACCATCTATTATCACTGGATCAGCAGAGACCCGGTGGCGACCTACCTCATGACGATGACCTCAAAGACCGATTTCGCAATGGATATTATTTATTGGCATAAGTTATATCATCCGGCCGACAGCATTCCCGCACGGTTTTATTTCCAATCATGGCAGATTCCGGATTCCATTGAAGCTGCTATCGGAACAATGACCGACTTTTATTCCAGTCTTTTTGGGGAATACCCATTTGAGAAAATTGGATTTGCCACGTTGAACGGTTTATTCCCCTGGGGAGGCATGGAAAACCAGACGATGATCAACCTGACCACCAATGGCTGGCAGGAAGGACTGGTTTCCCATGAGTTCTCCCATCAGTGGTTCGGTGATCTCATTACCTGCGGAACCTGGGCAGATATCTGGTTGAATGAAAGTTTCGGAACCTATTGTGAATCGCTATGGCTCGGGCACAAAAGCGGGAATCTGGCCTATAAGAACCACCTTGACTCGCAAGCCAACTATTACCTTGCTAACAACCCTGGATTCGCGATATACAATCCATCATGGGCGATTCATACTCCTGCTGTCAACCAGCTCTACAATTCAGCCGTGGTGTATGATAAAGGCGCCTGTGTTCTTCACCAATTGAGATATGTGATCGGCGACAGTGCCTTCTTCCAATTGCTCAAGGCTTATGCAACGGATACGAATTTTATGTTTAAAAATGCGGTTACACCCGATTTTATTGCCAAAGCAAATGAAATCAGCGGGACAGATCTGGGCTGGTTCTTTGATGAATGGCTCTCTCAGCCAAATCACCCGATCTATTCAAATTCGTATGAGATCCAGGATATAGGAGCAGGAGAATGGAACCTGCAGCTTTTATTGTCACAGACGCAGACAAACGCCGTTTTCTTTAAGATGCCCATCCAGGTACGGGTGGTATTCACCGATTCAACTGATACAGTGCTCCGGGTCATGCATGACACGAATCATCAGTTTTTCGAATTCGTTTTTTCAAAGGAACCTGCATATCCTGTCTTCGATCCCTACCGGAATATCTTATTGAAGAAAGCTACGACAACACTGGGAATAAACCCTTTGCCGGACAATACCGGATTCCGTCTTTTCCAGAATGAACCAAATCCCTTCAAAAATACGACAACCATAAAGTACCAGTTGCCGGTGCTTTCTTCTGTCAGCATCACAGTGATGGATTCTTACGGAAGGGAAGTCCTTCCTGAATTTACCCGGCAAAATGATGCCGGCATCTTCAACTATACAATAACCGGAAAAAACCTTTCCCCGGGAATCTATTTTTACAAGCTGGAAGCAGGAAAATTCAATGAAACGAGAAGGATGATCGTCATTGAATAATAAAACATCATGAAAAAGTTACTTTTACCGATTTTTATTCTCTGTTTTCTATTATCTAACTCCCAATCTTTTGACTGCGGGACGAGTACAGTTATGGATGTGGATGGAAACTTATATCATACAGTAAAGATCGGTTCGCAATGTTGGTTAAAGGAAAACATGAAAACTACTCGATATTCTGATGGTCAACCTGCTGGTAAACCAAAAATAATAGGTTCTAACTTTCAGGAGTCAATTAATATGGTAGGAAAACTACAAATAATTGTGCATCTGTCGAAGGAAGAAAAACTCAAGATCAATATTTACGATATAGCAGGAAGGACAGTATCACATTCTGATGTTTTTTGCAATGCAGGCAACAGTCTGATAGATTTATCGATAGGACCCATGGGCTTATACATAATACAGATAAGGTGTAAAAGTACAGAATCCAATTTCAAAGTTATGGGTAGCGATCAAAATAATATCGAAGTTGGCCTGCTACAAAATTCACCAACGACACTGAAATATCAATCTGATACTATCGTATTATCACATAATTCAAAATACTGTTTTGATTATGATAATGATCCTGCTAACAGTGAAAAATACGGTAAACTGTACACAAGTCTGTCAGCATTGAATGTTGATAGTAGCCTATATGGTCAACCTGTCAAGGGAATATGTCCAAATAACTGGCACGTAGCTACAGATTATGATTGGGTACAACTTGAAATTACAGCAGGGATGGACTCGAATGAAGCAATGTACGGTTTTTATCATTACAGAGGAATAATAAGCAACAAATTGAAAAGTTCTGATCCAGGATATTGGTATTTTAATGATGGAACAGATGATTTTGGTTTTTCTGCAAGGGGAAGTGGTGCATACAATGAGGGTTCTTATGGATGGAGTTTTATGGATCTTACACAGAGGTGTACTTGGTGGACATACAGGCCTGATGGTTTGATGATAAGACAATTCACTATTTTCGATGCTGGAGTATGGCGTAGTTATTCAAGTCCTGAAAGTGCCTATTCTGTGAGATGCATCAAAAACGAATAACCCTATTTTCCTGAATTAAGAAAAATCGATCGGGTTCTTCACCTTACTCTTCAGCAATGCCAGGTTATTCACTTCGGTCATTTCGCCGATATAGTGGAATGTCAGGCCTTTGATATAAGCCGGTTTAATATCTTCGATCTCTTTTTTATTGTCGATTGAAAGGACGACGTCTTTGATATCGGCTCTTTTCGCTGCCAGGATCTTTTCCTTGATTCCGCCCACCGGAAGAACCCTTCCCCTCAGTGTGATCTCTCCTGTCATGGCCATTTTTTCCCTTACTTTCCGCTGGGTGAACGCAGATGCAAGGGCTGTAAACATGGTGATCCCGGCAGAAGGTCCGTCTTTGGGAGTAGCACCTTCCGGGACATGGATATGAACACTCCACTTGCCGAAAACATCCGGCTTAATCCCGAATGCAACCGCATGTGCTTTCAGGTAAGCCAGCGCTATGGAAGCAGATTCTTTCATCACATCACCCAGGTTTCCTGTCAGGGTAAGCTCCCCTTTTCCTTTGCTAAGGCTCACTTCCACGAATAAGATCTCCCCTCCTACTGAAGTCCATGCAAGCCCTGTGACAACCCCGGCGATAGCATTGTTGATTGCCTTTTCAGCCTGGAAGATGGGTGGACCCATCACCTTACGAAGATCCTGGTGCGACAGATTCTTTTTAAATTTCTCATTCGTAACAATTGACTTTGCTTTGTTCCGAATGATCTTTGCAATTGTTTTTTCAAGGGTACGCACCCCGGCTTCACGGGTATAATCGTCGATGATCTCCTGCAGGAAATCTGTGCTGAAGATAAGCTGGTTCTTTTTCAGTCCGTGTTCTGCTATTTGTTTCGGAACCAGGTGACGTGTCGCGATCTGTACTTTTTCCTCAAGGAGATAGCCGGGCAGTTCAATAACTTCCATGCGGTCTCGTAGTGCAGGGTGAACGGTACTGAGTGTATTTGCTGTTGCAATGAACATGATCCTGGAAAGATTGAACTCCGTTTCAAGGAAATTGTCATAAAAAGCTGAATTCTGCTCCGGATCCAATACTTCAAGCAAGGCAGCTTGCGGATCTCCGTTGATGTTCATGCCCATCACTTTGTCGATTTCGTCCAGCACAAAAACCGGGTTGGCTGCTTTTACCTTTTTCAGGCTCTGAATGATCCGGCCGGGCATGGCGCCGATGTATGTTTTTCTATGTCCGCGCAATTCAGCTTCATCCCTCAGGCCACCGAGCGACATGCGGGTGTATTTCCGCCCCAGCGCACGTGCGATGGATTTTCCCAGTGAAGTTTTTCCGACTCCCGGTGGCCCAACAAGGCAAAGGATCGGAGATTTGAGATCGCGCTTCAGTTTGATCACGGCAAGGTATTCCAAGATACGTTCTTTGACTTTTTCGAGCCCAAAATGATCTTCATCCAGTACTATCTGGGCATGATGCAGGTCGAGGTTGTCGTCTGTAAATTCACCCCAGGGAAGCTGAACAAGGGTTTCCAGGTAATTGACCTGGATCGAATATTCTGCTGCTGCCGGGTGCATGCGTTGAAGCTTGTTTAACTCCTTTTCAAACATCTCCGCCACTTCCTTCGACCATTTTTTATCTTTTGCCTGTTCTTTCAGTGAACTTATTTCCTGTGCGTTCGGGTTTCCCCCGAGTTCTTCCTGAATCGTTTTCAATTGCTGGTTGAGAAGATAATCCCGCTGTTGTTTGTCGAGATCAATCTTAACTTTGCTCTGGATCTGTTGTTTCAGGTCCAGCACCTGCAATTCCCGGGTGAGAAAGGTGAGTACCATGCTGGCTCTTTCTGTCAGGTCGGTCACTTCCAGGAGTCCCTGTTTTTCTAAAAGTTCGATGTTAAGGTTGGAAGAGATAAAATGAACGACAAAAGCAGGGCTTTCAATGTTCTTAATGGCAAATGCTGCTTCTGAAGGAATGTTTGGCGACTTATTGACGATCTGGATGGCGAGGTCTTTCAGGGAAGAGATCAGCGCTGCGAATTCTTTGTTATCTGAAGGGATTCCAGCGGGTTTATCGAAGGGTGTAACCCGGGCTTTGATATAAGGTTCGGTTTGTACAGTCTCATTGATGGTAAATCTCCGTTTCCCTTGTATAATCGCAGTATTGCTTCCATCTGGCATCTGCAGGATCTTCAAGATATAGGCAACAGTTCCAACGAGGTTCAGGTCGCTGAATTCAGGGTCTTCTATACCCGGATCTTTCTGTGCAACAGCACCGATGATCCTGTCACCTTTATAAAAGTCCTTGATCAGCCGGATCGATTTATCTCTTCCGACGGTGATGGGAATTACCACACCGGGAAACAGTACCGTATTACGCAATGGCAATATCGGGAGTATTTCGGGGATCTCTTCCGAATTCATGGCTTCTTCATCCTCGGAGGATAAAAGAGGAATAAATTCTGTTTCGGGATCAAGGATATCAGATAGATACAGGTTTTGTGCTTTCACAGGGTTTTTCATGCAAATAAAGTCAAAATGTCATGGATGGTCATGAGAGTGAAAAGAATCCCAGATTGTCAATATGTATGCCAAGAATGAGAAACCCGGAAATGGACAAAAATCAGTGAACAGGAATGGTTAGAAGCGTTTGTTCCTTAATGACAGACGGTAAACGTCAGACAGAAGGGCACTTTCGATTTCATCAAATTCTAATCCCCTCCGTTTGAAAACAGCAGCAGCAACTTCAAGTCCTTTATCAAGTTTATAACTGGAATGGCCGGTAGTACCTCCCCAGGTAAAGGAAGGAATAAAGTTACGCTGGAACCCTGAACCAAACACATTGGTATTCACGCCAACGACTGTTCCGGTATTGAACATGGTATTGATCCCTGATTTGGAATGATCGCCCATGATCAGCCCGCAAAACTGCAGGTGGGTATTGATGAAGGTTTGTTTGCTATAGCTCCAGAGCCTGACACAATCGTAGGTGTTTTTCAGGTTTGAAGTGTTGGTATCGGCACCCAGGTTACACCATTCCGCAATGACAGAATGTCCGAGAAAACCATCGTGGGCTTTATTTGAATAACCGAAGATCACAGAGTTGTTAACTTCTCCTCCAACGCGTGAATATGGGCCGATGGTCGTAGGACCATATATTTTGGCCAACATCTTAACCTGTGCATGATCACAGAGTGCGATGGGGCCACGGATCATAGAGCCTTCCATGATTTCAGCGCCGCTGCCGATATAGATTGGCCCGTACGTGGTATTGAGCACGGCACAATTTACTTTTGCTCCTTTCTCAAGAAATACGCGATTATGTCCTAAAACAACATTGGTTTTATTGATGGGATGTGATTTTCTGTCTTTGGTCAGGAATTCAAAATCGTCACGAATCGCTAAATCATTCTTGGAAAAGATCTCCCACGTGTGACTTACCTGGAGAGGACGTTCTTTCACTTCGATCTCTTCAATCCCATCGATGGAGGGATCGCCCGGGTTATCCAGTTCCTCTGCCGTCATATGCAATGCAATAATGGTGTCACCGGAGACGATGGTCTGGCCGGGTCCCAGCTTTTTCACCAGTTCAATGATCTCCTCAGTGGGACATACCGAACCGTTGATAAGAACATTGGTATCCTCTTTCAGGATGGGGAATTTTCTTGAAAGGTACGTTTCCGTAAGAGATGATGTTTTCGCGTTCAGGCGTTTCTCCCATTTTTCACGGATCGTCAGAATTCCTATCCTTATATCACCTACCGGGCGCATGAAGGTCAGCGGCAGCAGGTTTGTCCTGACATTACTTTCATCAAAGAGGATATAATTCATGTTCGTTCAAAGTTTTAAGGTACGTCAGAGATTTTTCGGCGGAAGAAATAATAACGGCAAAGTTATGATTTATTGCATAATCAGACAAAAAATAGCCTCCTTTTTTATAAAAAAGGAGGCTAAGATATATGGAAAGTTTTTTTAGGATTCCGGATTGTTTCTCTTTTCAATATGCTTTGAATACCTGCTCTTGAATTTATCAACGCGGCCTGCAGTATCTATAAGTTTCATTTTCCCGGTATAGAACGGATGTGAGGTATGGGAGATTTCGAGCTTTACCAATGGGTATTCGACGCCGTCTTCCCATACGATGGTTTCTTTAGTCTGTACTGTCGATTTTGAGACGAATGAATAGTCGTTCGACATATCCTTGAAGACAACCAGTCTGTATTCCTTCGGATGAATATCTTTTTTCATTTTAGATATGGTTTTCAATTTGAGCGTGCAAAAGTAAAGATTTTTATTTGAATAACCTACAATATAGGCTGGAAAATTATTTGTGCAGCCCGATCAGGAACTGCATGGTATCGACCCCATCGGCATAATCCGATAATCCGGGTGCCTGTGCATGCCCCGGCAGGCAGGAAGAGAGATGGATGTCGTTTTTGCAAACCGTAACCTGGATTTCATTTTTTTGCAGTGATAGTTGATCCGAGAGATCATCCGGATTTGCATAATATTCATAATAAATAACAGCCGGCGGGGAAGCGATCGCTTTATTCTCTGTCAGAAGCACGAAACCATTATCCAGCGCGGGAATCTGATTCAGGTAGAAGACCGACCGGTAGTAATCATGATTGTTCATCCATTTATGATGTGTTGAAAAATTGATGTAGCGTTGGAAAGCGTTGAACAAAGGTTCAACGTCATATCCCGCAGGAAAATAAAGCTTGGAAACATTCCTGCACCCTAACCCGAAATAAAGAAAAATATCATCTGCCAATCCCGACAACTCCTGTTCATCTTCATCCCCGGTAAGAATGGCGATCCCATTTCTGTTTTTCCTGATAATATGAGGAACCTTCGAGAAATAATAATTGAAATAATAAGCAGAATTGTTGCTGCCTGTAGCAATGACGGCATCAAACCCGGTGAGACGCTCTTTTGTGAAAGTAATCCGCCCCTCCCATTCTGAATTATAATGAACCAGTATCCGGGCCAGTGCGGGGAGCAGTTCCGTATCATCGGAGGAGAGCCGCCCGGTGAAGCGGTTCCCGGAAAGCAATATGGAAAGAAAATCGTGAAACCCGACCAATGGAATATTCCCGGCCATGATCACGGCCACATTCCTGTCGGGAGCATGGTCTGTTAATTGGGAAGCATAAGGTTCCAGCCACTTCTCCAATTCTTCTTTCCTGAGGTTTAAACTCCATGCACGGAGGGCTTGTTCGACGGACTCACGGACAAACCATTGATTTATCACTCCGGCTTGACGGACTGCAACTTCCAATTCTGAAAATAAAGGATCTTCCCTCCTGCCCTGTTCATCAAGAAAATCCCTGAGGAAATTACCAAGAAATACAAAAGATTCAATTCTGCCGTTCCATTTCATCCTGATTATCTTTGCTGCAAAAGTAGTGGAATCAAGGATACCAATTCCAAGTACGAAGTACGATTTACGAATGAATTTACGAAGACCGATTTACGATTTATTTGCGTCTTTGCTTTTTTGCGGTAAAATGGCTTTTCGCCTTTCGCTATTTCGCTAATTTTTACCCGCCAGCTCGTCAATCCGCCAGCTATGAATGGAGGTTGCTTCGGCACTATGTGCCTACTGATGAACCACATTGTAACTGATTCATTCTCAGTTTAGTTAAAACTTCCTTTTGTAAACCATCGCAACTATATGCGTAATGCCAAATCCCGAAGGGATCTAATGTGAATAACCCCGCATGAAATGCGGGGTGCGGGCGGTCGACAAAATCAACAACCACGAAGTGGTTGAATATTATCATTTACACAATCTCCGGAATAATTATTAAACCCCTTCAGGGTTTGAGTGTTTGGGTGTGTGGCTTCCCCCCGGTTTCACCGGGGGTTATTCATATTTAAGTCCTTCGGGTTATTCTTGAACCACTTTGTAACTGGTTCATCTTCAGTTTTATTGAAATTTTCTTTTATAATCCCTCGCAATACAATGGATTGTTGTAACAACAGGAGATTGCTTCGTCGCTTCGCTCCTCGCAATGACAATTCGCAACCTAACCCACACTGCGTTAGGGATTGAAGTGGAAAGCCCGGAGCGAGGAATGAGCGAGGACTTGGAACGGAAAGCCCGACCCGAAGGGGAACGCCCAAATTAATTACGAATTACGAATTACCTACCTACCGGCAGGCAGGCGAATTACGAATTATTTTCTTTGCGAACTTTGCTTAAATCTCTGCGGGCTTTGCGGTTAAAAAATATTTGTATAAATGTTTCTCGCAGATTAAGCGCAGATTTTCGCAGAATAAACTCGCCAGCGCACCAGTTCGCCAGTTCGCCAACTAAAAAGATTTACTAAATTTGAACATTATATTATAAATGTCTTCCATGATAACCCGCCGCCTGGCCTGCTTCCTCGTTTTTCTGACAATGTTTTCATTTCCCCTGCGATCACAGGGACTAATGAATTTATCGCTTCTGGAAGATTCCTTGTCGTCCATTCAACGGCATATTCAGAAAACCAGCAATGATTCCGTCAGGCAATCCCTGAACTCCCTCTTCCGGAACACGCTGAAAACAGCCATCGGATTGCCGGGATCCTTTACCTATCCATTCGATTCCCTGAAGAAACTGGCAAAGATGACCTCTCCGGATAAAAAGTTCCGGATCTATAACTGGAACCTTCCCATTGCCAATGGCTCAAACCTGTACTTTTGTTTTCTTCAGATCCCGGAGAAAAGCAGCAAAAATACTTTCAGGATCATTGAGCTCAGGGATCTTTCCGATTCCATTCCTGACCCGGAGCATAGCGTATTAGGCGCAGGTTATTGGTATGGCGCATTATATTATAAGATCATCCCGGAAAGATCGGGACCAGAAATGATCTATACCCTTCTTGGATGGGAAGGTACAAGTCTTGTGCAGATGCAGAAGGTCATTGAAATCCTTTATTTTGATGATAAGAATCTTCCTCATTTCGGAAAAAAGATATTCAATAAATATAAGGATGGCGAAAACAAACGTGTGATCTTCAAATATTCATCGGTTGCCGCCATGGTTCTGCGCTACAATGAACAGTTTCTCTCAAAGGGAAAAAAGTGGAATTCCTCAAGCAGGACTTTCGAAGAGAAAAGTTCAAAGATCGCCATGATTGTTTGCGACCGGATTGTCACGTTTGAGTCAACGGAAAGCAAGGGACAGATGCTCGTTCCGGCAGGGGATGTTTATGACGGTTTCATCTTCGAAAACGGCCGGTGGAATTTCGTGGAAGGTGTAGATGCCCGGAACAGGTAAATCCCCCATAACGGTGGTATATCCCCATATTTTTTCATTTTAATATTTGATTTTTACTGCTATTTTACTTTATCTTTGTTTTTTCTTCTTCGGCACTACCATCAACAACATAAATCTATATCTAACACTTTAACACTAAATCTCTATGAAGAAGCACAATTTTAACGCCGGACCTTCCATATTGCCACGCATTGCAATCGAGAATTCAGCTAAAGCGATCCTTGATCTGAATGGAAGCGGCCTGTCATTACTCGAGATCTCGCATCGCAGCAAAGATTTTCAGGCCATCATTGACGAAGCAGTAGCCCTGTTCAAGGAATTGTTGAACATACCGGCAAATTATCATGTTTTATTTCTTGGTGGAGGCGCCAGCCTTCAGTTCTGCATGGTTCCCTACAATTTGTTGAAGACCAAAGCAGCATACCTCGAAACCGGTGTATGGGCCCAGAAAGCCATCAAAGAAGCCAAATTTTTCGGACAGGTCGATATTGTTGCATCTTCTTCTGATAAGAATTTCACCTATGTCCCGAAAAATTACACAATTCCGGCTGATGCCGATTATTTCCATATCACCACAAACAACACGATTTACGGTTCCGAATTGCATTCTGACATCGACAGCCCGGTTCCACTGGTTGCCGATATGTCATCCGATATCCTCAGCCGCCCGGTTAATGTTTCCAAATATGCGATAATCTATGGCGGAGCCCAGAAGAACCTCGGGCCGGCAGGTGTCACCTTTGTGATCCTCCGGGAAGATATCCTTGGCAAAGTGGATCGCCCGATCCCGACCATGCTCAATTACAAGACCCACATCAAGGAAGGTTCGCTTTTCAACACACCTCCCTGCTTTGCCATATACACCTGCCTTGAGACTCTGAGATGGATCAAGAACCTTGGCGGCATGGTAAAAATGGAAGAAATGAACAAGAAAAAAGCACAGCTTCTTTATGATACGATCGATAACAGCAAGATCTTCGTCGGAACGGTTGAAAAAGAATCCCGTTCGCTGATGAACATCTGTTTTGTCATGAAAGAACAGTATAAAGACAAAGAAGATGCCTTTATGGAATTTGCAAAGTCCAAAGGCATGCTCGGAATTAAGGGTCACCGTTCGGTTGGCGGTTTCCGCGCTTCCTGTTACAATGCTTTACCCATAGAAAGCGTCCAGGCGCTGATCGACTGCATGAATGAATTCGAAAAGGCAAATGTTTAGCAAACTCATCCTGAATCAGAAACCTAAAGAAAAACTATATGACGAAAATACTGATTGCTACAGATAAGCCCTTTGCCCCAATTGCCGTAAAAGGTATCCGGAAGGTCATTGAAGAGGCCGGGTTTGAATTGGTCCTGCTTGAAAATTACACCAGTCCGAATGATTTCATCAGCGCAATTGCCGATGTGGATGCGGTTATTATCCGGAGCGACAAAGCCGATAAAGCCGTAATTGACGCCGCAAAAAATCTTAAGATCATCATCAGGGCCGGTGCAGGATACGACAACATTGACCTGCAGGCAGCTACCGAAAAAGGAATTTGTGCTATGAATACACCCGGCCAGAACTCCAATGCGGTTGCTGAACTGGCACTTGGGTTGATGGTGTACCATGCACGGAATTTTTTCAATGGAAAATCCGGTTTTGAGTTGAAAGACAAGAAGCTCGGTATCCATGCTTACGGGTATGTAGGGAAGAATGTTGCCCGGATCGCCCATGGATTCGGAATGAAGATATTTGCATTCGATCCTTTTATTTCCAAAGATGAGATTGAGAAAGACGGGGTAACGGCCGTTGCCTCTGCCGAAGAACTATACAGTACCTGCAACTACATCTCATTACACATTCCGGCCAACAGCCAGACAAAGCAGTCCATCAATTACACATTGTTATCCAAAATGCCTTCCCCGGCCGTGTTGGTTAATACAGCCAGGGCCGAGGTGATCCAGGAAGCAGACCTGCTTAAACTCTTCGCAGACCGGAAAGATTTTTCTTATCTGTCGGATGTGGAACCCACCAATAAAGCTGAATTCGAAGCGACTTACAAGGGCCGTTATTTCTTTACACCCAAGAAAATGGGTGCGCAGACGGAAGAAGCCAATATCAATGCAGGCATTGGTGCGGCAAGGCAAATTGTGAATTTCCTGAAAAACGGTGACAGGACATTCCAGGTAAACAAGTGAGTTTATCCGATC
>JADGPR010000002.1 GCA_017882335.1 Bacteroidales bacterium | reverse complement strand
GTTTCCGGATAGTCCCACCGCCATTCGGTATCCAAATGCGCATATCCAACAGTATACAAAACAGGCTCACGGGAAATATCATATTTCAACGGGCCGGGAATTTTATTCTCAGGCTGGGCATACATCCAGCAATTGCAGAGAAACAATAAAATAATCAAAGCAGGCGTTTTGAATGGTCTCATGGTAAATGGTTTTTCGTTGTAAAAATAGGGAATTATTAATTCCTCGGAAAATCTTACTTTTGTTAAAATTATTCAAACCGGAAAAAAAATGAAAAAAATCGTTATAATGTTCGCTGTTGCAGCGATTCTATTATCCTGCACTGGAAAAAAGGGAAACCAATATAAGATAACAGGAGTCGTTAAGGGAACTAAAGCAGAAATGATTTACCTTCAGAAAATGGATAGTACCGGCTGGGTCACGATGGATTCGACCATAGTGAAAAATGGCGAATTTGAATTCAAGGGGAAAGTTGATTCCCCCGACCGTTGGAATCTTACGATAAAAGGAAAAGAGATGGCATTTCCTTTTTTCCTTGAAAATTCCGACATCAAACTGCTTGTTCATGCCGACAGTACCGTTTTGCTTGAAGTGACGGGATCGGCAAGCCAGGATCTTTTCAGGAAATTCAATAAAAACAACGACAGCATCCAGAAGCTGATCAATGCTATGGATCCCGTATATGCAAAGGCAGATTCCCTGAAGGATACTGCTACCATGAAGAAACTGGATGACAAGTTCAATGCCTTTGACAAAGAGATGAAAAAACTGATTGTCGACCTGGTAAAAGACCATCCTGCATCATCTGCAGGACCCTGGCTCATCGTGCGCAATTCCTACCGGTTCGAACTTCCGGAACTCGATTCATTGCTGGGCGTTTTTGATACCACGCTCTCTCATTCCTTCTACTACAAAGCGGTTGCAAAAAGAGTTGGTATTTTAAAGCGTGTTCAGATCGGGCAGCCTGCCGTCGATTTTACCATGAATGATACTACCGGGAAACCGGTCGCACTTTCTTCCCTGAAAGGAAACATCCTGCTCGTCGATTTCTGGGCATCCTGGTGCGGTCCCTGCCGTGCTGAAAACCCGAATGTGGTGAAGGCTTATGCCGGCTTCCATAAAAAAGGGTTTGATGTACTGGGTGTTTCGTTCGACCGGAAAAAAGAAAAATGGGAAAAAGCCATAATGCAAGATAAACTCACGTGGACCCATGTTTCCGATCTACTTTACTGGGGGAATGCAGCAGGAAAACTTTATGGCATCAGTTCAATCCCTTCCAATGTATTGCTTGATAAGGATCAGAAGATCATCGGTAGAAATCTGAGAGGTGATGCCCTGATTGCCAAGCTGACCGAACTTCTTGGTCCGCCTGAAATTGTAAAGGTGCATCATGTTTACAAAAATAAATAACGGTTAACAAGAATACATTCCGGTGAAAAGGATCCTCTTCTATTTTCTGTTGCTGTCGGTTATTCCGTCGTATTCACAAGGCATCCGATCCATTCACGCGGAAATAAAAAATGCCGGGGGAAAGAAAGTCTTTCTCTCCGGCTTTTATGGAGAGAAAGTCAACCGGTTCGATTCGGTAACCTGCGATGCATCGGGCCATTTCGTTTATACTCTGGGTCCGGCCACTCCGACAGGACTGTACAGGTTCTCAATTGATAAAGACCACTTCCTTGACCTTGTGGTGAACAATGAAAATATTGAGTTTGCCTGCAGGGGAAATCTGACGGCTGATAGCACCGTTTTCCTTTCCTCCATTGAAAACAAGATTTATTATTATTTTTTAGGATATGACCGGAAAGTGCAGGCAAAGCTTGAGTTGTTGCTTCCGCTCCTCGATTTCTATCCCGAATATGACGCTTTTTATTTACAGGCAGCAAAAGAATATGAACATCTGCAGCGATCCGAAGCGAAGACTCTCGATTCCCTTTCTGCCCTTTATTCCGGATCCTATGCAATCAGGATCTTCCGGATTCAGCAAACGCCCTTTCTTCCTTCAGGATTGACCAAAGAAGACCGGATTACCTACCTGAAGCAACATTTCCTGGACGACGTGAATTTCAAAGATACTCTATCACTGCATAGCAATGCATGGGCCAACAAGGCCATTTCGTACCTGTCGCTTTACAGCAATAACAAGTATAATCAGAAACAGCTGGAATCGGAATTTATCAAGGCAGTCACGGTTATCCTCAGCCGGGCTTCCGTGAATGCCGATGTGTATAAGTTCCTGTTGGATTATTTTGTTGGAGGATTTGACAAATACCATTTCGATGCGGTGATCACTTATATGGCCGATAATTTTCAGGATCCTTTTTCCTGTGAGGACCAGGCCCGGAAAACGAAATTGCAGAAGAAACTGGAGAATTTCAAGAAGATCTCGGTCGGGAAAGTTGCCCCTGATATCTCAATTCCGGATCCGAAGGGAAAACCGATCCGGCTCTCGGAGATCAAATCTGAATATACCTTACTTGTCTTCTGGTCGAGTGAATGCGGACATTGTGTCCAGATGTTGCCGCAGTTGAAGGATCTTTACGACAAACAGAAACCAAAGCGCTGGGAAGTTCTGACTGTATCATTGGATACCAGTCGCAGTGAATGGACATCATTTCTTCGTGAGCAGAAACTCAACTGGCTGAATGGTTGTGAGCTGAAAGGTTTTACCAGCGTATCGTCAGATGAATATAACATCTTTGCCACTCCCACTATGTTTCTTCTCGACCGTGAAAAAAGGATCCTCGCCAAACCGATCTCTTACAGGGAACTGGAGCAGGCGATGAAGGAGAACAAAGTTTACTAGGTTCTGGATACTGGATGCTGGATGAGAGGTTTTAAAATTTACAATTAATTTTCTTTGTGGCCTTAGCGTTGAACTTTGCGTTCTCTGCGGTTAAAGAAATATCTTCACCACAATAGACACATAGTGCACAATAGAATTATGATCTGTTTTCTTTTGCGACCTTAGCGGTTTTGCTTCTTAGCGGTGAAAAAAACATTCGTATAAAGGTTTCTCGCTGATTATCGCAGATCTCCACAGAAAAAACTCACCAATTCACCAGTTCGCCAACTCGCCAGTTCGTCTATGATAAATTCTTACTTTTGCCTTACGAACAAGGTTGAAATTAATACAACAGTAAGATGTACGAATTCATCAAAGGACGATTAACAGAGAAGACCCCCACCTATGCGGTGATCGAAGCCAACGGTATCGGATACCTGCTGCATATTTCATTGCATACTTATGCGCAACTGAAAGAGGATGAACACTGCATGTTGCTGGTTCACATGGTAGTTCGGGAAGATGCTATGATCCTTTTTGGGTTCGCAGAAGCCGATGAACGGGAGCTGTTCCGCCAACTCATCAGCGTTTCCGGCGTAGGGCCCAATACTGCACGGATGATCTTGTCGTCAGTGCAACCATCGGAAATCGCCCAGGCCATTGTCCAGGGAAATGCGCCCTTGCTGCAAAGCATCAAAGGCATCGGCTCGAAAACTGCACAGCGCCTTATTGTTGACCTGAAAGACAAACTTTCGAAGGACCTGATGCCCTTTGAAAAATTGCCGGGCGGATACAATACAAAGAAAGATGAAGCGTTATCAGGATTGATAATCCTCGGCTTTTCAAAATTGGTTGCCGAGAAAGCGCTGATTAAAGTTATCGAGAAAGAAGGCTCGACTTTACCGGTGGAACAACTGATCAGGCATGCTTTGAAAATTTTATAAGAAAAGAGCGTGTCCTGTGACTGCTTTTTCTCGCATATTGTTTATATGAATTCTGGATTTAGTGAGAATAAATAGTTACATCCTTTGTCATTGGTATGTCTTCCTGATGCTATTCCTGGCCGGGAATTCTTACGCTTTCTCTATTCCGGGCAACGCTAAAAATGATGTGGCTTCCTTTCCCGGATTGCCCCCCGACAGCATTCCGAAAGGGGATACGATTAAACTGCGTTATCCCTTCAATGAAGAATCCATCACTCCGGGATCTTCTTCTAATAATTTGTACCTCAAAAACCCATCCAACCTCCAGACAACAATAGAGTATGACCCGGTGACGCACCAGTATGTGAGGGTCTACAAGATCGGGAAAATGACCTACCGTGTTCCGGAAACCATGACATTTGAGGAATTCCAGGAGATGGATAACAGGCAGATGCTTCAGAGATACTGGAAAGAACGGGCAGAAGCTGCCAGCATCGATAACAACAAAGGGGTCATCCCGAAATTGCATATCGGGGGAAAGGTATTTGAAACCATCTTCGGCAATAACACTGTTGACATTCGTCCCCAGGGTTCGGCGGAGATAACCTTCGGGCTCGTTTCCAACCGCCGCGACGATCCGATGCTGAACACACGCCAGCGCCGGCAAACGAACTTCGATTTCAACGAGAAGATCCAGATGAATGTGATCGCCAAGATCGGCGATAAGATCGAATTCAAGTGCAACTACAACACAGAAGCAACCTTCGAATTTGAGAATAAATTAAAGCTGAAATATGAGGGAAAGGAAGATGACATCATCCAGCTGATAGAAGGCGGGGATGTGAACCTCCCGCTTAACAGCACCCTGATCAGGGGTAGCGAGAGCCTTTTTGGGATTAAGACCAAGTTGCGCTTCGGAAGGGTTACCGTGACAGCCCTTTATTCGCAGCAGAAAAGCGAAACCAAGAACATTACCGTACAGGGAAATGCACAAACCACGAAGTTTTCAATCCATGCCGATGAATATGAAGAAAACCGGCATTTCTTCGTAGCTCAAAAATTCCGCGGTAACTACAAAGCTGCACTTAAAACACTCCCTGTGGTTTCCTCGCCCATCACCATCCAACGTATGGAAGTATGGGTGACCAATGTCGGTGCCGCCGTCACCGATAACCGGAACATCGTTGCCTTTATGGACCTTGGTGAAAATGATCCTTTCAACAAGACAAGATTCCATGGCACTCCCGGTGGCATCAATCCTTCAAATAAATCCAATGACATCTTCCAGGTTATCATGCCTAATCATACAGATTCAACCTATGTCAGGGACATTAACAAAGTAAGCGACTATCTTAGCCGGAACTTCAATCTTACTGCCGGCCAGGATTTCGAAAAAGTGGAAAGTGCCCGCAAACTTCTTCCCTCCGAATATACCTTTAATTCCAAGCTGGGGTTCATTTCCCTGAATACGACATTGAACTCCGACCAGGTACTCGCTGTAGCTTACCAATACGTGGTAGTCGGAGATAACACGGTTTACCAGGTAGGAGAGTTTGCAGACGGGGGGATCAAAAGTCCTTCCTGCCTCGTTGTGAAGCTACTGAAAAGTACTGCCCTGAATACCCGGATCCCGATGTGGAACCTGATGATGAAAAACGTTTACTCCTTAAGCGCATACCAGGTACAGAGCCAGGATTTCAATTTAAACATCCTCTATTCCGGGAATAAAAACGGTGTTCCTACCGCTTACATCACCGAAAGCAGGATCAGCGGGGTTCCGTTACTACGGGTTATGAACTTTGACAACCTTAATCAACAGGGCAATCCTCCCTCCGACGGGATGTTCGATTTTCTCGATGGTGCAGCCACCCAGGGAGGAACCATCCAGGCTTCCAACGGAAGGATCTTCTTTACCGTCCTCCAGCCTTTCGGACAGGACCTAAGGGATTCTATCTATGACCCGATGAATCCAACACATTCACTCGAACTGGCAACCAAATATTGTTTTGATTCCTTATACACGGTGACCCGTACTATGGCAAAACAATATCCCGATAAGAACAAATTTGTCCTTGAAGGATTTTTAAAATCCACAACCGGGGCCGAGATCTCTCTCAATGCGCTGAATGTTCCTCAGGGATCTGTGAGGGTGACAGCCGGTGGGGTTCAGCTGACGGAGAACGTAGATTATACGGTCGATTATACACTCGGAAGAGTACGGATCATCAACGAAGGGATCCTCAATTCAGGTACTCCGATCAATATTTCAATGGAAAGCACCCAGATGTTCAATATCCAGACCAAGCGGTTGATGGGTGCTCATGTCGATTACAAGATCAACAAGGATTTTATCATCGGCGGGACCATTCTCAACCTCAATGAACGTCCGTTGACGCAGAAGGTCAACTATGGAGACGAACCGATCTCCAACACGATGTGGGGATTGAGTCTCACTTACCGGACCGAGTCAAGGCTCATCACCCGGATCGTTGATATGCTTCCATTTATTCACACAAAGACCATCTCGAAGATAGCAGTGGATGCAGAATTTGCGCAGTTCATCCCGGGCCATTCCAAATCCATCGGAAGCACCGGTACTTCCTACATCGATGATTTTGAAGGTGCACGTTCCACCATCGATCTGAAAAATTATGGAACCTGGTTCCTGGCCAGTACTCCGCAAGGACAAACTTCTCCTGCAATGTTCCCCGAAGGCACTTCCGGAACAGGGCTAGCATACGGATTCAACCGGTCAAAGTTGTCGTGGTACATTATAGATCCTTTATTTTACGACAAGAACCAGAACCTGATCCCGCAAAACGTCAACAACACTGAACTTTCCAAAAACGAGGTCCGCCAGGTATGGGAAACTGAGGTTTTTCCAAATAAACAACCCCTGAATGGGGTACCGGTTAACCTTGCCGTTTTAAATTTGGCTTATTATCCTGCTGATCGGGGGCCATACAATTACGATGTCAAACCCGGGGCCTTCTCGAAAGGGATTGCCAGCGGCGGTTTGCTCCAGTTCCCTGAGACGCGTTGGGGAGGCATGATGCGGAAAATCGAATCCACCGATTTTGACGCTACCAATATCCAATATATCGAATTCTGGATGATGGATCCATTTTCAAAAGATTCCACCATCTCCGGCGACCTGTATTTCAACCTGGGTGATGTTTCGGAAGATATCCTCCGTGATGGCAGGAAATCCTTTGAAAACGGGTTACCTACTTCTGGAACAATTACCAATGTGGATACGACAATATGGGGAAGAGTTCCTTCCGTTCAGGCGCTGGTGGATGCATTTGATAACTCTCCGGGTTCACGCCAGTATCAGGATGTGGGATATGACGGGTTAAGCGATAACGATGAACGGACATTTTTCGATTCAACTTACCTGCAAAAAATTGCCGGCCTCTACGGGGTAAATTCACAAGCCTACCAACTGGCGCTCCGGGACCCTTCGGCCGATGATTTCCATTATTTCCGTGGAACCGATTACGATAGCCAGGACCAGTATTCCAGCGTTCTCGAGCGGTATAAGAACTATGCCGGCGTTGAAGGAAATTCTCCTGAAGGTTCCCAATTTATGGGGACCACCCTCCCGAACGTGGAAGACATCAATCATGACAATACCCTGAGTGAGGCCGAACGCTATTACCAGTATGTCGTTCACCTGAGCCCCGATAAAATGAAGCCGGGGCAAAATTACATCACGAATGTTTACCGTGCGATCGATATCCCATTGGCCGACGGATCGAGGGGAAGTGTAAGGTGGTTCCAGTTCAAGATCCCCATCCGGACTCCTGATAAAACGGTTGGTAATATCCAGGGATTTACTTCCATACGTTTCCTGCGTATGTTTTTCAAGGGTTTTAATAAGAATGTCGTTTGTCGTTTTGCCACTCTTGAACTTTCACGGGGCGAATGGAGGAAATATGCCTACGACCTGCTTCAGCCGGGTGAATACATCCCTGACAACAACCAGAACCAGACGACCTTCGACATCGCTACGGTAAGCATTGAAGAAAATGGAAGCAAACAGCCCATCCCCTATGTGATTCCGCCGGGTATCACCCGGGAAACGAACTGGGGATCTACCAACCAACAACAACTAAACGAACAATCGATGGTTCTGAAGGCCTGTAACCTGGTGGATGGGGATGCACGTGCCGCCTTCAAAACCTGCGAATTCGATTTTCGCCAGTTCAAGAGGTTGGAGATGTTCGTCCATGCTGAACAGTCGATCCGCAGCCAGAGTGTCAAGAACGGTGACCTCACCATTTTCATGCGCGTAGGATCCGACTTTACCTTAAACTATTATGAGTACGAAATCCCCCTGACCTTCACGCCCTGGGGTACCAGTTCCACCAATCCGGATGCGATCTGGCCCGATGCCAATGCTTTTAACGTCGACCTGGACCGCCTGGTGCAGGTCAAAGAGGACCGGAACATTGCAATGCGATCGCCCGGGAACAACATAACTACTTCCACTCCCTTCATCGAAAATGATGGTAACAACCATATTACTGTGGTCGGCTCTCCTACCATCAGCGATGTAAAAGCCATCATGATCGGGGTCCGGAATCCTAAAAAGACCACCCAGTCAATCAATGATGATGGACAGGCGAAATGTGCGGAGATCTGGGTGGATGAACTTCGCCTTACAGATTTCAATAAAAGCGGAGGATGGGCTGCAACAGCACGAATCGCTGCCGACCTTGCCGATCTCGGACGGGTTCAGCTTACCGGTTCTTACATGAGCGATGGCTTCGGAACCATCGAACAGAAACAGACCCAGCGGGAAATGAAATCCACAATGGGATTTGGATTTGATACCGACCTTGAACTTGGGAAATTCTTCCCGGAAAAGTCGGGCATCCGTATTCCTATGCATTTCGATTATTCCCTGCTCAAGAGCACTCCAAAATACGACCCCCTCAATCCTGATATCCTTTTTAAAGATGAACTGAAGACCTATACTTCGCAGAGCCAGAAGGATTCGGTTCGTGCCTTATCGGAAGAATATACACAGCGAAAGAACTTCAACCTCATGAATGTCAGGAAAGACCGTATAGGGGAAAAAAAAGCGAAGATCTACGATATCGAGAATTTCAACATCAGTTATGCTTATTCCGAGGTCTTCCAACGGAATCCGGATATCGAATACGACCTGCAGAAAAAATATACAGGAGGAATCGGTTACAACTATGCGGCAGTTCCTAAAAATGTTATTCCCTTTTCCAAAACAAAAGCACTCACCAGGCACAAGGCCCTCAGGCTGATCTCCGATTTCAATTTCTATTACTTGCCCCGGTCATTCTCATTCCGTACCGATATGAACCGCGAATTCGAACAACGGAAATTCAGGAATAAAAGCATTGCCGATATCCCTATGGAGACCTTCTATATCAAGAGGTGGGACTGGACAAGGGTTTATGATCTGAAGTATGATTTTTCAAAAGCACTCAAATTTACACTTGTGGCGAACGCCGCCGCTTATGTGAACGAGCCCCCAGGAAAAATCGATCATTCAAACCAGCAGCAGGTATGGGATCAGATATTTTCATTCGGCACCATGAACAATTATAACCAGCAGTTTTCCGGAACTTATGACCTTCCATTTTCCAAGATCCCATATCTCGAGTGGATCTCGGTAACTGCAGGATATCAGGCCAACTACCACTGGACGGCCAGCCCGATTTCCCTCCAGGCACGCCTGGGCAATACCATCGAGAATTCAAGCACCAAGGTGCTGAACGGGAGATTAAACCTGCTCAATATCTACAACAAGGTGCCTTATCTTAAAAAAATCCTCCAGGCCAATACTACTTCAGGGAAACAGAATCCAAACCAATCGTCGAAAAATAAACCGGATAAATCTCAGGCAAAAATTGACAGCCTGAAAAAAGTAACTCCCGGGTTTAATTTCGGCAAATTTCTTAAGGATGGAGCCTTGAGGATCCTTATGAGCGTCCGCTCCGTAGGGATCAATTATACGATGGGCGAAGGTACCCTTATCCCGGGTTTTAACCCCATTCCTGTCGCTCTGGGCAATAGTTGGACAAACAATGCTCCGGGCCTCGGTTTTATATTCGGCAGCCAAAAGGATATCCGTCCTGGTGGTGAAGCCTGGTTTTCAAGGGACTCCATGCTGTTCCAACAATATTTCAACAAGTACAACGATAACCTGTCGCTTACAGCCTCGCTTGAGCCGCTCCCGGATTTGAAAATCGAGATCAACGCCATTCGTACCTATAGCCGGTCTCACTCGGAATTTTATAAATATACAGATGCCCTCGGCGGGTTTGGCCAATTCTCGGCTCAGGACAATGGTGCCTTTACTATGTCGTATATCATGATTGGTACCAGTTTTGCCAAGAATGGGGAAAACACCATCTCCCCACTGTTTGAAAGGATGAAATTCATCCGACTGGAGATCGCCCAGCGTTATTCTGCCCAGAATCCATGGTCGGCAGGAAAGACGGATACCACAGGGTACCCATTAGGCTACGGGGTAACCGACCAGGAAGTTCTCAATACGGCTTTCCTGGCGGCTTATTCCGGGAGAAATCCTTCAAAGATCGGTCTGAGCGCATTTCCCAGATTTCCTCTGCCGAACTGGAGAATCACTTACGATGGACTGGCAAAGATTCGTTCCATAAAAAAATACTTGCGGACCTTTACCATTTCACATGCTTATTTGTCGACCTATTCTGTAGGATCGTTCAATTCGGACATTTATTACAAAGAACAGGATGGATATCCTACAGCATTTGACGCTGCCGGCAATTATGTTCCCAAAAACCGGATCGGTGTGGTTTCCATTACCGAGCAGTTCAACCCGTTGATTAAATTCGATATGGGCTGGGTAAACAGCCTCTTGTCCTCTATCGAATGGAAACGGTCACGGAACCTATCTTTCAGCTTTGCTAACAACCAGCTCACCGAAGTCTTCACCAATGAATTCATCGTGGGCCTGGGATACCGCTTCAAGAATATCCGTCTTTCCTTTATCTCCCTCGGGATGGCCGGAAAGAAGAGCAAATATTCGAGCGACCTGAACATCAAAGCCGATTTCTCGATTCGACGTAACAAAACAATGCTGCGAAGGATCGATGAAGCGATCAACCAGATCTCGACCGGACAGCAGATAACCTCAATCAACTTCACTGTCGATTACAACCTCAACCAACGGTTCAATATCCGGTTCTATTTTACTAAAGTTATTAACTCGCCCTATGTTTCAAACCAATACCGGACCTCAAACACTACAGGCGGACTTACACTGAGGTTCACGCTGGCACAATGATGATAGATCAGAAGAGAAAGATTTTAGGGGTTTTCCAAAAAAGACTATTTTTGATGCTCAAATAACCAAATCTAAATTTTTATGAACGTACCCGGAAATTTAAAGTACACAAAAGATCATGAATGGCTGAAAGCAGAAGGTGATGAAGCCGTTGTCGGGATCAGCGATTACGCACAGCATGAATTGGGTGATATCGTATTTATTGAAGTGGAAACAGTAGGGGAGATCCTGCAGAAAGGCGAATCTTTCGGAACCATTGAAGCCGTGAAAACGGTGTCGGATATGTATATGCCTGTTAGCGGGGAAATTCTTGCATTCAATGATGCCCTTATTGCAAAACCCGAGACTCTCAACCAGGATCCTTATGAAGCAGGCTGGGTGATCCGGATTAAGATCAATAATCCGGACGAGATCGGTAAATTGCTTTCAGCAGCGGATTATTCAACCCTTATCGGGGGATGATCCTGGTTTTTAAGAAACTTCGCTCTTTGAAGAATTTTCTTCAATATCACATTCCGGGAATCTTGTGGATTGCCGTCATACTTGTGCTGACCTGCATCCCGGGAACCTTGATCCCGCACATTCCGTCGTACCTTGATCTTTTCCAACCGGATAAACTGGTACACCTTTTTCTTTTCGCGGTACTGGTATTCCTGCTTCTCCTCGGTCTCCTGAAACAATTGCGCAATAAGCCGGCATACCGGTTGGCAGTGTTCATCGCCTTGAATATTGGCATTTTCCTGGGGGGACTTACAGAATGGTTGCAGGGAACAACGCTGATTACCAGCAGGCAGTGTTCTGTTTACGATTTCATCGCCGATGTTGCAGGGTGTTTCCTGGGTTGGGGGGTATTTGTGCTTTGGAACATGAAACGGAAAAAAAAAGTTCTCGCAGATTTTCGCTGATTTAATCGCCGATTCACGCAGAAACCATCAAAATTTAATGCAGGATAAGATGAGTGTTATGAAAAGGAATCCATTCTGCGAAAATTTGCGTCTTATCTGCGAAAATCTGCGAGAAACATTTGTCCGTAAATTTTTTATGGCTTTTCTTCCGGATGAAAATGCTGATATACCACGTTCCCTTTCGCTTTCCCGATGGTTTTCTGCAGCTCACCCAGGGTTGCAACCTGGATGTTCTTCACCGATTTGAATTTCCTTAATAAAACCTGGTTAGTGGCATTCCCTATGCCTTCGATCTCCGTCAGTTGCGCCTTGATCGTTCCTTTATCCCTTCTCCTCCGGTGATGGGTGATCCCGAAACGATGTGCCTCATCCCGCATCTGCTGGATAATGCGAAGGGTCTCCGATTTTTTATCCAGGTACATAGGGAGCGGGTCATTCGGGTAATAGATCTCTTCCAGTTTCTTTGCAATTCCGATCACCGTCATTTTACCGTTCAGACCGAGTTTTTTCAGGCTTTTCATCGCTGCACTCAACTGGCCTTTTCCACCATCCACAATGATGAGTTGCGGCAATGGGGAATTTTCCTCCTGCAACCGTTTGTAGCGTCGGTAAATGATCTCTTCCATCGACGCAAAATCATTGGGGCCTTCCACTGTCTTGATATTGAAATGCCGGTATTCGCTCTTGTCCGGTTTTGCATCCCGGAAACAAACCATGGATGCCACCGGGTATGCTCCCTGGATATTCGAATTGTCGAAACATTCAATATGAGCCGGTGGTTCGGTCATCCGCAGGTCTTTCGTCATCTGGTCCAGGATGCGTTTGGAACTGTGCCCGGGATCCACCAGTTCTTTCTGTTTTTCCTTTTCCAGCTGGTAGTATTTCACATTCCGCTCAGATAGCTCGAGCAGCTTTTTCTTGTCGCCGATCCTGGGAACCGTAAGGGTCACCCCGGGGAATTCATATTCAATCATGAACGGAACAATGATCTCCGGCGCCTGGCTCTCAAAACGCTGACGGATATCGGTAACGGCGATGGACAGCAGTTCTTCCGGCGTTTCATCCAGTTTCTTGACCAGTTCAATGGTGTGAACCTGGATGATCGCACCGTTCATCACTTTCATGAAGTTCACGTATGCCGTTGTGATATCGGGGAGGATGGAAAATACATCTACATTATTGATGGATGGGTTCACGATCGTGGATTTACTCTGGAATTTTTCGAGCAATGCTAATTTCTCCTTGATAAGATGGGCTTTCTCGAATTCCATCCTTCCGGCATATTCCAGCATGAGCTCCTTCAGTTGCCGGTTGATGGTCTGGAGATTTCCCTTGATAATTTCCTTGATGGATGCAATGGAAAGGTCATAATCCTCGTGGGTTTGCAGCGCCTCGCATGGGCCTTTGCAGTTCCCCAGGTGGTATTCGAGACAGACCTTGAATTTCCCCGCTTTGATGTTCTTGTCGGTCAGGTTGAGGTTACAATTGCGGAGAGGATACAACTGGCGTGACAGATCCAGCAGGGTATGCATCAGCCTCACATTTGCATACGGGCCGAAATAGATGGATCCGTCGCGGACGACATGGCGCGTTGAATAAACCCGGGGAAAAGGTTCATTCCGGATGCAGATCCACGGAAATGTTTTATCATCTTTTAAAGCAACATTGTAGTGCGGTCGGTATTTTTTGATGAGGTTATTTTCCAGGAGAAACGCATCCTGTTCCGTATCCACAATAACATACCGGATATCGGCGATCTTCCTGACCAGCATCTGCACTTTTCCGCTGATGGAAGTGATTTTGCTGAAATAGGAACTCACCCGTTTCTTCAGGTTCTTTGCTTTCCCGATATAAATAATGCGGTCTTTGTCGTCAAAATACTGGTAAATCCCCGGTTTTTGAGGCAAATTCCTGACGATAGTTTCCAGGTGAGAGAAATATTTGTTCAGGGATCCTGGCATACTACTTCTTGTTAAACGCATCCCATCCCTGGGCAGTGAGTTTTACCGTTTGCCCGTCGGGGGTAATGAGATTTTGTCCATCGCCGGAAGTAGTAATGTGTCCAATGACTGTGATCTCCGGAACATTTCGGATCTTGTCATAATCCGTTTGTTTTATGGTGAAGAGCAATTCATAATCTTCCCCGCCGCTCAGGGCACATATTGTCGGAATAATATTAAACTCCAGGGCAAGCCTTTTGGTTTCCTCATCCATAGGTATCTTTTCCTCGTAGATTCTGCATCCGGTTTTTGACTGATGGCATAGGTGAAGCGTGTCCGAGGCAAGTCCATCCGAAATATCGATCATAGAAGTTGGCAATACTCCTATCTTTTTGAAGAGGTTACGGAGGTCGGTGCGGGCTTCCGGTTTCAGCTGGCGGGCGAGTACATAATCATAGCCTGTGAGTTCCGGCTGCATTTCCGGGTTGGCTTTATATACCTGTTTTTCCCGTTCCAGGATCAGCAATCCGGCATAGGCTCCACCCAGGTCGCCAGTAACGCAGAGCAGGTCGCCTTCTTTTGCACCGTTGCGGTACACGATCTCTTCCCGGGCGACTTCCCCGGTAATGGTGACTGAGATCAGCAATCCGGAAACACTCGAACTGGTATCTCCTCCCACCAGGTCGATGTTGTATTTATCGCATGCCATCCGGATTCCCCGGTACAGTTCTTCAATGGCTTCCAGCGAAAACCGATTGGAAACGGCAATCGATACGGTCATTTGTTTGGGGATGCCATTCATGGCGGCAATATCGGAGATATTCACAACGGCTGCCTTGTAACCCAGGTGTTTCAAGGGCATGTAGGTAAGGTCGAAATGAACGCCTTCCAGGAGAAGATCGGTGGAGAGCAGCAGCAAGTTCTTCCCGGTGTCGATCACAGCAGCATCATCCCCTATACCCTTCACTGTGCCGGCATGCTTGGGAATAATATTTTTTGCAAGATGATCGATCAGTCCGAATTCACCCAACTCCGACAATTCCGTACGTTCTTTCTTTTCCCCCGATGTATTTTTTTCTTTCCTGGTGTACATAGAATCTTTTCTGCAAAATTCGGATTTTTTTTGGTTAACTCATCTGAACTTGCGGATAATCATATTAAATCCCGAAGGGATTCCACGTTAATAATGATAATTTGCCCTATTAATTATTCGACCTGCGCTCGGCGGAGTTTGCAACTCCGCCGCACCCCCTATTTCTCTTTCAAAATTATGTGTACCGGTTAATTGTTTTTCTCATCTTTCAGAATGTCCGTAATAAAAACTGTGATAATGATCATTTGAAAAATTTTCCCATAGGGAAATAATGTCAATAGGTAAAAATAACCCGGTGAAACCTTTTCCCGTAAGGAATAAACAAATCTACGTATTGTTATAAACTCCGCATCCCATGTTCTATCTTGACATCTCTCATTGTAATTACCGGAATGCAGTCCCTGATTATTATTCTGAATCCTTTGATTGAAATATTATTTTTTGAAAACATCAGCTGAATAATTAAGCCTTGTGATGCTTCCGGTCTCTGGGAATCAAAAACAAAATTACCCAGGCTATAGATCACAGGTTTCTTTTTGATGAATTCGATGGATTGAATAACATGGGGATGATGCCCAATAATTGCGTCTGCTCCGGATTCAATCAATTTAGCGGCTTCGGCTCTTTGACTTGGCTCAGGTACTGCCTTATATTCAAAACCCCAATGCAAGACGACAACTACAAAAGTGTTGGGATGTGATAATTTATAATCAGCAACTGCATTTGCCAGTTCATCCGGATCAGCCTGGCAGATACAGGGTTTATCGGGAAGGAAAGGAAAATTTTCCAATGGCATAAAAACAGAATTAAAGATTGCCACTTGTATTTTCCCTTTTTTAATGATAACCGGGAGGCAAGCTTCAGCATGTTTATAACCAAAGCCAATCGGAATTAACTTATGATTGATCAATTGCTTATAGGTATTTGTTATTCCATCCCTGCCCTGATCATAAATATGATTATTTGCCATGGTTAAATGCGTAATACCGGCATTTTTTAAGGAACCTAACCACTTTGGATCCCCCCTGAAGATAAATCTCTTATTAATTGGAGTCTGCCTGTAAGTTACCGCGCATTCGAGGTTTGCAATTACTGCATCTGAACTTTGAAATAAGGATGAAACATTTGAAAAGATCGTATCTATACCTGAATGTTCAATTCTTTGCCTGACACCCCGGTCTAACAATAAATCACCGGTAAAGCATATTTTAAGTGAGTCCTTATTTGTATCATGACAACCTGAACAACTCATCAAACAAAGAAAAATACAGGTATTAACGTATCTACCTAACATCCCGAACTATAAAATGCTTTCTCATCTGCTTTCGGTTTATTCGGATCCCGGTACATGATATCCTCCATCCAAACCGGGTAGGACGGAGTTTCTTTCTTTTCAAGAATTTCCTGCCATTCCTCATCGGTCAGCCTGACATCAAGTGGACGAACAAATTCAAAATAACTGAATGATGCTCCCTTGGTCAAATAAAGATATCCTCCGATATTTACTATAACATAAATATCATTAACCTTTCCAGTTGCAACATGGAGGATTCCGTCTTTAGGACAAAAGTCGACATTACGTGTATAAATATCTGCAACAATAGCGACTGATTTATCCGGCCCCTGGACATTTTCCCAATTCTGTAAGTATTTCTTAGGCTCAACAATTGATAAGGACAGATTCTCAAAACTTGCACCGATTGCTTTAATGGTCCAATATTCCTGTTCTTTTAATTGTTCACCTTTCAACTCTCTTTCGGAAGCGGAAAGTAAAAATTCAGCCTCTTCCCGTGTACTTTTTGTTATTAAACGTATATCGGAAGAATAAAGCTGGTTCCGTTCCAGCATATTTTCTGTAAGTTGGAGCAGTTCAATTATTTTTTTCCAGAATTTCAGATTGGGTTCCACATATCCGACAACAATTGGCGGTGGAGGTCCGCCCCCTCCGCACTCTGCAGCCATCGGTTGCTCACCATACAGGATCGCATCGTGTTTAAGTTCAGCCCAGGAAGCCAGTGAAGTATTCAAATTTTTCTTACCCCAGGCTTCGGTCTGCATATAGGAAGGATAGTCTTTATCTCCTGAATTTAATGTAAACAAACAATCCAGCCATTTGTTATAGACTGCATTATTCCAGCTCTTGTAATCAGCAAATTTCCCCTTCAGTTCTTTTAAGTTTGAAGTATACTTCACCCATTGTTCCCCTTCCTTGTATGTGTTGATCAAAATGTTTTCCGCCAAGGAAACCCCGAATGCTGCGAACAGGTCCAGTCCCTTCGGGTAAGCCCGGGCAGCATTGGGCTTCACATCAACCAACTCCTGCAGAATCTCATTATCAACCAAGTATCGCTGTGGCATGAAGTTGATTTTATCAGTGCATGTTTTTTGTATTTTAGGCTTGATGCGGTTCTTCGCCTCCTTTATTTGATTCAAGTACTTATCCACTTTTTCAATGGTCTTAGCATTGATTGCTTCTTCCTCACTCAATATACCTTCCTTCTTTATAAAATCCGCAATATCGAGAACCGACAAGTTATCAGGTTCACCAATAAGGAATGACACGGGTTCATATAAATTCCTGTATAATGTTGATAAAGCAATATCGTCAGATGTTTTCCCATTATTCAGAACATAAGCAATGAAAACGGCCCTGGTCAGCTGCGTTTTATCTTCCCGGCAGAATGGGGCAAGCTGAAGCCACATCATGGCTTTAAAATAGCTTGTCAGCTCCGGGGTCCGGGTATAATTTCCACGGGGTTTGAACAGACTGTAAGGAAACTCAATTAATGGATAGTTCAGGAAATCAGAAGTAGCATCCTGAGCCTGGTTAATACTAATGATTTCACGGCTGAAATCATTTCTGTATTTTGCAGGAATGATTTGTTTATTCCCAGAAATTAAAAAATCAGGTATGGCTGCATAGACTTCGCAATACTCAGCAATATCTTTCAATTGATTATTCTTTGTGGAAATGGCAATTTTATTACATTCTTTATAAATTCCCTGACTAAGATTCTTTACAATCGGAATGAGTTTCTCCGTTTCGATGGATTTCATCAGGTACGAAAAGTACATATGGAAAAGCTGCAAATAAAGATCCGTCGTGACGAAATTCGGGATTTCCTTATAATCATTTTCTTCATATCCATGGAATAGCTGGATCTTATCACTTGGGATCAGCGTAAAATTATTCTGATCCAGTTTATGAAGAAATTCAGCAGGTAATTTCTCGAACTGAAACAGGTTAACCACATTATGTAAATTGGCTAAATTCCTGCTATTCCCTTCTTTATAGTTACTGTTTAACGCTGTTTTTTCCAGTTCAACCGTTTTATCAACAAAGGCTTTCTCTTCTGCAGAAAGCGTTATCCATGAATTCAAATCAACATCTTCATGTTTGTAAAACTGATTCTCCATCAACGTATCATACCATTTCGTGCGTGAAGAAAAATAGCCTCTCAAATCGGCTTCCATAAAACAATAACCATGTCGGGCGAATACACAATTTCTTAAGATCCTCAACTCAGGCAAGGATTTCCCCGATAAATCCTGGTTAAGATTTATATTGAAAATGGTATCCTTTTCTAGCGAGCCTGGTATTTGAAATATGTCGTTGCTAACAACAATTGAAGGACCAAAAGATGCATCAAAACGGGTTAATTTTGACTTATTGAGCGGTTGCCGGCAACCCCAGAGACTGATGCAAACGAGTACCATGAATAAAACCTTGACGTTTGGGTTCATATACATTTGTATTAAGAATTTTATATGCCTGATGGATCGTTTTTTCCCTGCCAAGATAATGCATAAATCCCAATCCAAAACCAATCCAGTGATATTCGGCAACCAAATAGGATTGGTCTTTTTCTGATTCGATGGTCCTGACAACTCCTTCTGATTTGCATTTTACAAATTTAAAATCAACAAGAGGTTGAGATACCCTCGAACCAAGCCACAATGGTCTTATATAACCTTCAAATAATTTAAAAATAAAAAGTCTTTTTCTTGAAACAGGATCAAAACGAGTAGATTTAATAACTCCAACTAAAATATCAGTTGAATTGTCATTATTAACGTCTCCTGTATCAATTTTGAACACCTCATAATTTAAATGCCATGAATTAGTGAGAATTAATTTATCGTTTTTAGAAATTTCAGCAATAATTACGAAATCCTCTTTGCATTTCTTCTCAATATGAATTTTTGTTATTTGCCCATCATTTTTAATTGAAAAGCTTGATTTATAAAAAAGAGAATAACGCTTGACGTTAAAGAGATAAAGGGAAGTAATCCCTGCAAAAACAACAAACAATAAAGCTAGGATGTATTTTCTTTTTTCTTTATTAATCATTAATCAAACTTACAATAAAAAAACAGTACATGATAAAGACAAATTTGCGACCTTTTTCGAACTTTTGGTCTGCGTGTTTGCAAATGTGTTGTACTATGCTGGGACTTTTTCCTGTTACGTTTCTTATTGTGCACTCAAAGGGCAACCTGCAAGCAATTCACAACTCCTCCTAATATGCCCAATGTGCATTTCCGATAGCTATCGAAAATGGTAAAAAACGCTATCCCCTTTTCCCAGCACCCTTTTGTTAAAAATACATTTTCGGGAATCCATCTTGGGGAATATTTGTACCTTTACATTCCAAATACGCTGTTTTTCCAATTGATACGATGCGTGTTTAGATTTGTTCTAATTTGATTTTCAATGGAATCCGACTCCAACAAAATAATAGATTCGTTTACACAGGGGGACTATAAATTCGGTTTTATTACGGATATTGAAACGGACATGGCCCCGAAAGGGTTGAATGAAGATATCATCCGTTTTATTTCTGCAAAAAAGAACGAACCGGAATTCATGCTGGAGTTCCGCCTGAAAGCTTACCGTCACTGGCTGACCATGAAAATGCCGGGATGGGCCAACCTGAAAATTGCTCCCATCGATTTCCAGGATATCATTTATTATGCTGCCCCGAAAAAGAAAAAACAGCTTTCCGGCCTGGATGAGGTTGATCCGGAGTTGCTGGATACCTTCAACAAGCTTGGCATTTCACTCGAAGAACAAAAAAAACTCAGCGGGGTAGCCGTGGATGCCGTGATGGACAGCGTTTCGGTCAAGACTACCTTCAGCGATACACTTTCAAAGCAGGGAATTATCTTTTGTTCCTTCAGCGAAGCCGTTCAGAAACATCCCGATCTTGTAAAACAATACATGGGGACCGTAGTTCCTTATACCGATAATTTTTTTGCCACACTGAACTCTGCCGTATTCACCGACGGTTCGTTCTGCTTTATTCCCAAAGGCGTTCGCTGCCCTGTTGAACTTTCCACCTACTTCAGGATCAACGCTGCAAACACCGGCCAGTTCGAACGAACCCTTATCATTGCAGAGGAAGGTGCTTACGTTAGCTACATGGAAGGCTGCACAGCGCCACAGCGTGACAAAAACCAGCTTCATGCCGCCATCGTTGAGATCATTGCCCTGAAGGACGCCTCAGTGAAATATTCCACCGTCCAGAACTGGTATCCGGGAAATAAAAAAGGGGAAGGAGGCATCTTCAACTTCGTTACAAAAAGAGGCATCTGCAAAGGAAACAACTCAAAGATATCCTGGACACAGGTAGAAACCGGTTCTGCCATTACCTGGAAGTACCCCAGCTGCATTCTGCTTGGCGATAACTCGGTGGGCGAATTTTATTCGGTAGCCGTTACCAACAATATGCAGCAGGCCGATACCGGGACCAAAATGCAGCATCTTGGAAAAAACACAAAAAGTACAATCATATCAAAAGGAATCTCGGCCGGTCATGGCAACAACAGTTACCGCGGACTGGTAAGGATCGCGAAGAATGCCGTCAACTCACGTAATTATTCCCAATGCGACTCGTTGCTCCTGGGCAATAAATGCGGGGCACATACATTTCCTTACATCCAGGTGGAAAACAAATCTTCCATCGTTGAACATGAAGCAACTACTTCAAAAATATCGGAGGATCAACTCTTTTATTGCCAGCAGCGGGGTATCGGCATGGAAAGCGCCATAGGGCTGATCGTAAACGGCTATGCCAAAGAGGTACTGAAACAACTGCCAATGGAGTTCGCGGTAGAAGCTCAAAAACTGCTTTCTATAAGCCTGGAAGGGAGCGTTGGTTAGTAAAAGTGGTGAGCTGGTGAACTCGTGAAGTGGTGAGTTAAAAGATGAGTAAATGCATAGTTGATGACTTTTTACTTTACAAACTTTATAAACTTTATAAACTGATGTACCTAATTCAACTCAGATGCTACTGACTATTAAAAACCTTCATGCTTCCATCAACGGAAAAGAGATACTGAGGGGGATCAATCTTGAAGTGAAAAAAGGAGAGGTCCATGCGATCATGGGTCCGAACGGAACCGGCAAAAGCACGCTGGCATCCGTGATTGCCGGAAGGGAAGTGTTTGAAGTAACGGAAGGAGAGATCACCTATAAAGGGAAGAACCTGCTGAAGCTGCCCATTGAGGATCGTGCCAGGGAAGGGATATTTATCGGATTCCAGTATCCGGTTGAGATTCCCGGGGTCAGCATCACGAATTTTATGCGTACTGCAGTGAATGAAATACGGAAATACAAGGGACTAGATCCTATTCCTGCTGTTGAATTCCTGAAACTGATGGAGGAAAACAAACGCCTGGTCGAGATCCAGTCGAACCTGACCAACCGTTCGGTTAATGAGGGATTTTCGGGGGGGGAAAAGAAAAAGAACGAGATCTTCCAGATGGCCATGCTCGAACCTACCCTGGCGATCCTCGATGAAACCGATTCCGGGCTGGATATAGACGCCCTGCGCATCGTAGCCAATGGCGTGAATAAACTCCGTACGAAGGAAAATGCCTTCGTCATCATCACACACTACCAGCGTTTGCTCGATTATATCGTTCCCGATTTTGTGCATGTGCTCTTCGAGGGAAGGATCGTCAAGTCGGGAAATAAGGAACTTGCCCTTGAATTGGAAGAAAAAGGCTACGACTGGATCAAAAAAGAATTTGAATAAATCACTCCGGAATAATGACAGGTAAGATGGCAACAGAGGTCAAAGAGATCATCACAAAAGAAAGGATGATCGCCCTTTTTGAGAAACACCGGAAGGAGATCTTCAAAAATGACCCTGAACCGGTCAGCCGGCTCCGGCAGAGAGCATTTGATTCCTTCGCTGAACTGGGATTTCCGAATAACCGGATGGAGGAATGGCGGAATACCGACCTGAAGGAATGGCTCGGGAAAACATACGACTATCATTTTCGTCCCTTGCCCGGGATGGATGCCCTTAAGATCTTCCGTTGCAACATTCCGCACCTTGATACCGCAATTATCGGGCAAATAAATGGCTGGTATGTTTCCAAAGATGTTCCCTTGATCCGGCTGGGGAATGGAATGATCCTGGGAAGCCTTGCACAGGCATTCAAAGAGTACCCGGAGATCATCGGACTGCATTATGGAAAATATACCGGCATTGGTAAAAATGGCCTTACCGACCTCAATACGGCTTTTGCCCAGGATGGGATTTTTATTTACGTCCCTGACAATGTTCACAGCCCCAAACCCATCCAGCTGATCAATGTGATCCAGCATGATGAAAATATTTTCCTCCAGTCGCGTAACCTGATCCTGCTGGGAAAAAATGCACGGCTCTCACTGGTTCATTGCGATGATTCGTATAACCACCAGGCCAGCTTTTCAAATATCGTCACGGAGGTCCACCTCGATGAAGGAGCCTTTCTGGATCATTACAAGCTGCAGAATCTGAACAACAACTCCACGCTGATCAGCAATACGGAATTTCAGCTGGAGAAAGATGCTGAACTCGTTTCGAATTTCATTACCCTGAACGGGGGAATGCTGCGGAACAATACCAGCGTCCTTTTTAACGGTCCTCATGGAACTGCTAATATTTACGGCTTGTATCTGATGGATCGCAAGCAACATATCGACAACCATGTTTATGTGGATCATGCATCTCCGGATTGCACAAGCGTGGAAAGTTTCAAAGGGATCATGGATGAAAGTTCAACCGGTGTTTTTAACGGACATGTTTTTGTTCGTAAAGATGCCCAAAAAACCAACGCAACCCAGAGCAACCGGAACATCCTGCTGACAGATACCGCTAAGATTTATTCAAAGCCCTTCCTGGAAATTTATGCGGATGATGTCAAATGCGGCCATGGATCCACCACCGGTCAGCTCGACACCGAATCTATGTTCTACCTGATGCAGCGTGGGATCGGCCCCGAAAGTGCCCGGATGCTGCTGATGTTTGCCTTTGCCAATGAAATTGTAGGCAAAATATCCATTCCGGAACTGCGTTTCCGTATTGAAGACATGGTAAAGAAACGCCTCCAGGGCGAACTGCAGATCTGTGAACAATGTGTTCTCCACTGCAGCACACCGGAACATCCGATGGAGTTTGATATTGATATGAGCAAAGTTTGACGGGCGGAAGAATAATGTGGTGAAGTGGTGACATGGTGAAGTGGTGAGTAAAAAGGTCAAGGATACTTTATAACTTCATTCGTAAATCTTAAATCGTAAACCGTAAATCGTAAATTGTAAACATGGGTACTTTCCCAGTAAATAAAATCCGGGAGGACTTCCCGATCCTGCATCAGAAGGTGTATAACCGCCCTCTGGTTTATTTCGACAATGCTGCTTCTACCCAGAAACCGGTTCAGGTCATCCGTGCGATCAGCGGATATTATGAGACCGATAACTGCAACATTCACCGGGGCGTACATTTCCTGAGCCAGCGGGCAACTGAAGCCTACGAGGAAACGCGGAAAGTGGTCCAGCGGTTCATCAATGCCGCATCTTCCAGTGAGATCATTTTTACAAAAGGAACCACGGAATCCATCAACCTAGTTGCATCTTCCTTCGGGAAACAATATATCTCACCCGGCGATGAAGTACTGATCTCTATCATGGAACATCACTCGAACATCGTTCCCTGGCAACAGATGTGCCTGGACAGAGGGGCAAAGGTAAAGTTCATTCCCATCCATGAGAATGGGGAACTGGATATGGAGGCATTCCGCAAGATGGTGAACGAAAAAACGAAACTGGTAGCCATAACCCATGTCTCCAATGTGCTTGGAACAATAAACCCGGTAAAAGAGATCATTGCCTACGCGCATACATACGGCATTCCTGTTCTGGTAGATGGCGCACAGTCGATCCCGCACCTGGGTGCGGATATGCATGACCTCGACTGTGATTTTTACTGTTTCTCCGGCCATAAAATGTATGCCCCGATGGGGATTGGCGTGCTTTATGGGAAGGAAAAATTCCTGGAAACATTACCTCCATACCAATCGGGGGGTGAAATGATCAAAGAGGTTCATACTGACCGTACCACCTTTAATGAGTTGCCCTTTAAATTTGAAGCAGGGACACCCAATGTGGAAGGGGTTTACGGATTGCATGCTGCGATCTTATACCTCCAGAACCTGGGGTTGGATAATATCCGGAATTATGAAAATGAAATACTGAAGTACGCTACAGATAAACTTACCGCGATGGGCGACATTCGTATCATCGGTACCGCAAAGGAAAAAACCAGCCTCATTTCTTTTCTTATCGGCACTATTCATCCTTATGATGCAGGTGTTATCATCGATAAAATGGGGATCGCAGTGAGAACGGGGCATCATTGTGCAATGCCGTTAATCGAATGGTATAAAATCCCTGCAACGGTGAGGGCATCGTTCGCATTTTACAATACGGTGGAAGAGATCGATTCGCTGGTGGAAGCCATAATCAGGGTAAAACAGATGTTCGGGTAATTTACTTTCTGAAATATTCAATCACGGGTATCACCCATCCCGAAAAAGTCGGGATTGTTCGACTAATAAATTTTTATTCACTTCGTTCTAAAAATTTAAGCCTCACAAAAAAACTATGACAATCTCTGAATTACAAGAACAGGTCGTTTCCGAATTTTCGCTCTTCGATGACTGGATGGACAAGTACAATTACCTTATCGAGATGGGAAGAACCATTCCCGTCATTGATGAAAATTATAAAACCGATCAGTATGTGATTACCGGGTGCCAGTCAAAAGTATGGCTTCATGCCGAAACCAAGGATGGAAAAATTTTCTTTTCTGCCGACAGTGATGCCATCATTACCAAGGGCATCGTCAACCTGCTGATCCGGGTATTATCCGGCCATACCCCGGAGGAGATCTTAAATGCCAATATGGATTTCATTGAAAAGGTTGGCCTGCGGGAACATCTTTCCCCAACCCGGTCCAACGGGCTTACTTCCATGGTAAAACAGATGAAACTATATGCATTGGCGTTTAAAACAAAGTCGGAAGTCGGAGGTCGGAAGTCTGAAGTCTGAGATCTGAGGTCAGATGTCAAGAGTGAAGGGTGACACTGATCTGACCTCTGACTTCTGACCTCTGATTTCTGACTTTTCATTCTTCATTTTTCATTACCCCTTTATCCCGCGTGATCGTGTCGGGCAGATACAGTGGAGGGTGCTGCTGAATGAGCAAAGCCATTTTGTCGCGTAACCGGGTATTTTCTGTTACCGCATCCTCATAGGCATCGCTATAAGACTTTCCCTTTAATATTTCCTGTCGTTCCAAAAGCTCAATACCGATCGAATATTCCGTTTCTTCACAGGAGATCTGTCCATCTATCCAGATCTCTTTCGGAGGAATAAAATGACAGGAAAGATCATTACCGCTGAAACCGAAATCCGGAAAAATATTTTTCCTGACAAGATACCCATCTACGATCCAGATGCTGATCCCATTCCGCTTTCCGACTGGCAACCGGTATATGTTCTGCAGATGAATGCTGTCGGGAATATCTTTAATTTCCTTATTATTGTCGTGATCCGTTACCCCGACTTTACGAAGCGAGGCTTCATGCGCCCTGCAGATCGTCTCATAGTTTCGGCGTGTTTTTACCTCCAGCCTTAGTGAGGAATCATGTGCCTTCACATAGGCCCAGCCATATTTAGCCATCAGGTGACGTTCGTTCAGTTCATGGATCAGGGTCATCTCGAATTCCTCGCAGGAAAGGGCATTGTCAATCCAGATCTCTCCTTTGGGGTTGAATGGATACCGCTGTTCATTTCCGCCATAGAGAAAGGAATTGTAGATCTTATGCCGTACCTTATTACCATCCACGATCCAGATGTCATAACCGTTTTTCTTGCCCCAGTAATAGCGGTAAACTCCAGGAATACTTTCCTTCTCACGACAGCCGTATAAGAAAGAAAAGCAAATGCTGAAAATCAGAAAGAATCGGAAGTGCATATTTTTTATTTGTTTTGTTGATCAAAGATAAATCAAATATAACGACATTTCCTGTTCAGAGATTAATTTGGTAAATTCGCAACCTCATTGATATCCCCCATGACCTTTACGCAGATTGTCAAGCAATTCAAATTATCTATTTCAGGTGTTCTCGTTTTTGTGCTGATCGAAAATGTTGCATGGATCATTGAACCTACATTTTTTGGTTCTTTGCTGGATGCGTTGATCGACCATTTCTACAACAAAGAAGCCGTGAATTATTACACGCCTCTGTTTATCTGGATCTTCATATACATGGTAAATGTTTTAGGCGGTACCATGAGCAGACTTTTCAGCGGAAGGGTTTATTCGAAGATGTATGCCGACATTGCTACGCGTGTGATCATAAATTCAAAGAAACAAGGGTATGCGGCATCCAAGATCCTGGCACGGGCTGAATTGGCCAGGGAATACATCGTCTTTTTCAAGGAACGCTTGCCGGAAGTCAGCTGGCAGATCTTTGCCACAGGTGGGGGCGTGATTGCCTTGTTCTTTTACGACTGGCGGATTGCTGCCGTGGCGTTTTTCGTAATTTTCCCTGTCATCCTGATCAACAATATTTACCGGCGAAATGTAGTTACACTCCAGAAGAATATTCATGATACCCGCGAAGACCTTTACCGGCTGGTGGATGAAAAAGATACGGCCAAGATCCATCAATATTATCACGATATGGTACCGCCCCAGCACAAGATCGCAAAATGGAATTCCATCGATTATGCTGTCATCAAGGTTTTGCTGATGATCATCTTCATCGTGGTACTCTTTATCTGTGTTGACGTGGATAATTTTTCGACCGGTAAGATCTATGCCGTTGTAGCCTATATCTGGACCTTTATTGCTTCTACGGAATACCTGCCGGGATTAATGGAAAGCCTTACCTCCGTGAAAGACCTCAGTACACGGTTGAAAGAAGTAGATGTCTGAAAGGATTGGAAGAACAGAATTCAAATAGGTCCCAAATGCTGGATAAAGCAACATTCGAATCACTTTTCCGAAGTGAATTCAAAGGACTTTGTTTTTTTGCGCTTCAGTTTACAAAAGATACCGATATGGCCCGGGAAATCACACAGGAAGCCTTTATCAGCCTTTGGGTAAAACGGGAAAGCATCGATCTTTCCAGGCCGGTTAAGACCTACCTTAGCACTACCGTTCGAAACAAATGCCTGAATTGGCTCCGGGATAATAAAAAATTCAATAAAGAAATCCTGGATATTGAAGGACTGCTTTCGGAAAAAACCTATGTTCAGCCCGACCGGCTGGTAGAAGCTGAGATCAGGGACAGGATCGGGATAGCCATTGAAGAGTTGCCGGTAAAATGCAGGGAGATCTTTATACTCAACCGGCATGAAAACCTGAAGTACCAGGAAATTGCAACCCGTTTGGAGATCTCTGTAAAAACTGTGGAAACCCAGATGTCGAAGGCGCTGCAGCATATGCGCAACCGGCTGGCAGAGTTCCTTAAATGAGAAAGTCACAGAGTCACAAAGTCACAGAGTCACAAAAAAACGAATATAGACGAAACAATTTTTACATCATTCTAAGGGTAAGTGCCAACTTAAGTGTAATATCGTCAGCATAACTATGGAAACAGATTCCACATATCCAATCGACCTGATCACCCTCTACCTGGCCGGAGAAGCCAGCGGTGACGACCTGGTTTTCCTGGAAGCCTGGCTGAAGGCCGACCCCGGTCACAGGCAGATCTTTGACGATTACCGCCTGATATGGCTTGGCATGGAACAGGCCAGGATGGATGCGGCGGTGGATCCCGACAAGGAATGGATTGAACTGGAAGCAAAGATCTTGGTGAATGAAGAACCGGCACATGGCCGGATCATCTCCTTTTCTTTCAGGCAGGTACTCCGGATTGCAGCAATCATTCTTTTACTGGCGGTACCTTCTTTTTTTGTTTTCAGGTACTTTACCCATCCTGAACAAAAACAGCTGGAGGCAAATCTCACCATAAAAGAAGGAAAACTCCCAGATGGCACTTCTGTAACTTTAAATAAAGGCGCTACCCTCGAATATCCATCTTCCTTCAAAGGGAATAAAAGAAATGTAAAACTCAACGGCGAGGCTTGGTTCGAAGTCAAACATGACGATGCAAAACCCTTCATCATTATAAGCCACAATGTACGGGTGGAGGTGCTTGGCACTTCATTTTATGTGAATACCAATGCCGCCAACAATACCATGGAAGTGATCCTCAACAGCGGTTCTGTTGCCGTATATTTCGATGACCATAAAGAGAACAGTATTTTCCTCTCACCGGGCGAAAAAGCCAAAATTATCCCCGGCCAGCAAAAGATGGAAAAAGATATCAATACCGATCAGAATTACAGGTCGTGGATGACGCAACGATTCATTTACAACAACACCCCGCTGGTAACGATCGTCGCCGACCTCAATAAAGTGTACCATGCAAACCTTCGCATTGCAACACCGGTGATTTCATATTGTCTTGTAACTGCCACATTCGATCATCAGTCGCCGGAATCCATCCTCCATGTCCTCCAGGCTACGCTCGACCTGAACATTAGCACCCACGGCGCCTGGACCGACATCTCAGGCCACAAGTGTAACTAATCCTTTATCCCGGCATCATTGGAAATCAGGAAACTCATATATCCTTTCTTTTTCTGCTCTATTCTGATTTCCCATTCCGTTTTCTCTCAGGATCTGGAAAAGAAGATCACACTCATAGTTAAAAAACAATCCCTCGGGGAAGTAATCCGCAAAATCGGGGATGAAGGGAAAATCTTGTTCTCCTACAACCCGCAAAGCCTTCCGCTCGACTTGAAGATCAGCGTGAAAGCACGGAACAAAACCGTGCGTGAAGTGCTAGACCTGGTATTGAAGAAAAACGGGATCAACTATTTTGTACTGGAAAACCAGGTCGTACTTAAGATGAATCCCAAGGACGAGGCGGATAAGGACCTGGAAAAAAGCACTGTTGCTGTGAAGCATACCATCAGCGGGTACCTGAAAGATAAAGCAAGCGGGGAAGTGCTGATCGATGCCAATGTGTATATCCGCGATACACATCTTGGCACCACCACCAACAGCTATGGCTTTTATTCCCTTACCTTACCGGCAAATCCTTACCAGCTGGTTTTTTCTTATATCGGTTATAAAGATTTTTTGATGAATATTAATCTTGAGAAGGACGAGGATGCAACAATAGAGATGGAAACCTCAAGTGTGGCGATCAAGGAAGTTGTTATTCAGAGTAAAAACAAGCAGGAGGAAACCCGGAACAGTTCTCTGGGCGAATTCCGTTTCTCCGCTAAAACTTTATCGCAGTTGCCTGGATTTGCCGGCGACCTCGATATTATCAAATCCCTGCAAGCTGTTCCGGGAATCAAATCCTATGGCGATGGTTCCTCTCTTTTTTATGTGCGGGGAGGCAACAGCGACCAGAACCTGATCCTCATCGATGAAGCGCCGATCTACAATCCTTCGCACCTTTTCGGCTTCTTTTCGGTCTTGGCGCCCGATGCCATCAACGAAATGACGGTCTTCAAGGGTGATTTTCCTGCAAAATACGGAGGAAGATTGTCATCCGTTATCGATATCAAGGCCCGGAACGGAAACCTTAAGCGGTTTGGATTTTCAGGTAATATCGGCCCATATGCATCCGAGCTTACCCTGGAAGGGCCCATTGTAAAGGATAAGAGTTCTTTTATCCTGTCAGGAAGGATCTCGACGCTGAACTGGTTGAACAACCTTCATTCTTCCCTGAAATCCTTTGATATCCTGTTTTATGATGTCAATGCAAAAGTTAATTTCAAACTGAATACCAACAACCGTTTCTACCTTACCTTCTTTTATGGGTATGATCGTTTCGGGCAGACAAACGAATCCAGCTATCCGACATCCGGGATGAGCTGGAATAATATGGCCAGCACGTTCCGGTGGAACCATTCCTTCCGTAACAAGGTGTTTTCCAACACCACCCTTTGCTACAGCCGTTACCAATATTATCTCTACATCGATAATGAACAGAAAGATGTATGGAATTCGGCCATTTCCGGTCTGACCTTCAAGACGGACTTTACCTGGTACCTGAGCCCGAAGAACACCCTCCGTGCAGGTGTTGAAATTACAGACCACAATTCGAATCCCGGGAATGTAAGCCTGCCAAATAACCAGACCGATCCGGCAGCTTACCCCATCGCCAAATACCATTCAATGGAATACGATTTTTATCTGGGAAATGATCAGATAATCGGGGAAAGGATCTCGGTAAGTTACGGGATCCGTTTGCCGGTATGGCAGGATCTTGGCCCGACAACAGTGTACCATTTCGACGGCTATCACAATTTTATCGATTCTTCAAAGGTTTCCAACCTTTCAACCTATTCGACTTTTTTCAGTCCGGAACCCCGGATCAATATCCGCTTTATGCTGAATGACCGTTCTTCCATTAAAGCAAGTTACAGCCGGACCACACAGTTCTTCCAGGTGCTTTCCAGTTCCGTCAGCCCCTTTACTTCCCTGGAAGTCTGGGCACCCAGTGGTCCGAACATTAAACCACAGAAAGCCGACCAGGTTTCACTTGGATATTATTCGCAGGTATTCCGGACAAAACTGAATTTTTCGGCTGAGATCTTTTATAATATGTTTCATGATCATATCGATTATAAGGATCATGCTAACCTTTTATTCAATCATCTGCTGGAAGGGGAGATCCGGAATGGAAAGGCACGTTCCTACGGAATTGAACTGATGTTGAGGAAAACGGAAGCGGATTTTACCGGTTGGATCGGATATACTTACTCGCGGACCTTTGTTCAGACGCCGGAAGTAAATAACGGGAAAGAATATCCAGCCTTTTATGACCGGCCTCACAATGTTTGCATTTATCTTTCCTATACAGCTGGAAAACACTGGGTTTTTTCTGCCAACTGGCTTTACATGACCGGAGGGGCGATCTCGACACCGATCGGATTCTTTTATAATAACGGTTATTCCATTCCTGTTTACGGTGACCGGAACAACGACCGCCTTCCAGATTATCACCGTCTCGACCTGTCGTTAAAATGGACACTCAGCAAACCTGAAAAACGTTACCAGCACGCATTCATACTGACCTTATACAACGCCTATGGACGGCTGAATCCGTTCTCTGTGAACTTCAATAAAGTTCAGGATGGGAACGGGAATATCGTCGTACCTTCGAACCAGAGCGGTGACTACCAGTTGATACCGACAACAATATCCGTTGCCGGAATGATCCCCTCACTTAATTATCAATTCAAGTTCTGATGAGAAAAATATTCCTGTATTTTCTTCTGCTGTTTTCTATCTCAGGATGTGAGAAGAAAATCGATTGGTCGTTGAAAAGCCAGGCGAGCAAACTCATTGTGGTGGATGGAATTATTACAAGCGATAAAACAACTCAAACCCTGACACTTACCTTCCCGGTCACAGAACTAAATGCAAAACCGGTACCAGTGACCGGTGCAAATATTCTGATTTCAGATGAAGACTCGGTGTTTCATATGACTGAACAACCAGCCGGATCGGGAGTTTATATATCAGTTAAAAAATTCCAGGCCCGGGAGGGAAAGAATTATTCACTGCTCATTTTTTATGGAGAGCAGGTCATTTCTGCCAAATCAGCCATGGTGCCGGCGTCACCCTTCAGCTTCCTGGTTTATTCGAAGAATGATGAGTCTGGATTGTATCATATTTCATGGGTGGCAAGTTCTTTCAGCACGGAACACCCGGCCATGTGGGAAGTGCTTTTTGACTGGTCGAAGGTGCCGGGCTATCAACAGGCCGATTCCACCAAATGCAAGGCCAGGCTGTTGTTTTATACACTTTCAACACTGGATGTCAGTGAGATATTCGCCCCATCCGTGGAGAGGGTTTCTTTCCCGGCCGGAACTAAAATCAATGAAACAAGGTATTCCCTTACACCTGAATATGCTGAGTTTATTCGTGAAGTGTTGCTGGAAACCCAATGGCAGGGAGCCTTATTCAACACCATCCCGGCCAATGTCCCGACCAACCTGAGCGCCGGAGGGGCCGGGTTCTTCGCTATTTGCGGTGTCTATTCCATATCTCAGACCGTTCCTCAATAATAATTTTTAAAATGAGTCTCCTCTAAAAATCCTCTTTCACCGCCAAGACGCTAAAACGCTAAGTTCGCTAAAAAGTATGTAATTGAATTTTAAACATTTGCGTCTTAGCATCTACTATATAGCAAAACATAAAACACTAGTAAACTTAATGTTAGTAAAGAAAAAAGCGAATAATTGAAAAAACCGCCTCATGAAATTTACGTTAAGAAAATCGAGGAATGAGCGTTAAAAACTGCGGAGTGTTTGAGGATCCCGATCGACGCGTTAGCGGCGAATCGGGAGACGAGTTTCCGCAGTTTAGCGAATGACGAAGATTTTTAGAAAATTTCATGCAGCGGTGACTTTTCTTTGGTTCTTTCTTTTGGTGGTAGCAAAAGAAAGAACATAAAAAGTGAATTTTTGTAATCTTGTTTGATGTTCCTGAAAAAATCTTCAGGAGTGTACTTTGTGGAAAATTTTAAGATGAGTTGTAAGTGTAGAATCAAAAATAATTTATTTCCGGATAAGGGTTAAACCGTTTCCCGGTGTATTATTCCCAAAAGAACATATTCCGAAACATAATCACAAATTCAAAAAGCAAATCCATGAAAACAATAAATCTGTTCCGGTTCGGATTCCTGATGATCGCCGCGATGACACTTATGTTCGCCGGTTGTAAGAAAGACACGACCACAAACAAAGGTTCCGCAAATACGGAATCGATGCAGCAATTAACCAATGATGAGAACAATGTCGAGAATGCTTCAGACCAGGCGCTGAATGATGCCAACCTGGTTTTATCTCCCGCGAAATTAAAATCTACGGAGTCAGGTGGGCCATGCAATACAACGATAACCTTTAGCCCCGTTATTAATGATACTATTACAATCGATATCGAATACCATGGTAAAGATTGTAGCAATACCCACATTCGCTCCGGTCATGTCATTATAAAGAAAAGATTCCTGGAAGATTGGGGCGTTGCAGGAGCTACCGTAATCGTAAGGCTTAATAATTTCACCATCACGAAAATTTCCAACGAGAAATCCCTGACCTTGAACGGAACGAAACATTTCCAGAATGTCAGCGGTCATTACTTATGGCAACTTGACAGTACTGTCACTTCCATTGAACACAGGGTGTGGGGAACGGTTACGGCCACATTCGAAAACGGAGATAGGGTATGGAACATTGCCCGGCAGCGTACGTTCACCGGCTCATTGATCGCACTGGTCATGACAATCGATGGATTCGGAGCTGCCGACGGACACACCAACCTTGCTACCTGGGGAATCAACAGGAATGGAGAACAATTCTACTCCAGCATCACACAGTCGGTGGTTCACAAACAGGTTTGCAACGGGGATCCTTGTTCCGGAGTCATTGTTCACGAGATCCCTGCTGCTTCCAAATCGGCTACCATTACTTTCGGGTACGACAGCAATAACAACCCTATCACCAATGGCGATTGTCCCACACGGTACAGGGTCGATTGGGTGGTTGGATCCAACTCGGGTACATTCTTCCTCCCGCTTTAATGTTGAGTTGATATTTGCACAGAAGGCCGCCCCAAAAGCGGCTTTTTCTTTTCTATGAATTATGTGGTTGAATTATGAGATATCTGAGGATTGTTGATTTCTTAATGTTTTGAGGATAGATCCTATGATCCTTAATATTTCATCGCAATTGGAAATGGGTTGATCAACCATACTCTGTTCAATCATTTTCGATTCCTTTAACACCTTTAACCAGTAAATTGATTCACGGGCTTCTTTATAGGCAATTGTTAACCGGAAATAGAAATCCTTTTTAGATTGACAACCCAGTCCTTCTTCCACATTTGCACCAATCGATGTTCCTGATCTTAACAATTGTTTGGAAATGATATAATCCTTCTGTTTTTCCCTAAGGTATTTGCAAAGGTTAACTACCAGAACAGCAAAAGCTAAGGATTTTTCCTGAATGACATTGTTTTCTTTCATCGTTTTTTCCATTAATCAGGAAAAAAGAAAAAAGTAATATGGATTTTGAAAATATTTTAATTAATCTCATAATTCACACTCATAATTCATAATTAAATCCAACCATTTCTCAGTGAAAATGAGGATCGTACCATTTTTCGGAGTACCTTTGCAGCCAATTTCAAAAAACAGTCTTTTTTAATCTCATTACGTGCAGAATATCAGAAATATCGCCATTATTGCCCATGTCGACCATGGTAAAACGACACTGGTTGACCGGATACTCCACCAGGTAAAATTATTTCGGGAAAACCAGATCGTGGTTGATCTTGTCCTCGACTCCACCGACCTTGAACGCGAAAGAGGAATCACCATACTTTCAAAAAATGTTTCGGTCAGATACAAAGGAATTAAAATCAACATCATTGATACGCCAGGTCACTCCGATTTTGGGGGTGAAGTGGAACGGGTACTAAACATGGCCGATGGTGTTTTGCTGGTAGTTGATGCCTTCGAAGGGCCGATGCCTCAAACGCGTTTTGTGCTTCAGAAAGCCCTCGAGCTCGGGAAGAAACCCATCGTAGTCATCAATAAGGTTGATAAACCTAATTGTTCGCCGGATGAGGTTAATGAAGCTGTTTTTGAATTGATGTTCAGCCTGGATGCCAATGAAGACCAGCTGAACTTCCCTACTGTTTATGGTTCATCGAAACAAGGTTGGATGTCGGCAGACTGGAAACAACCTGCTACCGATGTAACGTATCTCCTCGATACCATTATTGAACATATACCTGCCCCGTCGAGCGAGCCGGGTACTCTTCAACTGCAGATAAGTTCACTGGATTATTCATCCTATGTCGGACGTATAGCGGTTGGCCGAGTATCACGCGGATCGATCCGTGCAGGTAACCAGGTTTCGCTGGTAAAGAACGACGGAACAATCCTGAAATCAATTGTAAAAGAGCTATACCTGTTCGAAGGACTGAGCAAGGAAAAAGTGAAGTTTAAAGTGGAGGCCGGCGAGATCTGTGCCGTTCTGGGCCCTGAGAATTTTGATATCGGGGATACGCTTGCCGATGCTGAGAATCCTGAAGGGATGAAGCGGATCAGCGTGGATGAGCCGACCATGAGTATGCTTTTCACTATCAACAATTCCCCTTTTGCAGGAAGGGAAGGAACCTATGTTACCTCACGCCACATTCGTGAGCGGCTGGCTAAAGAAATTGAAAAGAACCTGGCCCTGAAAGTGGAAGAAATGGATTCACCCGACAAGTTCCAGGTTTACGGAAGAGGGATCCTTCACCTGGCCATCCTCGTGGAAACCATGCGCCGTGAAGGGTATGAGTTCCAGCTTGGCCAACCGAATATTCTTACCAAAGTGGTTGACGGGAAGGTCCACGAACCTGTAGAGTTGTTGAGGGTAGCAGTTCCTGAATTATTTTCGGGAAAGGTTATCGAGATCGTTAGCCGGAGAAGAGGAGATCTGATCCACCTGGAAACCAAACGTGACCGTACCATCCTTGAGTTTGATATTCCTGCCCGCGGACTGATTGGGCTGCGGAACCCGGTATTGACTGCAACCGAAGGGGAAGCAGTTATTGCGCACCGGTTCAAAAGTTATGAGCCCTGGAAAGGGGATATGGCAAGCCGGAACAGCGGTTCCCTGATCGCCGGGGAAACCGGTACAGCCATCACTTATTCGATCGATAAACTCCAGGACCGGGGAAAATTTTTCATCGAACCGGGTGAAAATATCTATGCCGGGCAGGTAGTGGGAGAAAGCACCCGCAGCGACGACATGGTCATCAACCTTACAAAGACCAAAAAACTCAGCAATGTGCGTGCTTCCGGTTCTGACGACAAAGCCGTGATCTTCCCTGCAGTAAAGTTCTCGCTGGAAGAAGCAATGGAATACATCCAGGGAGATGAGTTTGTGGAGGTGACACCGAAATCCATCCGGATCCGTAAGATCATCCTTGATGAAACGGAACGAAAAAGAAGTAAAAAAGCAGGATGATTCTATCCCTGGAAATGAACAAGGACATAAGAAAAATCTTTAACTTTGTTCTTTCCGGAAAAACGCTGAAGTTTATGACAAATCAGGATAAAAAGTTGGAAGAAAAGGTCATCGAGGCGCTCAAACGGGTGCATGACGCCGAAATCCCGGTAAACATTTATGACCTGGGATTGATCTATGAACTGAAAATCGACGATCAGTTGGTAGTATATATAACCATGACCCTTACGACCCCGAATTGTCCGATCGCTGAGGATATGCCGGGTATCGTTTATAATGAAGTGAAAAGTGTGGAGGGTATTAGGGATGTGAAGGTTGAACTGGTTTTTGATCCGCCCTGGGATAAAGACATGATCTCGGAGGCCGCACTCCTGGAATTGGGGCTCCTCTAAAGGCGTTCATCCATGGCAATATATGCGATCGCAATGTCGTTATTTTAATGCATTATTATTATCCTGAATTGAACCTTATTTTAATCCCGTAGATGACTGCAAAGATTGGTGACCTTCTTGCAAGGGTAAATGACCCGTCGGACCTTCGGAAGTTGAAAGTTGAAGATCTTCCCAGGCTCTGCACAGAGATCAGGCAGTTCATCATTGATGTGATCTCCACAAATCCCGGACATCTGGGTGCCAGTCTGGGTACGGTTGAACTGACCGTTGCTATCCATTATGTATTCAATACTCCTTTCGATAAGATCATCTGGGATGTCGGCCACCAGGCTTATACACATAAGATCCTTACAGGCAGGAAGGATGTTTTTCATACCAACCGGATGTACAAAGGCATCAGCGGGTTTCCGCGGATGACCGAAAGCGAATATGATGCATTTGGTACCGGGCATTCCTCCACCTCCATTTCCGCCGCACTGGGCATGGGCGTTGCCGCCAACCTGAACAATGAAAGAGACCGGCACCACGTAGCCATTATTGGCGATGGCGCCATTTCAGGAGGAATGGCCATGGAAGCCATGAACAATGCCGGGGTTTCAAATGCCAACCTGCTGGTTATCCTGAACGATAATGGCATCGCGATCGACAAGAATGTGGGGGCGATCAAGGATTACCTTGCGGATATTGTGACTTCCGGTGTGTATAATAAGATCCGAGATAAGATCTGGCTGCTGCTGGGCGGAGGAACCCGTTACGGAAAAAATTCCAGGGCCATTGTCAAACAGTTCGGGAATGCCCTGAAGTCGACCTTGCTGAACCGGAGTAACCTCTTTGAAGCCTTTAATTTCCGCTATTTCGGGCCGGTGGATGGACATGATGTGATCCGGCTTGTAAAACTGCTGGAGGATATGAAAAAAATCCATGGTCCCAAGCTTCTTCATGTCGTGACCGTGAAAGGCAAAGGGTATACGCATGCCGAGAAAGAACAGACCATCTATCATGCTCCCGGGGTCTTTGATAAGAAGACGGGAGAATTACAGGAAGATAAATGCCATAACCAGGCTCCCAAGTACCAGACGGTTTTTGGACGCACCATAGTCGAGCTGGCAGAGGCGAACCCTAAGATCGTCGGAATCACACCGGCCATGTCAACAGGCTGTTCTCTCAATATCATGATGACAAAAATGCCGGAAAGAACTTTTGATGTTGGGATCGCAGAACAACATGCAGTCACTTTTTCAGCCGGGCTTGCAGCCTCCGGGATGATCCCTTTCTGCAATGTTTATTCGTCTTTTCTGCAGCGTGCCTACGACCAGATCATCCATGATGTAGCGCTTCAGAATCTGAATGTCGTGTTTTGTCTCGACCGTGGCGGATTGGTCGGCGAAGATGGCGTCACCCACCATGGATCCTTTGATCTTGCTTACCTGAATTGCATTCCGAACATGACTGTTTCAGCCCCCATGAACGAGGAGGACCTCCGAAATCTTATGTACACGGCTCAACTTGGAGGTAAAGGCCCGTTTGCAATCCGTTATCCCAGGGGAAGAGGTGTAATGCCGGAATGGAAAACCCCTTTCAAAGAATTGCCGGTAGGAAAAGGAAGGATGACACGCGACGGTGTCGATGCAGCGATCATTACCATCGGTCATGTAGGCAATGCTGCGATTGCAGCTTGTAAGGAACTGGAACAACAGGGATTTTCGGTAGCCCATTATAATATGCTCTTCCTTAAACCCCTGGATAATGAACTTCTTCATGAGATCTTCCTGAAATTCAAAAAAATTGTAACTGTTGAAGACGGAACCATCATTGGCGGACTTGGTTCTGCTGTCATCGATTTCATGTCGGAGAAGGGATATATGGCCCGGATCAAAAAACTGGGTATCCCTGATCATTATATTGAGCAGGGTACCATCGCCGAGTTACATCATGAATGCGGCTATAATGAAGAAGGAATTGTGACAGCGGTGAAAGAATTGTTGGATCCGACTACCTCACGAGGATAAAACTTCCTTAAAGTTGTTTTCGGTATTCAGTTGATCTTTTTCTTCATGGTTTCCCAGGTTTCGGTGATGAGGAAACTTTCATCCATAATCGGTTTTTAACTTGCTATGGCCGGCATTTGACGGTCATATTGTTTATTGGTTATCACCTTCAGCATGAAATCTGCAACATCTGCCCGGGGAATCCTGCGTGAAACCGGTGACCCCATGGTGATCTTGTATTTCCCGGTTTTCGGCGCATCGGTCAAACTGGTAGGACGTATAATCACCCAGTCGAGGTTGGCCTCCTGGATGATCTTCATCTGTCTCACTTTATCTATGAAAACCTGTTTAAGAAACAAGGGCATGATGATCTTTCCAAAGAGGATCCCTGCATCATTACCTAAGATGCCGGCAGAAGACATACAGATGAAACGACTCACCTTGCATTCCTCCATGGCCCGGAGAATATTCCGTGTGCCTTCCGACAGAACAGTGGTGGGTTTTCTGGATTCGACTCCGAGTGCACTGATAATTACATCCTGGCCTTCGACAGCTTGTTTTACCTTTTCGTATTCCAGGATGTCTCCCTGAACCACCAGGAGGTTCTTATGCTGGATCGTTACTGATGATGGTTTTCGTGCAAAGGCTGTTACCAGGTGCCCCTTATTCAATGCCTGGTAAACCGTCAGTATCCCGGTCCTTCCACTGGCGCCAAAAATTGCGATCTTCATGGATTGAAATTTTGTGCCAAGTTACGAAGTTCAGGACGAAAAATCTTAATACATTTACACAAACAATATTCTCAGTGGGTTACCAGGATCTCTTTCGCAAAAAATCTATCGAACATATCCTGAAGGATGCCGAAAGGCATCTTGGCGAAACGACCCACATGCACCGGAGCCTGAATGTGCGTGACCTAACAGCCCTCGGGATAGCGGCGATCGTCGGTGCCGGGATCTTCAGCACGATCGGTACGGCCGCAGCTACCGGCGGACCTGCAGTTTCCCTCTTGTTTGTTTTTACAGCTGTAGCCTGTGGCTTTTCCGCCCTGTGTTATGCCCATTTTGCTTCGCGCATACCCATCAGTGGGAGCGCCTATACATATGCCTATGCCAGCTTCGGTGAACTGGTCGCCTGGATCATCGGTTGGGACCTGATCATGGAGTACGCTGTAGGCAATATTGCCGTTGCCATTTCCTGGTCGGACTATTTTACAGGCCTGCTGGGTGGGATCGGAATCCATTTTCCGTATTTCCTCAGTGTGGATTACCTGAGTGCTGCCAGGGGTTATCATGCTGCGGTAGCTCAACTTGCACATGGAGCATCCATTAGCACATTATCGGGCAACCTCCAGGAAGCCTACCTGGCCTGGGCCCAGGCTCCCCATATCGGTAATTTCAGGCTTATCGCCGACATCCCTGCTTTCAGCATCGTTGTCTTCATAACTTACCTTGTTTACATCGGAATTTATGAAACCAAGATGGCAAGTAATATCATGGTTTTAGTGAAGGTAGCCATCCTGCTGGTCGTGATCGGAGTGGGATCCTTTTATATCGATCCGAAGAACTGGAGCCCTTTTGCTCCTAATGGGATCGGGGGTGTATTAAAAGGAGTGGCGGGTGTTTTCTTTGCTTACATCGGTTTTGACGCAATTTCAACAACTGCCGAAGAATGTAAAAATCCACGCAGGGACCTTCCCCGGTCGATGATCTATGCCCTGATCATCACCACGGTTCTCTATATCCTCATCAGCCTGGTGCTTACCGGCATGGTTCACTACAGCAACCTGGCAGTCGGAGATCCCCTGGCCTATGCATTTCAGAAATTGCATCTTACAAAATTGTCGGGGATCATTGCCATCAGTGCTGTGATCGCGATGGCAAGTGTACTGCTCGTATTCCAGGTCGGCCAACCCCGTATCTGGATGAGCATGAGTCGCGATGGCCTACTCCCGAAAATATTCTCCCGCCTTCACCCGAAATTCAAAACGCCGGCATTCTCCACGATCGTGACCGGTATCCTTGTTGCGGTTCCGTCGCTCTTCCTTAACCTGACCGAGGTAACGGATCTCACCAGCATAGGAACCCTCTTTGCTTTTGTGCTTGTTTCAGGTGGCGTGCTGATGCTCGAAACAGGTAAAGTAAGATTGACCGGTAAGGATAGAGAAAAGGGGTTTCATATCCCCTACCTCAACTGCAGATATTATCTGCCTCTTCTCTGGGCTGGTGTGTTTACAGTGCTCTGGTATTGGAATCCGCCGGAATTACAACAATTGATGAATAGGAGCCTCGGTGGAACAAATGAACCTGCAGTTTCCTTCATCTGGCATTTATTCAAAGCCGAATTTCCGATCATCCTGTTTATCCTTGCTGCAATTATCATTACAGGACTAAGTATCTGGAAACAAATGACCATGATCCCGGTAATCAGTCTGCTTACCAATTTCTACCTGATGGCCCAGCTCGGAATAACAAACTGGATGCGGTTTTTCGTCTGGCTGATTATCGGATTGATCATCTTTTTTACGTTTAGCAGAAAGCACAGCCTTATTGCAATGAAGAATGAAGAATGAAGAGTGAAAAATGCTGGAATGCAGAATGCAGGAATGCAGAATGTAGGATCCTGGATGCTGGATCCTGGATGTGTGAGTTCGGGTTCCCTTAGCTGGCGCGCGTTTGTAACGCGTGCCCAAAACCAATTGGAAATGCAGGAGTGCAGAATGAAATATTAAACAGGATTATGTCGGGAATTACGATTGTTGTTTTAATTGTTGCTGGAATTTTTGTAGGTTTCATCAATACGCTTTCGGGAGGAGGATCGGTGATCAGCCTTTCCCTCCTTATACTGCTGGGATTACCGGCAAATATTGCAAATGGAACCAACCGCATCAGCATCTTTTTCCAGACCTTTTCGTCGGTAGGCAGTTTTACCCGGCAAAAAATGTTTGACTCGCTCAAGCCGGTCTGGCTTGGTATTCCGGCTACAGCAGGTGCGATTCTTGGCGCTTACATGGCCATCGATGTGAATGTAAAGGTGATTGAGGTGGCCATGTGCATTGCCATGGTTATGATGGTATTCTTCCTGTTTTATAAACCGGATAAATGGCTGAAAGAAAATGCACAGTTATTGAAGTATCACATCACATGGTGGCAGGTGGTTATCTTTTTTATCATTGGATTTTATGGCGGATTTATCCAGGTCGGAGTAGGATATTTTTTACTGATGGCATTAGTTCTCGGAGTGGGATACGACCTCGTTAAGGCCAATGCTGTCAAGAACCTCATTGTATTCTTTTATGCGATCTTTGCCCTCCTTGTATTCATTATCAACGGGCAGGTAAATTATCTTTATGGGTTGATCCTCTCCATCGGAAGTGTGATCGGCGCTTTAATTGCGTCTTATCTTGCAGTGAAAAAAGGAGCAGGATTCATCCGTGCAGTAATCATCGTTTCGGTCATCCTTACCATTCTGCAGGTCAGTGGCCTTGTTAACTTTACGGAGTTTTTTAAGAAAATCATTTAAAACTGAATTAATATGAAAAAATATAAAATGGATACCAATAAAAAAAGGGTTCTGTCCCTCATCCTCAGTTTTCTCTTCATATTGTATGGCCAAAATCTCTTCTCTCAGAATGTATCCAGCATCCAGAATCCAGCATCCCTGCCTGTCCGGCAGGCAGGCAGTAGCCAGACATGGGTTCTTGTAATTCATGGCGGTGCCGGCGGAACAGTGGGCCAGAAAATGGCCGAAGAAGTGCAGCTGCAATATACCACGAAGATGACAGAGGTATTGAAAGCGGGTGCAGCTGTTCTTTCCGGGGGAGGAACCAGCATGGATGCCGTGGAAACTTGCATCCGGATGATGGAAGATTCTCCCTTGTTCAATGCAGGAAAGGGAGCGGTATTTACCGAAGAAGGTAAAAATGAGATGGATGCTTCGATCATGGATGGCAAAACATTGAAAGCCGGCGCCGTGGCGGGGGTAACAACCATCAAAAACCCGATCTCTGCCGCCCGGGCAGTGATGGAGAAATCAAAGCATGTGATGCTGATCGACGGGGGCGCAGAGAAATTTGCAAAAGACCAGGGACTGGAAATCGTAGATCCTTCCTATTTCTATACGAAACAAAGGTGGGATGAGTTTCAGAAAGTACATCAACTTGAACTGAATCATAAACCCGATTCTGCGAAAGGTCATGGAACGGTTGGCGCAGTGGCCCTCGACAGCCATGGCGACCTGGCTGCCGGAACCTCTACGGGCGGAATGACCAATAAAATGAAAGGCCGTATCGGGGATTCCCCCGTCATTGGAGCGGGGACCTATGCCAACAACAATACCTGTGCAGTTTCCTGCACGGGTCATGGAGAATATTTTATCCGGAATGTTGTTGCCTATGATGTCTCTGCCCGGATGGAATACAAAGGCCAAAGTTTACAGGAAGCTGCCGGGGAGGTCATCAATAAGAAACTGAAATCCCAGGGAGCAGAGGGTGGCCTGATCGCCGTTGACAGAAACGGCAATATAGCCATGCCATTTAATACTGCAATGATGTTCAGGGGCAGTATAAGCCCGGATGGTAAAATCAGCGTGGAAATCTATTGATCAACCCTCTAAACTAGTCATGACCCAAGTTTAATTATAAATGTGCATTCAAAAAAAATTAAACTATGAATTCTGCTCAATTACATCTTGTCTTTACCCATTTGCCAATCGTTGGTTTGGGTTTTGCGATCTTTGTAAACCTTCTTGCAATAATCAAAAAAAGTGTGGAACTTCAAAAACTTTCCCTGTGGTGCTATCTGATATTGGGGATATTTGCTCTTCTTGCCTACCTGACCGGAGATGGTGCGGAAGAAATAATAAAAACCTACCCGGGTATTACGGAAGATATCATAGAACCTCATGAAAGTTTTGCGCTCTTATTCTTTATCGGACTGATGGTTACTACTGCCTTGTCGATGGTTGGTCTGTACATGACAAAAACGAAGGTGAATTTATTGGGACGGTTTAATTTAGTTCTGCTCATTGCTGCCATTCTTCTGAGCTTCTTTGCTGTAAAAACAGGTTCTACCGGGGGATCGATCCGCCACACCGAGATAAACCAGGGAGAATATAAACAGGTTAAATGACGATGGGATATTTACTGCTTCTCATACTCCTGGATCTCATCATGAATAAACTCCAGCGAAATCCCTGCCTGGCGGAACATTTCCTCCGATTCGGCTCCATCATGGTATTTTCGTTCACAGACCACTCTTACGATCCCGCAATTGATGATGAGCATGGCACAGGTGCGGCATGGCGTCATGCGGCAGTAAAGCGTTGCCTTTTCAAGAGGGATCCCGAGCCTGGCAGCCTGGCAGATGGCATTCTGTTCAGCGTGTACCGTACGCATGCAATGCTGCGAAACGCGGCCATCCTCGTGCTGCACCGACTTCATCAGGTGGCCAACCTCGTCGCAGTGGGGCAACCCCCGGGGAGAGCCGACATATCCGGTGACAAGGATCTGTTTTTCACGTGCGATCACACATCCGCTGCGGCCGCGGTCGCAGGTGGCGCGCTGGGAAACCGTATGTGCGATCTCCATAAAATATTCGTCCCAAGTGGGACGGATGTAATTACCTTCGTCCATAGGCTTTTTATTCAGGATCATTCCGGTTGTAAAAGTAAGGAAAACCGCTGATTTTTCCGACAAATGCTTTGAGTTTGAAAATATTTTCTAATCTATTTTAGGGGTCAGTTCCCCGTCCCGAGTACTTGGGACGAATATGAAATAATTCCCGGGTCAATTCCGGCAGACCTGGTCCAACACTTTTTCAACTTGTTGGATCAGGTCTTTTTTTGTGCCGGTATTCAGGAGGAGGAAATCGGCCATTTCGATGCACCTCTTCAGGTTTTGTTTGTTCGGGTCGGTGGTGTTCATCTCTCTTTCCTCATTTTCCAGGAAGGTCTTCCGGGTAACCCGGTCAGTTTCTGATTGGCGAAGGAGAATCCGCTGGTAACGGAACTCCGGGTCGGCGTCAACTGCCAGCAGAAAAAAATGGCCTTTTGCCTTTAAAGAATCGATCTCTCCTGGAGTGCGTATACTTTCGATCACACAGTTTTTTCCCGACACCAGGGCCTGCTTGTAAAGTTGATCTATGACGTAAGAAGGACCAAAGCGGGTGCGCAGTTCATTGGCCAGGCGAAACATGCTGTCACGGTTCTCCGGCAGACCTTGTTTCCTGATCTTTTCCAGAAGAAAAGCCCGCACAGAATAATGAACAAACCCTTTTTCACCAACAAGGTATTCGACGATGGTGCCTTTGCCTGCACCCAGGGTGCCTGTTATGCCGATGATAATCATATTTTTCCTTCCTAGAATAATGTCACCCCTGCGGGGTTTATTGGTATTATATTTTTCCTTCTTTTAGCCGTTCAATCCATTTTTCTGCCGGTACAGGTTTGTATTCGTTCATCCGTTTTAATAAAATAGCTTCCTCCTCTTCTGCCATTAGTATGCCCCTGTGCTCCGGGCGAAGAAATTTTTCCTCAACGGCTTTATCCAACATTTTCATCAGGGGATCGAAGAATCCTTTAATATTGAGCAATCCAACCGGCTTTTCCACGATGTGCAGCTGGTTCCAGGTAAGCATTTCAAAGAGTTCATCAAATGTGCCATAGGCGCCCGGCAATGTCATAAACCCATCGGAGAGTTTTGCCATCAGTGCTTTTCGCTCCTGCATATCTGCCACGATGTGCATCTCCGTAAGATCCAGATGGGCCACTTCACGATGGACAAGATTTTTAGGCATGACTCCCGTTACATGGCCATTTCCCCTGAGCATCGTATCGGCCAATACCCGCATCAATCCAACATTGGCCCCGCCATATACCAGGTGAATCTCTTTTTCGAGGAAAAACCGGGCCAGCTGTTCCGCCCTTTCCACATAAACAGGGTTTTCACCGGTACTTGACCCACAGAAAACGCAAATCGTTTTGATCATCAGAATGGGAAAAGAACTATTAAAAACTGTACTTTTGTAAATTCATCGATCAAATGTAATCAGAATTCATCAAATCCTTTCCACAGATTTGTTATGAATGAACTCTATCCAATGAAATTCAATCCCCGGTTCAAAGATAAGATCTGGGGTGGAGACCGGATGAAGACAATCCTGGGAATGGATTATTCCCCCCTGCCGAATTGCGGCGAGGCATGGGTTTTATCCGGTGTTCCAGGTTCCGGAACGAAAGTTACAAATGGTTTTCTGAAGGGTAATGAATTGAATGAACTGGTTGAGATTTATATGGAAGACCTGGTCGGAGAAGCTGCATTTGACCGGTACGGGAATGAGTTCCCCCTGCTGGTAAAATTTATCGACTCAAATGATTCCCTTTCCATCCAGGTGCATCCTGATGATGCGCTTGCTGCCCGGCGTGGGATCGGGAATGGGAAGTCGGAAATGTGGTATATCCTGGAGGCAGAACCCGGAGCAGAGATCATCAGCGGGTTCAACCGGAAAACGGATGCAAAAACCTACCTTGAATTCCTTGGAAAAAACAAGCTAACGGAGATCCTGAATACAGAAAAGGCCCATAAGGGAGATGTGTTCTACATTCCTGCCGGCCGGATTCATGCCCTCGGCCCGGGCATTCTTCTGGCAGAGATCCAGCAAACATCCGATACCACTTACCGGATCTATGACTGGGACCGGGTGGATGAAAAAGGCAAAGCCCGTGAACTTCACCAGGATCTCGCCCTTGAGGCCATTGATTTTACTGTGCCTGATTCTTACCGTACCGCATACCGGAAGGTACAGAATCAAACCGTCCCCCTGGTTGACAGCCCTCATTTTACGACACAGATCCTTGCCTTCGACAAAGCCATCCGGAAAGATTATACTGCACTGGATTCGTTTGTGATCTATGTTTGCGTTGAAGGAATGATAAGGGTTGAATGCGGGTCATCCCTCGAAAGTCTGAAAAAAGGCGAGGTGCTGCTGATCCCTGCTACAACCGAAAATATCATCCTTTCGCCATCGAAGGAAAGCAAGATACTGGAAGTTTTCATATCCTGAAAATATGTACTTTTGTGTTTGCTTTCTAAATCATTTTTAATCCCCTTTTTATGAAAAAACCGGCCTTGCTCGTTGCCTTCATGATGATCACTGTTTTTGGCTTTTCTCAGGAAAACGCCACATCAAAAAACCGGGCTCTTCCTTCCGTCGACATTAAAGATGTAAAGGGAAATCCTTTCAATACCTTAATGATCGAGAATGACGGGAAACCCATCATCATCGACTTCTGGGCTTCCTGGTGTAAGCCCTGCGTTAAAGAACTCACAACCATTGCAGATGTTTATGCCGACTGGCAGGAGGAAACCGGCGTTAAACTTTATGCTGTTTCGATCGACGATGCACGCTCGTCCTCCCTGGTAGCCCCGCTGGTCAATGGAAAGAACTGGGATTATATTGTTCTTTTGGATCAGAACGGTGATTTTAAAAGGGCAATGAATGTAGGCCCAATTCCTCATACCTTTGTCCTCAACGGAAAACGGGAGATCATTTGGCAACATACATCATTTGCTGAAGGTTCCGAACGTGACCTGATCAACATCATAAAAAAGGTCAAGAATGGGGAAGAGATCAAATAATCTCAACGATTCATAAACCCAGTTATAAACTCATAATTTTCAGGCCTTGAAAAAAATAAACACACTTTTTCCAAGTCTCATTCTACTGTTTTGGATTGTTCCTTTTTTAGCAAATGCCCAGGACCTTATCATAGGAAGCCAGGTGAGCGGAAGTTTCCAGGCCGATGCCCAGTATTATCTGAAGGATTCGAAAATGGGAATTACCGATTCTTCCCTGGATGGCCGCCTTGCACGTATGAATGGTTTTACGGAGATCAATTATTCGTTTAAGAATTTCTCGGCCGGAATGCGTTTTGAGGCATACCTTCCTCCCCTGGTTGGTTTTGATACCCATTATGAAGGCTATGGAGTTCCTTACTGGTTCCTGAATTATAAGAACGATAAGCTGGAAATAACAGCGGGAAATTTCTATGAACAATTCGGGAATGGAATGGCTTTGCGGACCTGGCAGGAATGGACCCTGGGCTATGATAATTCCTTAAGGGGTTTACGGGTGAAGTTTACACCTGTGGAAGGGATCACGCTGAAAGGAGTATGGGGCATTCAACGGAATTTCTGGGAAGTTTACTCCGACAATAACCGGGGAATTGTAAAAGGCGGGGATATTGATTTCTACCTGAATGATCTGTTTCCGGGGTTGAAAAATGCCAAAACCAAGGTTTCGTTTGGAGGAAGCTTTGTCAGCGATTACCAGCGTGGAAAAACAACCGATCTCCTGATCGATACCCTGATCTATACATTAAAATTACCGGAAAACGTTGCTACTTATAGTGGCAGGCTGAACCTGAATGTCGGTGGGGTCAATTTCTATACGGAATATGCCCATAAGATCAATGACCCCTCTTCCATGAATAAATATATTTATAAGAATGGCAACGGCCTCTTCACCACGCTTTCCTATTCTCAGAAAGGACTCGGTATCCTTGCATCCGCCAAGATCATCGACAATATGAGCTACAAGTCAAATCGACTCGTTACCAATAACCAACTAAACATCAATTACCTTCCCGCCATTACCAAACAGCATGCCTATGCGTTGTCGGCAATGTACCCCTATGCTACACAACCTACAGGTGAATTCGGCTATTCGGGAACCCTGACCTACACATTTAAACGCAACACCAAGCTCGGGGGAAAATCGGGGTTGACCTTTGCCGTTAATTTTTCCAAGGTTAATTCTCTTTCAAAGGATTCTATTTTCGTAAGTTCTATCAATGATATGGCGCTGAACAGGGCAGGTACGACCGGGTATAAGACAAATTTCTTTTCTCCGGGCAAGGAAGTTTATTACCAGGATCTGAACATTGAGATCGACAAGAAGTTCAGTAAAAGATGGAAAGGGATCTTCACTTACCTCAACCAGGTGTATAACAAAGAAGTTGTGGAAGGTCACGCCACGGATTACGGACTGGTTCATGCAAACATCGGCATTGCCGATATTACGTGCAATCTCACTCATATCTATTCCCTCAGGGCTGAATTCCAGGGTTTGTGGACGAAACAAGATAAAGGTAACTGGTCTGCCTGCCTGTTCGAATTTACGATCGCCCCGAAATGGTTCTTCTCTGTGCAAGATCAATGGAATTACGGTAACCCGGATAAACAACAACAACTACACTACTATCTGGTCAGTGCCGGGTACACTTATAATACGTCAAGAATTTCTTTGTCTTATGGGCGCCAGCGGGAAGGAATTCTATGTGTTGGCGGAGTTTGCAGGTATGTTCCGGCTGCGAGCGGACTCACATTGACGGTTAACAGCAGCTTTTAGTTAATTAGGTATTGGGTATTAGGTTTTCGGTTTTAGGGAAGAAGGATCATTTTAAGTTTAATAACAATTGATTATGAAATTCAAACCACTTTTGATAACAGTTCCGTTGGTTGTTCTTCTTTTCTCTTCCTGCGACAAGGTCAAGGCACCTTATGCCCTGGCCAGGCATGGTAATATTACTGATACAGTTATTGATTGGCAGGATACGGTACATCCCATAAAAAGGGTTCTCCTGGAAGATTATACCGGGCACAAATGCCCAAACTGCCCGGCAGCTGCTACCATTGCACATAGTCAGGAGGAAAATTATCATGGCAAACTAATCGTATTGGCTGTTCATGCAGGCTACTATGCAATACCGGGAAGCGGCGAATTTGCTGCAGATTTCAGGACGACAGCAGGGGAGGAATGGAATACCGATTTTCTGATCAGCGCCTATCCCTCTGGAATGATCGACCGGAAGGAATTTAACGGCCACCGGATCTTGGGGTCAGAAGAATGGATTTCAGATATCGCAGGTATCATTGATCAATCGCCCGACCTGAATATGTTAATTCACAATACCTATGATTCTGTTTCCAGGACGGTGAATTCGGTCATCTATTCACAATTCTTACGATCCATAACTGGATCTTATAACATCACAGTTTGCGTGATGGAAGACAACATAATATCGGCACAGGACAGCGCGAGCACAATTATCCACAATTATGTTTTTAAAAATGTGCTCAGGGGATCTGTTAATGGGACGTATGGCGAAATCCTCACCGCCTCTGTTGATCCTTCACTTACCTACCTGGGGAGATTTAGCATTCCTATAAATCCTACATGGGTTCCGGAAAATTGCTCTATACTTGCCTTCGTCTCCAAACCAGACACAAAAGAAATCATCCAGGTTATAAAAAAGAAAGTGATCACCCAATAACCTTGGCAATCACATCTTCTTAATACCTACTATAAAACACTTTGTAGTCAACTGACTACGATTGCTATTTATTTCTCGCAGATTAACGCAGATTTATCGCAAACCTGCCTGCCGGTAGGCAGGTTTTCGCAGAACAGTTCAGGATCTAAATTTAATTAGCACCATCTGATCTAACAAATAATAATGCATTCTGCGTGAATCAGCGTTTTTATCTGCGCAAATCTGCGAGAACTTTTTTAAAATTATCTTGTTTGATGTTCCTGAAAAAATCTTCAGGAGTAAACATCGTGGTAAAAAAACTGCAGATTATTTCCGGATAATAACTTTCCTAGTTATCGTTGCGGCATCACCTTTCACTTTTAGGAAATAGATGCCTTCTTTCAGTGTAGATAAGTCAATCGTCTTATCGGACTTATCATTGACTGCGAAATCCGGTTCCTCATAAACCACAGTTCCAACAGGATTATATACACTCATGCTGATCCTGTCGCCTTTAAAAGTTCCTACAGAGACCTTGAAAACTCCGTTATTTGGGTTTGGAATAACTGCAATGGTAAGGTTGGCAGACAGGTTTTCAACCCTGGTAGGATAATCTGCTTCTATGTAATTTATTTTATCAATGGTATCGGAAGAAGCACCGTTAAGGACGATCAACTGAACATCAAAGGTTCCTTTCAGGGAATAAGTAATGACCGGGTTTTGCAAGGCCGACGATGCCGGCGTGCCACCGGGGAAACTCCAGTTCCAGGAAACGGGGTTCCCGGTTGAGTGATCGGTGAAAGTCACAGAACTTCCGGTTAACACCAGAAGAGGAGTCCCGGTGAAATCTGCAACTACCGGGGCAATGATATAAATGTTCGATTGGTAGGGGATCGCGTTGTAGCTGCTGACCGTTAAAAGAACTGTGTCATCCGGGTTAAGCAAGGCCGGGAAAGAAAACAATACTGTATCGTTGTTGACCAGTCCTGTGGCAAGAATGATATCGTGAAGCGAGAGCGTAGCCCTTGCACCGTTTTCATTGCAGGTGACCAGCAAGGATGTAGCTTCCAGTGGCAGGAAAGAGGCATGGGATACGATGAGGGTGTCGGGGTTCTTGGTCCTGATCATAATGGAAGGATCCCCGAAAACTGTCCAGGTATCGGCCATGTTTTCACCATCGGTGCCATATTCATCGATCATTTCCATACAGCCGTTCAGCGATAGTCCTGCAAAGGTCCGTTTGATATTATCCGGGTATGATTCGGCAAGGATATCCGTCATCTCATCCTCGCCTGCCATGGGTGAATTCCAACTCTGGTTGATGGTGGAACCGAAGAAAGCAATAGCGCCGGTAGGTTGCCCGTTTTTGCTTGCCCTGAGCCATGCTTCAGCAAAACAGGTTCCATTCATGAATTCCCCGTTCACACAGGCAACCGACCAGATAAAAGGTAGTTTCCCCTGGTTGGTGAGGGCATTTACGTTTGAATTGCTGAAGCCGGTGGTTCCCCAGGAAGTCATACTTCCATGTCCGCAATATAGGATCAGGCTTGCTCCGTCATTCACGGCCGTGGTAACATTTGCAGGGCTGGGATTGCCGGCTGCGTCATTACCACCCTGGGATCCGTCGAACAATTCAGGATTCCAGTTAAAGGTATAAGCCAGCAATTGCGACTGCTGATTGCGGATGTGCTGGTAGTCGTATTCACCGTCATCACCAGGACCCTGGTCGGAACCGATTCCGATCACCGAGGTTAACCAATTATCACTGCGGAATTGAGGATTTTTTTCATAATCGACGGTTCGTTGAACCTGGGTATTCACCTGGTCAACGGTTTCTGCAGAAAATCGCCCGATAAATACATCGGCATAATGATCGTTCCCGACAATGTATCCGTAGTAATTATCAGATGGACCGCCAACGCCGCTGCCCTGGTAGGTTTTTATTTGCGCGTTATCGCCGACGAGCAACACAAATGTCAGGCCGTGTGCATTATAATAATCGGTGATGAATTGTTTGATCTGGGCAGAGGTCGTTCCCACTGAGTCGATACTAACCATCGTCGTAGGAAATCCGATTGATCTTTTCCAATTTACATAGGGTTGCATGGCAGTCATGAATGTCCCGTAAGAAATAACCAGGATATTTCCGTAATCGTTCAATGGGATATAGTTCATCGGTCCATAATTCAGAAAATGCCTGGAATAGATAGCATTGAATTCCTTGTTGACCCGGATGTCTTTTGTTTTTCTCACAAAAGGATTCACGCCGTTATCGCTGACTTTCCGAACCTCAACGGTAAGATCATTGTATACACGCAGGACTTTTGTAACCGGGTTATATTGGAAAGGATAAACGATGAGGGTCTGGCCACGGAGATCCCTGAGGATATAAGGATCGCGCAGGTCGGTGATCGTTCCCGGGTAAAATGCATTACGACTGTATTCGTTCCCATACCGATAAGGAACAGTAGCCGGGTCAATGTCTCTTGTAAGCACTCCTTTTGAAGGTGCGATATCCATTCCTGGAAAATCCTTGTAGGAAGATGAAATCACAACAATTTCCATTTCGGCATTATCCGGGATCACCAATGATGCCGTGAGTTTTGGCAGATCAGGGGCACCGGTAACTTCTATGGGTGAACCCTTTTTAATATCGATTGTAAATGCAGGCCCGTTGGGTGTTATAACCTCATGAAGGTTGAATCCAGGGAGGGTGAACTGAACCCTCGATTGTACCATGTCCGAAGAAACCAGTGAGATCTTTGCTGCAACAGGATTTGAACTGCTAATCGCGATCCATCGTGAACTGAATCCTGGAGTTGCTGCGAGAATAATGAATAAAGAAAGGTAAAGTTTTTTCATGGGATTTGATTTTTCATGATACATAAAGGATCTATACTTGAATGAGAAAATTAATAAACTAACAGGATCTTTTTTGATATGGAATACGAAAGCGTCTGGATCTTCACGATATAGACTCCATTGTTGAGGTTTCCAGCAGTCATCTCAACCTGGTGTTTTCCTGCACTTTGCCGCTCAGGAGCCAGGATTACCCGGATTTCTTTTCCGAAAGCATCGAACAGAGAGATTTTCACGGCGCCTGCTTCCTCCAATATGTAGGAGATAGTGATCTTTTCCCTGAAAGGATTTGGATAAACACTCACCAATCCGTCCAAACCTGATGGATCGATTCCTGTCATCAGGAAATTGATGTTGTTGGAAGGCAATGACGGGCAACCGCTCACCGGGTCGCTGACGATCACATAATAGATTCCGGATGTGGATGGAGTATACACGGGATCTGTTGCACCGGGAATCAGGGCATCATTGAGGTACCATTGGTTGCCGGTAGCAGAGCTGGATGTTAATGAGCCGCTCGTTAATGTAATGACAGGAGTAAGAGGTAAAGGATGAACCGTCAGGGAAACAGCGCCTGAAGACTGTGAGGAAGTGCCATCATTCACGGTAACAGTATAGCTGATGTTTGCCAATGGTGTTGAAACGGGTGTTCTGCTGGTGGGATCGTCGAGGTAGGTGACCGGATTCCACTGATAGGTATAATTTCCCGAACCACCGGTTGGAATTGCAACAAGCTGGGATGAACTGCCAAGGCAGACATCTGTAGGAAAAGCATTGGCAGCCAGGTTCAGCGGCCCGCCTATACAGGAAATATCGGCAACCCATCCTGTAAAATTCTCGCTGTAGTCGGAACTGAATTGAAAAGTAAGGGAACCGGTTGTGCTCTCAAAAGATCCGGGGATAGACACGCCGCAATAGGTCCCGATCAATGGAGAAGCAATATCAGGTCCGTTGAAGACCTTCAGCCAGTCGTAACCGCAACTGGTTTCGGGCTCAACATCGAATGCCGAGAAAATCGCCTTGATCTTTGCTCCCGTTGTGCCGGGGTTAAAAGTGTATGTAAAACTTTCATTGTCATTATAATTGACATTGGGTCCGCCTGAATCGTAGAACTTGCCGCCACAGGTAGTAGTGGTATTATTCCCCATGATGAACGTAGGTGTTTGACCAATGATCAGGTTGATCGTTTCGAGGCCGGAATATTGGTTTAACAAACCTCCTGTTACCAAGTAATCGAGATTCACCGCTGTTCCTAAAGGCGTAATCCCGTTTGTTGTTACCGGAAATTCAGTAAAAGCGGGAACGCCGGGGCTCAAGTTCCCAAGATAATAGCTGGTATTTGACACCAGGATATAGGGTGCGGAGGAAGAGGGAACGGTTAGGTGTGCAATGGTATTGGAAGAAGATGCATGCCCCGTATTGGTGGTGGCGATTCTCAATGTGGCTAATTCGCCAGGGTCAAGAATGCCATTGTTATTTCCTCCCGGTAAGGGGTCAAGTATTGTGACAGCTCCGGGGGTCAGGATGGGCGCATTCAATGTAAGGAGCAGCGTTGAATTCCATGAATTCGTACCGTCGGTAAGGAGCAGCGTACAAAAGACATTGTGCTGGTCTGCCACATTGTTTTTCAGGGTCAGGGCGAAGGCATTCTGCCCGGTTACCGTTCCTCCGGCGGCAATGGAACCAAAGTTGAAGGATCCGGAGGTAATGGTAACATTCGTGTCGCTGGTAGATAAGGTTCCCGCAACATTTGAAGCGGTCAGCACACCAATGTTTTTCACCGTTACATTCAGAAGAATCGATTCTCCGTAATCCGGTTTATGGTTGTTATTCCCACCCAGTGAATCATTCACGGTATAAGTTGTAAGAACCACATAAGGCCCTGTTGCAGGAATAACCTGGATAATGCCGATATGCGGTTTCCGGTTTTGCTTCGTGATGACGATAGAAAGTGAATCTGGTGAAGTAAGCGGGCTGAAGGTAAGGTTAATGATCCCTGATGAATCGGCACACCGGGCATCCAGGAGGGATGTGTCGTGGACTGCCAGGGCAACATAGGCATAAGGTTCCGTTGTAACGGCCAGGTTGGTCTCCCCTACGAGGATTATTGGGGGATAGGAAGCAACGATCGGTGGTGGAACGGAATAATAAATGCTCAGGGAAGGGTCTCCCATCAGGCAATAGGTTTCCCAATAGTATAGCCTCATTCCGGAGGAGGATTCTTGCACGGCTAGTTGGCCGCCAACAACCATCTGTCCCATGGTAACAAACCATTTGGAAGGACTTTCTCCGTGGTCATGAAAGGTCACATCATAAGCACCCAGGTGCTGGGGGGCATAGAGAGGGTTTGTCGTCACGGCTTTGAATCCGCAGGCCCACCAGTAATCTTCATCCCAATACGAATAATCCGAACAACCGATGTACCCCAGTGCACCTTTATGCGCCGCCCGGGTGATCTCTTCGGCAAAACAGGTGGTCCCGAAATTGGATGTCTTGCAGCAATTCCCAACCATCAGGCAATATTTGTGATCGTTCTGTAATAGTGCAATATCTGAAATGAGGAATGACGGATCAGCCCACCCGGCTTCACTTCCATGGGCGGTATAATTTGACAAGGCAACGCCGTTGGAAACATCCTGGTGTATATTCTGAGTGTAATTGCCGCCGCCGGGTTCTGGCTGAAGGTAAGTATGTGAAAGCAATGCATGAGCCGTATTGAAATAATTGTTAGTGCCATAGTTGATCTGACCGTTCCCATAAAGTGGTCCATTATTTGGGTCGGCGCCGGCTATCATAGAGACTTCCCCGAGAAATGCATCGGAAGGCATTGTGTATTGTTCATATTCGAGCGTTTTGTCGATATAAGGCTGAAGCTGTGTGACGTTTTGCGCCGAAAACCTGCCGTAAAACACTTCAGGTATATTGTCACCGGTATAATCGCAATAATATAGGTCGGAAGGATGGCCATTCGTCGTCCATGCCGGTATCTGTCCTACATCGCCAACAAACAATACAAAACTGGGTTTCTGATAGCCAGTGGGGGGATTGTTGTAAAGGCCCTGGAGGTAGTTTTTTATAGCGGTAGTGGTCGTTCCTACAACCGGGTTATTGGTATAACCCACAATGACATTGAATCCTTTTTTCTTTTTCCATGCGATGAAGGACTGGAGAGCAGTTTGAAAGGCAGGCGCGGAAATGATGACATAGGTCACCGGCGCATTGGTGATCAGGCTGTCGGGCATTTGTTTGTAGTTGACAACCCCTGCAAACAGGTTTGAAAAATAAGGAGAGTAGGTTTGTCTTTTGAGTTGAATTGTTGATGAAATGTCCGAATTCGTGAATAGCACCGTAACATCAAGCTGTTCGTAAACCCGCAGTTTACCGGTTACCGGATTATACCATACCGGTGAAATGTCTAATTGTGCCAGGTTCAACGACCGCAAGATTCCGACAGGGGTGATCATCACAATCGGACTGCCCAGCCATTGATTCATCTGATAAGTAATGGCATTCAGAATAAATGGGATTTGGTTTGGGTCTGTAATGTTTTTGGATACCGGCGCCTGTGCCGGGATAATGCGATCATTGATCCCGAAGGAAGAAAGATCATATTCCTTGTATTTCTCCTGTGTGATCTGGATGGAAAAGCCTGCGTTCAGCGGGATCTCGATAAGCTTATGAAACACCGGGAGCTTTGGATCGCCCACCGTGTTACTGTAACCATATCCCTGAACAAAGATCTCATTGAACGGACCGAGTTTGGTTTGCACATTCCGGTATTGGATGGTAGAAAGAGATGCCGAAAATGAAAGCGCCTGGTAAGTGTTTGCAGTAATCCGAACCTCCGTATTGCCATTGTTGACACGAATTTCACCTGAAAAAACAGTCCCGGACAAAAGGATAATACTCAGGAAAAGAAGCAGGAAAGTCTTGACCGATTGAAAAAGGGTGGATTTTTTTCCCATTGCTTTTGAAAGGGTTGATAAAAACTAAAGGATAGAAAAAACAAAGATAAGTAATTTAATGATCTCTCATACAGACGCTAAACCAGATGTTATACTGAATCTTGGCAGGTTTGCGAAAGCAAAAATGCTTAGATTCAGTTATACTGAGCGTTTGAGTTTGCATTTTTTTGCAAACTCGAACAGCCGAAATATAGGTTGTCTATAAAATGGTTTTTCAATATCGTTGGTTGAGAATATGCGTTTCGATCTTACGGATGTTGAAAACCGGGTACCAGGTAGCGATACTGCCAATCAGCATGACCGTAAAAAATACAAAGATGAAATCCTGGATCTGCATGTGTACAGGATAGGCATTGACAACGAAAGTGCTGTTTGCTGAACCGAGTTGGACAAAGCCATACTTTTGCTGCAAAAAACAGGTGACGGCGCCGAGGATCAATCCCCCAACAGCGCCAATGAAGGAGATCAGCAATCCTTCGGCCAGGAAGATCCTTTTTACCTTTGACTGGCTGGCGCCAAGGCATTGCAGAACGGCGATGTCGCGTTTTTTATCGAGGATCAACATCGATAAGGATCCGATCACATTAAAAGTAGCGATGATAAGGATAAATGAAAGGATGAGGAAAATGGCCCATTTTTCAGATTTCATGATCTTGTAAAGCAACTCCTGCTGCTGGAAACGGTTTTTGATATAAAATTTATCCCCGGCCAGTTTTGTAACCTGTTGCTGGATCCTTTCAGCATCTGATCCCTTTGCGATCCCGATTTCCAGCCCTGTGACCTGTTTGTCATATTCAAGCAGTTTTTTTACGAATCGCAAGGGAAGGATCACATATTTGGTGTCGAAATCCTGCTGTACCGAAAAAAATCCCGAAGGGAAAATCACCTCGTTGTTGAATGCATTCTCGAACCCACCCGAGAAACTGGCATTCCGGCGCGGAACATATATGGATACCGGGTTTGCATAATCATCCAGGTTCGCACCGAGGTAATAGGCAACCCCATACCCCAGCACCGCAAAATCGTGATCACCCTCCTGTAACAGGAATTTTCCTTCCGACATCATGGTATCGAGACCGCACATCTTTGCATAATCCTCTCCCACTCCTTTTATGGTTGCGATGTATTGCTTGTCTTTGTATTTCACCAGGGCATTTTCCTCGATCACCTCTGCCAGGTAAACCACTCCCGGTATCTTCCGCATTTGATTTTCCGGAAGCAAGGTTGAATCAAAAGTTTTCCCTTCTTTCAGGGTAATTTCCAGATCGGGATTAAAAGCATTGAAAAGCGAGATCACCAGTTGTTCGAACCCACTGAATACGGAGAGGACAATGATCAGCGCAGTGGTGCAGATCATCACCCCGGCAACTGAGATTCCGGAGATGATGTTTATGATGTTGTGGGTTTTCTTCGAAACCAGGTATCGCCTTGCTATGTAAAAAGGGAAATTCAAGCGGTTTTTTTGCGAATTTACGATTTATTTTTTTGTGAACTTTGCATAAAACCTTTGTATCCTATGCGGTTAAAGAAATATTCGAAAAAAGGGTTCTCGCTGATTTTCGCAGATGAAGCGCTGATTTTCGCAGAAAAAACTCACCAATTCACCATGTCACCACTTAATCTTTCAGGCAGTGAACTGAGAATGCATTCGTAAATAATTATTTATAGGCTTTAACGATCAACCCTGTCCCCGTCTTATGTGGCTTTATCAGATCAAGCCAATTAAAGATCAGTGCAAACGGGAAAGTCAGAATATAATAGAAGGGGAGAAAGATGAAAAAAAACTTTGAGGTATTCAGCATCAGGATGGGATATTTCATGGAAAGCCGCCATCCGATCTGGCCGGGTTTCCCATAGGCGTAACGGGCTGAAGTTTTAGTAAACCCGGCCCTTTTCAGCTTCTCCTGTATTTCATCGATGTTATAACCGTCACGAACATGTTCATCAATAAAAGATGCTTCTTCTCCATGATCATGAACATCTGAGCCTCCCTGGTCGGATGGCGTCGAGATCAGCAGCATTCCTTCCCTGGTAAGGGCATTATTAAAATTCCGGAAGACCTGTTCATCGTCTTTGATGTGTTCCATGACATCCACAGAAAGGATCATATTAAAAGCTTCAGGCCGGTTGTAAGTGGTCAGGTCAGCGATCCCGAACACGACATTATCACGGCCGATACGCGAGAAAAAAGCATTACAGTCGGCGATCTGTTCCTCTTTTACATCCACTGCTTCAACCGTCCATTTTTTATTCATTCCCGACATAAAAAACGTGTATTGTCCGAAGCCGGATCCGGCATCGAGGATACGCTGTTTTACCTTATGGTTTTTGCTCCATTCGCGGATCTCTTTTTTTACATGCCATGTTCGGAGGAGAAGTATATTCAGGAGTTTATAAAAGAGGATCCGGAGGAACGGTGTTTTGTTGAAGAGTTTCCCCAGAGATTTTTTTATGGGATCGTACTGCATAGGTTTTGGATTGTTTTGCCGGATGATCAGGAATTATCATGTAACAGATGATCAATATTGTCGATATAATCCAAGGAATCGTCGAGGAAGAACTGCAGGTCGGGGATGACGCGCAACTGGTTACGGACCCGTGTTCCCAGGTCGTGACGAACTTCCCGCGTACGTGTGCGGATCATTTCGAGCAATGCGTTTTTATCTTTTGTTGCAAAAAGACTGAGATAGATCTTTGCCATGGAAAGGTCTTTGGTAACAATGACCTTGGTAACAGTGATCAGCGCACCACTGAAATGATTGCGTGCCTGTTCCTGGAATATGGCGCCAAGATCTTTTTGGATCAGGCGTGAAATTTTTTGTTGCCGGGTGGATTCCATCTTACAAAGGTAGAGAATTATTGAGAATAGAAGATGGAGGATGGAGAAAGGAGGGCTGAGGTCGGAAGTCAGAAAATTATCAATTTTCCAGCATCCAGCATCCAGCATCCAGCATCAGCCAAATTCTTACCTTTGCTTCCACTAACCAATCCCGAACTTCCATGCCAAACTTATTCTCGGAATATAAGCTTAAAAACCATACAATAAAAAACCGTATCGTATTTCCTCCGGTGGTTTGTTTTGGGTATGCTGGAAGCGATGGTATTGTTGTAGATAGGAATGTTGAGCATTACACGGCCCGTGCGGAAGGCGGGCCGGGGATCATCATCACCGAAGCAACGGCAGTATGGAAGGATGGCCGGCTTGGCCCGTTTCAGCTGGGGATCTGGTCGGATGAACACATTGCAGGTCTCAGCCGCATCGCGGAAACGGTCAAGAAAAACGAAGTTCTTTCCCTGATACAGATCCATCATGCAGGACTGATCTCCCCTGAATCGGTAACGGCTTTCCCCGGAGGTCCATCCCCGGATGAGAAAAAACCAGGTTCCCGCGGCCTTTCTGTTGATGAGATCCTTGTGATCCGGGATGCATTTATTGCCGGTGCCCTGCGTGCGAAGAAAGCAGGATTTGACGGCATCGAACTGCATGGCGCCCACGGCTACCTGCTGAGCCAGTTTGCATCCTCTTTCTTTAATAAACGGGAAGATGAATATGGGGGCGATTTTGCAGGAAGAATGAAACTTGCAACCGAAGTCATCAAAGGGATCCGGGCTGTATGCGGGGAACCCTTCATTATCGATTACAGGCTGGGGGCTAATGCTCCCACATTGGAAGATGGAATTGAGATCGCAGAATACCTGGAATCATTGGGTATAGATATTCTTCACGTTTCCCACGGCGGCAGCCTGTTGAATCTTCCCAGGACACCCAAAGATTTTGAATTCAACTGGATTGTTTACAGCGGAACGGTGATCAAAACCCATGTAAAAATACCCATTATCACGGTCAATGAGATTAAAACACCGGAGCGGGCTTCCTGGTTAATTGAATATAACAAGGCCGATTTCGTTGCTCTGGCACGCCCCCAGATGGCCGATCCTTCCTGGGCAAACCATGTTAAAAACAACGAACTGATCAATCTTTGTCTGTCGTGCAAACCGAAATGCAGGTGGTACGAGGATAGCAACCTTTGTCCAGGAGTAAAGAAGCTGGCGAGTTTGCGAGCTGGTGAGTTGGCGAGTTGATGAGTAATGAAATAGCGAAGTAGCGAAATGAAACAATCATTGAATACACCCCGTTCCATCGCCTTCCGTCTGCTGCCTTCCCTGGCACAATTCCTGCCATTGAACGGAATGATACGGATCACGGGAAAAAGAATCATTTTCCCATTTTATCATCTTGTTTCCGATGAAGACATTCCCCATGTGAAGCATCTTTATTCGGTAAGGACGACAAAGGAATTCATCCATGATCTTGACTTTTTCCTTAAACATTATAATCCCATCGGGATTACCGACTTTCTGGATTCTGTCAAGAGCGCCCGGCCTCTGCCCGGTAACAGTTTTATCCTGTCATTCGATGACGGCTTGCGTGAGTTCCATGATGTGGCCGCGCCCATTCTTCGCCAAAAAGGTATCCCGGCAATATGTTTCCTGAATTCAGGATTTATTGACAACACCAACTTGTTTTACCGTTACAAGGCAAGCTTGCTGATCGAAAGACTTCAAAAGGGGAATGATCTTGCAGACAAACAAAAATCCCTGGGAAAATGGTTCGGGAAAAATCATCTTCCTTTTACTCCCGATTACCATGGCTTGCTCGGGATTTCTTATGCAGACAAGCACCTTCTGGATGAATTGGCGTTACAGTTGGATGTTCATTTTGATGAATTCCTGCAAAACCATCGCCCTTACCTTAACTCGTACCAGGTTCGTTCCCTCATTCAACAAGGGTTTACTTTTGGCGCTCACAGCATCGATCATCCAGAATACCGGTTTCTGGCGGAAGAAGAGCAAATCCGACAAACAGCTGAGAGCATCCAGGTGATAAGCGAAAAATACGGGGTAAAGGAAAAATTGTTCTCCTTTCCATTCACTGATCACGGCGTAAAGAAATCCTTTTTTGATGCGGTTTTCGATCCTTTACGACCCATTGCTGACCTGACGTTTGGAGGTGCCGGGCTAAAGCAGGATTTCATCCCGGGAAATATCCAGCGGATCCCGTTTGAAGGATCTTCCCTGAATGCAAAACAGATCCTGGGAACGGAATATCTTTATTATATGATTAAATCTATCTTTGGAAAAAATATGATCATGCGCTAGCGGATGGAGATCAAATCTTACACCACCGGAACCATTCTTGAATTTGTTTCTTCGGAGTTTTTTTCAAAGCTGAAAAATATCCCGATCTCAAAACACCGGGCGCTTTCCTATGCCTATAATCCGCGCGCGGCTGCTTCCGACAAGATCCTGTTTGTCGCCTTTGAAGATGGTGAAGTTGCAGGGTACCTCGGCGCTTTGCCGGAAAAGATGTTCTACAATGGAGAATGGAAGCGGATAAGCTGGTTGTCGTGTTTCTGGATCGATCCCAGATTCCGCGGGAAGAATATATCCAAGCAACTTTTTGATTTAGCGATGCAGAAATGGGACAACACTGCCATGATCACGAATATGAAGCCGGGAACCCTCAAGATTTATGAACGGATGGGATACTTTCATTCTCCTGTCACCAGAGTTGGAATCCGCGGCTATCTCCGATTCTGCCTGGCGGAGATCCTGCCGCCGAAGGGAGGTGTTTTTGCCCGGATCAAACCGATTCTTCAAGCCTTTGATTTTATTTTAAACCTTGTCAATGCAATACGGCTGGTTTTTTACCCAGACTATAAACCGGATCCCGGCCTTCATTATGAGTATGTCGAAGAAATCAGTCCTGAAGCCGAAGAATTGATCAACAACTGTAACCAGTCTTATCTTATAAAAAGAGGAAAACCGGAACTGGAATGGATCAACAGATATCCCTGGATATTGGAGCAGAAGGAAGATGCTGATAGCCGGCGGTACTATTTTTCCTCGGTTTCAAAACGGTTTTTTTACCAGAATGTGGAATTCCATGATGAAACTGGCAATGTTGTCGCTTTTCTCATGTTATCGATCCGGAACAATCATCTCACTGTTCCTTATGCATTTTTTATAAAAGGAATGGAATCATCCCTGGTCAGATTTTTATTCAATACCATGCTCGATTACCAGCTGAACATGATTACGGTATTTCACCCAGAACTATCGGAAGTGATCAGGAAAACAAAGTCCCCATTTCTTTTTAAGAAAAAGATCATCCGCCCTTATTTCATTCCCAAAACACTTGATCTCCCCGAACTTGCTTTCCAAGATGGCGACGGGGATTGCGTGTTTACATGATCCAGGATCAATGCCAGCGAGATAAACCCGATCAGCTGTATTGCGATCATCGTAATGAAAAGATGACGTTCCACTTCCATGGCATCTGCATTATAGGAAAGAAACACATTGGCGATAAAGATCAGCCAAAGCAATACCGGGAAGAGAAGAATGGGATCCCGCTTCCTGAAAAAAAGAATAATCAACAAGACGCAGAACACAGATACGGACGTGATCCCGAAAAGCGGAAAGAGAGGTTCAGTCAGACGGCTGTAGCCTCTGATATCAGGTGTATAATCCAGGTTATAAGCAAAGATCCTCTGAATCTGTTGTTTGGTTTCATGAAAAAGAAAAAAATAAGAAGGATGAGACAATATAAATTTCATGTACTCCTTCCTCCCCTTGTCTATCGTCCAATCGCTGAAACCCTTATGGTTATCATTCCAATATAAATTCCAGATCTTATGTCGGTCACTGTCCAGGGTAACATCCACCCGGCGGTAGACGGAATGAAGAATTTTTATATCCGGCATTCCACGGACTTGAAACCAGGCTGTATAATCAGCGTTGGAAAGGATCCTTACTGCAATAGAATTCATGAGCGGAAACCGGTGCCGATGGCCCACCCGAGCGGTATTTAGCTGGGCAAAGAACAGGATCACAGAACAGGTAAGCAGGAAGAATGCCTTCGGGAAAAATGATCTTTGGGAGAATACCGTGAAAACAGTGATCAGAAAGTAAAACAAAATGATGATGTAGGGCCAGGTATCGCGGGTAAAAGAGAAAAGTATTGTTATCAGGATATGAAGCATGATGAAAAGCAGGTTTTTCTTCTTCCACACTAAAAGAAAAGATGCGATCCAGCAAAGAAGCAGTGACATCGACAACGATTCGGAAAGCAACTGGGATGCCCATCCGAGGATATTCCACCACGACATCAGGAGATAGACGCTGAACAGCATCAGGTAACGTATCCATATCCGGTTAATGATCAGTAGCAATGCATAGGCGAGAAACAACGTTGCCAGTGAATGAATAAACTTCTGCATTTGAATGATCACTTCTGGCTTGCTGCCGGCCAACTTATAGAAAAGAGGAACGGTAAATGCCCTGGGGGAGAAGTCACGCTGATGCGGGGCATAAAATTCACGGCTGTTCAGCGGGATCGCGGATTGTTGTAGGTAGTCATGGGAATCACCAAAGCCAGTCCATCGCGGCGGGTTCCAATCTGTGATAAGGCTCAGAAAAAGAGTCACGAGGAAAAGGGTACCATTCAGAATGTAAGGGATTTTCGTCTTTTGCATTTCCGGATTGTAAGGATTAACCAGTTATATTTCTTCTAATCGTATGTCGTAGTTAATAATTAAATCTTTTTTTTAGAACAGGTACCCCAACCCTACATAGATCCCGTTCGATCCGTCTCTTTTATCCAATGCCTGCCCGTAATCGGCACAGATGATAAAGTTCTGGTTCATCACGATGCGGAACCCACCTCCTAAAGCCAGGTGTGGGGATTCCTTATCGCTGCTGAAGTAAAGCGCCTGATCCACACCGGCAGGGATCCCACTCTTGTTTATGGTGGTCGGTTGTACCACCATTCCTGCATCGGCAAAGGCATTCAGGGCAAGATAGAAATTTTGTTTGATCCAACGGAAACGAACAAACTTCCAGCGGAATTCGGCATTACCATAAACTACGCCATCTCCCACAACACGGTTCCGTAGAATCCCCCGTAAGGTACGCGACCCCCCGAGCCCGTCGATGGTTGTTGTTTGTGAAAATGAATTGAGCATGTAACTCTGGACATAAAAAGGAGCCGTTCCGGCAATGGTGCCCTGGTATCCAATGCGGTAAGCAAATGACAGGTCCTCTTTGGCAAGCGTGAAGTACTGCCGGTGAATGAATGATAGCTTTACAAAGCTGTAATGGCCGTCGCCGATAAAGCCCGGTGCAACCACGATTATCGCCTCGGTCCAGATGCCATGCATGGGATTGGGCTCATTGTCGCGGGTATCATACACCAGTCCGAGCTTGAAGAAATTGTTCATGCCACCGGTTGAATCCTCGCCCAGGATTCCCCATTTTTCATATTCATCAAACAGCCCTGGAACATGCGGTAATTTCTTGCTTTCCTTTACACCCTTGTTCAGGTTGTCGACATTCACAGGTCCGGTATGGATCTGCAGGTAGGTGAATCCTGCCAGCCACAACAGGTTTTTATGAAAAAACTTCCCCTGGAAATCGGCCCCGATCCGCAGCAGGTCGCGCTGGTAACGATAAAACATGCGGGTTTTGTAAACCGATGAGTCCTCTTTATCGTTTTCCCAGGGATGATAATAAACCGATTCATAACCGTTAAATCCATAAAAATTAAGGTCCTTCTCGGTAAGGTAGGTTATATCGGCCGTGACCCGGACCTTGGGAATAAGTTTTTTTGAGTCGAAAAAGAACTGGTTGATCCCGGTGCCTTTTGTGTAACGGGAAACCTCAAAATAAAAAGAATGAAAATACTGCGGATAGGTGGAACCATCGCCATAGTAATAGATGTTTGCCAAAGCACCATATTGGAATCCCATGTCGGAGTCGTAGCCCAGGATCGGTAACCCCCCGAAGTTCCACCCGGTTTTGACCTTCTCTTTTTTGGTGTCTGATTTTACCGAATCGGCAGAATTTTCAGCATGGAGAAAGGAAGAGAAGATGAAGAAAACGGCGGCCAGGAAAAAGAGGAAGCGAAGGTTCATCTTTATAGGTTTGATGGATAAAACTATAAATATGTTCAATATTCCGCAAATTTAGAAACATCTGTTTACAATTTGTTTATTTTCGCATTTTACCAGGTAAGGCAGATCCTTTGTTACAACGTAAAGATGTCCAGGTAATTCAGAAGGGCGATCGACGGGTAATCCGTGGATGGGTCATGTACGATTGGGCCAATTCGGTTTACCAGCTTACCATTGCCTCCGCCATTTTCCCGGCCTATTATAATACGGTTACGCGCCATGGAAGTGATTTTACAGTAAGCTTTTTCGGCGTGCATGTGATCAACACAGTCCTTTATTCCTGGGCTATAGCTGCAGCCTACCTTTTTGTGGCGATCGGATCTCCTTTGTTTTCCTCGATGGCCGATTATACGGGAAGAAGAAAAGCATTCATGATGGCTTTTACCTGGATCGGCGCCGTGGCTTGCGGATCCTTGTTTTTCTTTAACGGACACAATATCGAATTTGGAATTCTTGCGTTTACGATTGGGACGATCGGTTACGGAGGAAGCATCGTCTTTTACAACTCCTTCTTGCCTGTGATTGCCGATCCCGTTGACCAGGACAAGATCAGTGCGCGGGGATATTCCATGGGTTACTTCGGAAGTGTGCTACTGCTGATTTTCAACCTTACCATGATACTGAAACCTGGTTTTTTTGGCATACCGGAAGGTTCGTCGCTTCCCGCAAGGATTTCGTTTCTCACGGTCTTCCTCTGGTGGACCGGGTTTTCCCGCATTACATTTTCCCGCCTGCCGAAATATACCTTACGCAAGCGGATGCAAGGCGCCGCCGTTCTCACCAATGGATATAAGGAACTCCGGATGGTCTTCGGGCAAGTCAGGAAATCTTTCCGCCTGAGGAATTTTTTGATTGGTTTCTTCTTTGTCATGATGGGTTTGCTTACAGTGATGTTTATGGCAGCCATCTATGGAAAGAAAGAACTTGGGTTGGAAGACAATATCCTGATCCCGACGATCCTTTTCATTCAGCTGGTAGGAATGTTCGGCTCATGGCTGTTTGCAAGGCTCTCCGGTCGATTCGGGAACCTGAAAGCATTTCTTGCCTCGCTGATCCTATGGATTTTTATCTGCATCGGCGCTTATTTCATCAAAGACGCCATCGGATTTATCATTGCAGCGTTCTGCATCGGGATCGTGATGGGCGGCACCCAGTCACTTGCCAGGTCAACCTATTCGAAGATGCTGCCGGATACCAATGATCATACTTCCTTCTTCAGTTTCTATGATGTGATGGAAAAACTTGCCACCGTGGCGGGTACCTTTAGTTTCGGCATCATTGAAGCCATCACCGGGAGTATGCGCTATTCATTACTTGCCATCTGCATTTTCTTCATGACAGGCGCCTTCTTCATGCTGCTCCTCCTCAGAAGAGGCTATTGATATTCTTCTTACGTTATACATTCTTACCATAAATTCATATTTATGTATTGTTTTTTATTCATATGATAGTATATTTGAAAAATATTCTTCTTATTTAATCCATGTCCAACCTTAAAAAAAGCACCCATGAAAAAAATTAAATACCTTCCATTGGCATTGATTTTACTGGTTTCTGCAACCCAGGCACAATACCAGAAAGTGCGGGTCGATACTGAATCTGCAAAAAAATACCAGGTCCCCCTGAATCCTCAGAAATCGAACATCATGACAATTCAGGATGTCAGATCCTCCAACCTCAACAGGAACCTCCCCGAATGGAATCAAAACCTGGTAGGTTTTGCCAAAATTCATGAGCTTCCGGAAAATGTTCAGCGGGAAATTGCCGAAAAGACCCAACGTAAAATAAATAACCAGAAAGGGTTCTACCCGGATGAGTCAACTGGATCTGCTTTAAGCAACCCCACGCTCGGGACCAATTTTTCAGCGAATGTTTTTGGGGGCATGACTCCCCCGGATAATTCTATGGCGATCTCAAACGGAGGCTACATTGTTTCGGTGGTTAATTCCAACTTACAGTATTACGACATGAGCGGACACAATCTTTATTCGTCTTCCTTTACGAATTTTTTTAATGATCCCGCCCTTACGGGAATGCTCTATGACCCGGCGGTGCTTTATGACCCGGGATACGACCGGTTTTTTATGGTTGTGCTCAGTACAGCGGCTTCTGCAACCTCAAAGGTTGTGTGTTGCTTCTCGAAAACCAATAACCCGAACGATGGATGGTGGTATTACAAAATTACGGGAAACCCTCTCAACAACGGATGCTGGTTTGATTACCCAAAGATCGGGGTATCCAACAATGAGGTTTATGTTACAGGTAACCTGTTTTTAGACAACAGCACATACAATCAATCTGTCATTTACCAGATGACCAAAGCTTCGGGGTACAGCGGTCAAGCCATGAGCTATCGATACTGGAATGATATAACAAACTCACCGTTTACCCTGGTTCCGGCCTCCTATGGGCAACAAGGAAATTACGGGCCGGGGATTTACCTGGTAAGCACCTATGAAAATGGGTCTTCGGATAAGATCTATCTATTTGACCTCACTGATGATCTGACCGGAACGCCTACAATAAATGCTTATGCGCTCGATGCAAGTATCAGTCTTGCCGGTAATGCTTTGCAAAGCGGTACATCAGTGGTTCTGAATACCGATGATACCCGGGCGATGAGCGCATTTTACCTGGATGGAATTGTTCAGTTTGTTTTCCATTCGGAACGATCCAACAACTATAACGGAGTGAATTATAACCGTCTTACTGTTTCGCCCTTGTCGAACTGGAATATCAATTTCGGCCTCGATGGTTACGATTATTGTTACCCTTCAGTTGCTTCTTTTGGTTCCAGTTCATCGGATAAGTCAGCACTGGTTACCTTTTCACGCAGCGGGTCAACAATCTTTCCTGAAACACGGGTTTTTTACATTGATGATGCCGGGACCAATTCCGGATCAACTCTGGTAAAAGGAGGCGAAACCTATGTGGATGTTTACCAGAACGGTGGCATTACACGGTGGGGCGACTATACTGGTATTTGCCTCATGAAGAACAGTTCCCCTCCCGAAGTATGGCTTAGCGGATCCTATGGAGCCTACCAGTCAAGCCAGAATGCACTGAATACCTGGATTGGCCAGATAACATGGGAAACTACGGGGATCCCGATTGGCAAAACCCAGTCAACTAAATTGGCAAGGGTATTCCCAAATCCCTCTTCCGATATATTTAAGCTTGAGTTTTCTATGGAAAAGAGCGCTGTTGTTGAAATCGCACTTATCGATGGCGCTGGCAGGATGGTGAAATTACTTCTGAAAGATAAAGCAGAAGAAGGCAAGAACTTGTTTTCCTTTAACAAAGGTGTGCTTTCGAACGGGATTTATTTCCTGCAGGTAAAATGCGAAAATACAATCTTGGCGAATGAAAAGATTGTTATTGAATAGCGTTATTCTTTGCTTCTGGATAGGCTTAGTGTTCTTTTCCTGTTCTGATGGAAGTACCAGGAGGAAAAGTGTTGCAGGTAATGAACCGGACACCACGGGGAAAAGCCATTCGGCCGCCGGGAATACCATATGCAGCCAGCAAACCAACACCGTTAATCCGGGAAGGGATACAGCGCTCCGGTACAAAACAGAGATCCGGAACAATGGGCCCAATCAATCCAGGATCGATAGCATAAAAGATTCGAAGACTAAAAAGAAAAAATAAGATGTACCTTTGAATCTAAATAACTATACAAATGGACCAGTTTGAGAAGATACTCGATCTTAACAATGAATTTGAAGCAGAACGCCTGGAAGAGGTCCTGAAAGAAAAGAACATCCCGTATGGGATCGTTCCGGTATCGGATTCAGCATTTGGCAGTATTGAAATCCTCGAAAACGGTTGGGGTTATCTGGAAGCCCCTTCCCGTTTTAAAAACGAGATCCTCGAAATCTATGCCGAGATCACGGGAGAATGACTTCCGTCCAGTGATTGGCGCACGACCTTTCTTTCTTTTTAATTCAGTGGAGAAACTTTTATCTTTGCAACTGTGAGGAATTTCTTCAAAATAGTACGTTATGCCGGTCCCTATTGGGGTTATGCCTCCCTGAATGTCCTTTTTAACATCCTTTCCGTATTTTTCTCGCTGGTATCTTTCACTCTTTTCATTCCCGTACTTCAGATGCTTTTCAACCAGATGGCAATTCCGAAAGTGGCACCACCACTGATATGGACTGATTTTATTTCGCTGAAGGATAATTTCTATTTCGAATCGGGAAGAATGATCCATATTTACGGGAACAGCAGGATACTTATCTATATTGGCCTCACTATCATCATTCTTTATTTCTTCAAGAATTTTTTCCGCTACATGGCGATGTATTTTCTTGCTGTTGTAAGGAATGGTGTGGTCAGAGACCTCAGGAACGGCCTTTATAAAAAGATCCTTATCCTACCGCTGTCCTATTATAACGAGCAACGGAAAGGCGATATCATCGCCCGGATGACGAACGATGTTCAGGAGGTGGAATGGTCGATCATGAGTTCACTGGAAATGGCGTTCCGGGATCCCTTCACCATGGTCGCCTACCTTGTCACCCTGTTTATCATCAGTCCTTCACTCACCATTTTCGTCCTTGTCCTGTTGCCTGTAAGTGCCCTCATTATCGGCCGTATAGGGAAAAGTCTGAAACGCACCTCCGACAAGAGCCAGAAGAAAATGGGATTCATCCTTGCCATGATCGAAGAAACAATTTCGGGGTTGAGAATTATCAAAGCCTTCAATGCCATCAATTTTGCCGACAACCGGTTTAAAAAGATCAACCAGGAATATACACGCCTGATGATCCGCCTTTACCGTAAACGCGATCTTGCATCTCCTCTCAGCGAATTTCTCAGCGTGTTGGTTGTAACGATCGTGCTGTGGTATGGAGGGAAACTGGTATTTACAAAGGGTAATCTTCTTGATGCCGCAGCCTTCCTGGTATACCTTACTATCTTTTCCCAATTGATGCCTCCTGCCAAATCCATCACCCAGGCTTACTACAACATTCAGAAAGGAGCTGCCTCCGTGGAAAGGATCACCCAGGTGCTGGTTGCACCGGAAGTGATAGAAGAAATACCAAATGCCCTCAGGAAAAAAGAGTTCCTAAGGGAAATCGAATACCGTCATGTTAATTTCCGGTATGAAAAGGAGGATGTACTGAAAGATTTCTCCCTCAGTATTGCTAAAGGAAAGACAATTGCGGTGGTTGGCCCTTCAGGAGCCGGCAAATCGACAATGGTAGATCTTTTACCCCGTTTTTATGATTGTACGGAAGGCGAAATCCTTATCGACGGCATCCCGATACGTAGCCTGGTGATCGAAGACCTGAGGGGATTGATGGGAATCGTATCTCAGGAAACCATCTTATTCAATGATACGATCTTTAGCAACATTGCCTTCGGGATGGTGAATGTAAGCGAGGAAGATGTAATCGCTGCAGCCAAAGTAGCCAACGCTCATGAGTTTATCGAGAAAATGCCGGAGGGATATTATACCAACATTGGCGACCGGGGAACGAAGCTTTCCGGGGGCCAGCGCCAGCGATTGAGCATCGCACGGGCCGTGCTGAAGAACCCGCCGATTCTGATTCTAGATGAAGCCACTTCAGCGCTGGACACGGAATCGGAACGACTGGTACAGCAGGCGCTCGAAAACCTGATGCGGAACCGTACTTCTATTGTCATCGCACACCGGCTCTCCACGATACAATTTGCCAGCGAAATCATCGTGCTTCAAAATGGACAGCTGGTCGAACGCGGCACCCATTTCGCACTTCTTGAGGATAATAAGGTGTACAGGAAACTGTATGATCTACAATCCTTCGTCTGATCCATTTCCCTTACAATTTCACCATTCCGAGCATGAGATCTTCCACCCGCTGTTTGAGGATTTTTGTCCGACAATTGTAGTTGTTGATGATCAGGGTGAAAATAAGCTTTTTCCCGCTTAATGTTTTCACATAACCGGCATAGCTTCTAACACCCCCGAGGGAACCGGTCTTTGCGCGGATCCTTCCGGCTCCATAGCTCCCGACCAGCCATTTGTGCATCGTGCCTGAGATGCCGGCCAACGGAAGTGAATTGTAAAAAACCGGGAAGACGGGGGAGATGGTCATCTTGAAAAGTACCTCTGCCAGCAAACGAGGACTGGCGATATTGTCATGTGATCGCCCGCTGCCATCGCACATATAAAGTCCGGTTATGTCCAAACCCTTGTCTTTCCAGTATTCCATTACGGCCTTCGATCCGTGCAGGAAATCGTACGTGCCGTATTTCTTCTGGCCGATCTTCTGCAACAACCGGTTTGCACGCCAGTTGATGCTGTTAAGGTTAGTAATGGTGACTTCATGATAGATGGGTTCCCCGAAGATCTCCAGTGCGGCTGCCGTTGTAAGTATCTTCTGAATGGATGCAGGAACCATCCCGAGCGCCGCATTGTGTTCGAATATCAGCTTTGGCAATCCTTTGGTAAAATCATAAATGGTGTACCCTACGATAGCGCTCTTGAAACAAGGATCGGTGAGAAACTGGTTCAGTTCAACGCACAAGGAGTCATGCCTTGCTTTTTCGCTGAGCCGGAGGGCAGTGGAATCAGTTTTTATGAGGGCCTGTTTCTTATCTCCTCCGTGTCTGCAGGAAACCAGCGAAGCGGAGAACAAGAAGGAAAAAAGAAACAGAAAAATTCGATTCATATGATTTTTTTATCATTTCACACAAGCCATATCCACCATGATTTTTTCCAGTTTTTTGACCATCTCAGGGCCGCTGCAGGTAAAGTTGTTGACAAGGATCGAAAAAATAAGCCGTTTCCCTGAGACGGTGCGGACATAACCGGCATAACTTTTCACGCGGGAAATGCTGCCGGTTTTTGCACGGAGATTGCCTTCGGCCTTCGTCCCTTTCATATATTTGGCAAGTGTTCCGGAAACTCCAGCCAGGGGAAGGGAATTGTAAAATGTAGTGAAGGAAGGAGAGGTGGTCATGTAGTAGAGCATGTCGGCCAGTTGTCGTGAAGTAATGCCATCATACCGTGAAACACCGCATCCATCGTAGAGAAACATACCTTCCGTATCGATCCCTTTCGATTTCCAGAATTGCAGAACCGCTTTGCACCCGGATTCGGAATGGCCGCTGTGGTATCTCGACAACCCGATCTGCTTGCTCAGATGCTCGGCAAAAAGATTATTGCTGTGGATGTTGGTGAGTGTCACAAGTGCAGCAACGGAAGGCGAATAAGCGGCAGCAATCTCTTTCCGGTCTTTCTTTAGTGTTGAGAGAACAGCGGAATCAGCATTCTCGATATTAACTGCCGGCCCGGCAACCCGGATCCCTAATATAATCAGTTTTTTCTTCAATTCATTTGCGACAGCCAGGGCAGGATCGGGGATGACCCCGCTGTAAGGGAAAAAACCATTTCCTTTGTCAACCGTGCCTTGTATCGACATACTGAGTGCGGTAGGATTACCCTGCAGGAAGGTTTCCGCAGGAGCATCCTCGGCATCAGCAATATCATTTTCCACCTCAAGTCCCGGAATCTCCGGCTGGATATCCTGTCCTGTTGGTTTGTATTTACCTTTTTTTGCTTTGAAACCCTTCGCCTGGAACACATTTCCCGAATAGGTCAATCCGCTGGCCGGAGCGCAATAAGGAAGGAGGAGTTCTCCCCATGTCCAAGTGGCGGGGATGGTGAAATGGCTGAATATCGTTGGATCTCCGATCACGCTGCCGGTAATGGAATCGATCCCAAGATCCTTGACTGCTTTTCCCCACCGGTCGAAGGTGGACGTAGAACCGAATGTGGGATCACCGCCACCTCTGATGTAGAGATTTCCTTTCAGGATACGGTTTTCGATGATTCCATCATACTGGAGAGAAGTCCGGAATGACCGTCCTTCTCCCAGTATTTCCAGTGCGGCGGCTGTCGTAAGAACTTTCATAACCGAGGCAGGTACCATGCTCATGTCGGCATTGGAACTGGTGACCGGTACCGGTCTTCCTGTGCTGTAATCGTTGATTACATAGGATAAGGAAGCATGTCGCAGGGAGGAGTCCTTCTTCAGGATTTCCAGGTCTGAAAGCAACGTATCCAGGGCCGTCAGTTTCTTTAAAGGGGTAACGGCTATTTTTTCATTGCGGGATTCTCGCTTCTGTTCAGCGTTCCGGCAGGAAAAAACACTGAATACGAGGAGGAAAAGAAGTAAATCCAGAAGAATCTTCATGTTTTCTCTTTTTAGCAAATATCGGAAAAATCGGGAATTATAACCCCGATTCCGAAAGAAGGTAAAACTACCTTTTATAAAACATTAACATATTTATTTTTGTGGGTTTAACTTATATTTCTAATTTCGTTTTTTATATTATAATTAATCTATTGATTGTGAATTCGTTCACGAAAAAATAATTTTAAATAATGTAGCTATGATCAGAAAGGTACTCATAGCAAACCGTGGTGAAATTGCAATCCGTGTGATGCGGTCGTGCCGGGAATTGGGATTGGTAACCGTGGGTGTTTATTCGGAAGCCGACCGCAAATCCATGCATGTAAGGTATGCTGATGAGGCCTATTGCATCGGCCCGGCACCATCGAGGGAAAGTTATTTAAACATCGATAACATCATTGATGCTGCAAAAAAATCAGGGGCTGATGCCATTCACCCGGGATATGGTTTTTTATCGGAGAATGCAGCTTTTTCTGATCGCTGCAAGCAGGAAGGGATCATCTTTATCGGGCCTTCTGCACATTCCATTGCCACTATGGGTGATAAGATCACGGCCAGATTAACCATGACAAAAGCAGGTATACCGGTTGTTCCCGGTACCACTGAGAAGATCACGGATGAGAACATGGCCCTTGAAATTGCCGGGATGATCGGGTATCCCCTGATGATCAAAGCCTCGGCCGGTGGTGGCGGAAAAGGAATGCGGCTGGTACGGGACCATAATGAGATGCTGCCTTTCTTTCGCACGGCAAAATCAGAAGCGATGAATGCCTTTGGCGATGATTCCGTTTACATTGAAAAATACATTGAATCACCGCACCATATCGAATTCCAGATCCTGGCCGACCGGCAGGGACATGTGATCCATCTGTTTGAACGTGAATGTTCGATCCAACGCCGGCATCAGAAGGTAATTGAAGAAACACCTTCCCCTTTGATGACGCCGGAACTACGGGATGAAATGGGAAAATTTGCGATCGCTGCAGCAAAAGCCGTTAATTATGAGGGTGCAGGTACCATTGAATTCATTGTAAGCAATACCTTGGAGTATTATTTCCTGGAGATGAATACCCGTTTGCAGGTTGAACATCCGATCACGGAAAGAGTAGTGGGTGTTGACCTTGTGAAAGAACAGATCAACATTGCTAATGGCCTTCCGTTAACATTAAAACAGGAAGAACTCCGGCAGGACGGCCATTCCATCCAATGCCGGATCTATGCAGAAGATCCCGATCAAAACTTCATGCCTCAGCCAGGTCTCGTAACGCATATTACTGTTCCACTGGGATTAGGAGTAAGGTATGATGGGTACGTATATGAAGGATACGAAATTCCTATGCATTATGATCCGCTGATCTCAAAATTGATCACTTGGGGCAAAACCCGGCCCGAAGCCATTGCCCGTATGCGCAGAGCCCTTTATGAGTACAAGATCACAGGGGTGAAGACCAATATTAAATTCCTGGAAAGAATCATGGATGTTCCCGATTTCATCGATGGAAAATACAACACTCATTTTATTGAAAAGAACAACGACCGGCTTTTTACTCCCAAGTCATGCGGGACCGAATGTGAAGACATGGCGATGATCGCATGTTTTATCGATTATCTTGATAAGATCGAAAAGGTTCAACCCCAGAAATCCTCGGAGGGATTCTCCTCCACCTGGAAGGATTTCGGCCGCAAAAAAAGTGTTTTACGATTATAAATAGTCAATACTTATGGCATATGAAATCAAGCTGGAACATCGCACTGCTCGCATCGAACTGCTGAACAGGGCAGGAAACAAGGTGCTCCTTGCGGTGGATGACCTGAAATATGATCTGGATGTGGTGATGGTGGAGAAAGGTGTTTATTCGATCCTTTACAATGGGCAATCTTACAATGTTGAGCTGATAGAAGGAGAATCAAGAAAGGAATATATTGTGAATACTATGACGCGCTCATTTGTTGCTGAGATCATTGATGCCGAAACAAAATACCTGCACAACCGCTTGCAAGGGATAGAACATAAAGGGGAGAATGATATCTCTTCACCGATGCCGGGGAAGATTGTTAAGATCCCCGTATCGGTTGGTGAGACCGTGACTGCAGGACAAACGTTGATCGTGGTTGAAGCCATGAAAATGCAGAGTGAGTTCAAGGCTTCGGCAGATCGAATTGTAAAAGAGATCCTCGTAAATGAAGGAGATACGGTGAATGCCCACCAGATCATGATGAAGGTTGAATAATAGCTGGCGAACTGGCGAGCTGGTGAGTTAAAAAATAGCGAAATACGAGTACCCAAAACCCAATACCTAAAACCTAATACCCCAAAATTCGTAATCCGTAATTCGTAATTATATATGCAGACTTTAGAAGAGCAATACAAAGAATTCGAAAAGAAAAATGACCTTGCTGAGTTGGGAGGAGGATTGGATAAAATTGCAAAACAACACAAAGCTGGCAGGAAGACTGCAAGGGAGCGGATCGCGATGTTACTTGATCCGAACACGTTCGTTGAAATGGATAAAATGGTAACCCATCGCTGCCATGATTTTGGCATGAGCAAGAATAAAGTGCTGGGTGATGGTATGGTGACAGGGTACGGAAAGATCGATGGTCGCCTGATTTTCGTCTTTGCCCAGGATTTTACCGTATTTGGTGGTACCATGAGCCGGGCTAACGCGGATAAGGTGATGAAAGTCATGGACACCGCTATGAAAGTTGGCGCTCCTGTGATTGGTCTTAACGATTCGGGTGGCGCAAGAATCCAGGAAGGGGTTGAGAGTTTGGCGGGTTATGCCGACATATTTTACCGGAATGTCATGGCTTCCGGAGTGATCCCGCAGATTTCCGCAATTCTCGGACCTTGTGCCGGAGGAGCAGTGTATTCTCCTGCAATGACCGACTTTATTTTTATGGTTAAAGATACGAGTTACATGTTTGTAACCGGACCGGAGGTTATAAAAACAGTGACCCACGAAGAAGTGACAATGGATGAGCTGGGCGGTGCAATGACTCACAATTCCAAAAGCGGGGTAGCTCATTTTGCTGCCGAAAATGACGAACATGCGCTCATGATGATCCGCGAATTGATGAGCTTCCTGCCATCAAATAATATGGAGGATCCCCCAACCAAACCCTGTACAGATGATATCATGCGTATGGATGAAAAGCTTCAGACCGTTGTTCCGGCCGACCCTAACAAACCGTACGATATGAAAGATCTCATCACCACGGTCATTGATAACCATAATTTCTTTGAAGTAGCGCCCCATTATGCGATGAATATCCTGACCGGGTTTGCCCGTATGGGTGGTAAACCGGTAGGTATCGTAGCAAATCAGCCAGCCTATCTTGCCGGTGTTCTTGATATCAACTCCTCGATCAAAGCTGCCCGTTTTGTTCGATTCTGTGATTGTTTCAATATCCCGCTGATCACCTTTGTGGATGTTCCAGGGTTCCTTCCCGGAACGAACCAGGAATTCGGTGGTATTATCAAACACGGAGCGAAATTACTTTATGCTTTCTCTGAAGCTACGGTTCCAAAAATTACACTGATCACGCGTAAAGCCTATGGAGGAGCTTATGATGTGATGTCAAGCAAACACATTGGAGCCGATGTGAACTTTGTCTATCCGACGGGTGAAATTGCTGTTATGGGTCCTGAAGGCGCAGTAAATATCATTCACAAAGGGAGACTGGAAGAGAAGGAACGAACAGATGCAGTTGATGACTACCGGAAAACTTTTGCCAGTCCATACAAAGCCGCTGAACTTGGCTATGTCGACGAAATCATCTACCCGAAAGAAACCCGGCTGAAACTCATCCAGGCACTTGAACTGACCCAGAACAAGAGAAAGACCAACCCGCCGAAGAAGCATGGGAATATACCGCTGTAAGTAGCGAAATAGGTAAATTGTGATTTGGAGAACCGGTGAAGTAAAAGACTAGCGCCAGGAAGCATGTGACAGTATCGTTTCACGTGCGGTTCAGGTGTGATCATCCTTGCGGGTGCCAGTGACATTTTTTTCCTCACAAATTGCCTCTTTTCATCGTATATTTGCAGTATATCCTGCATCCATGATCAAAAGGACGAAACCGATCGATTCCGGGATGGTGCTTCAGAAGATACAGTATTTTTGCAGCTACCAGGAAAGATGCATCCGCGAAACCGAAGAAAAGCTGAAGGATTGGACGGTTCAGAAGAAGCTGATACCATCGATCATCAGTCATTTACAAGTGGAAGGCTATATTAATGAAGAACGGTTCGCGAAAGTTTATGCCGGAGGTAAATTCCGTGTGAACAAATGGGGACGCCAGAAGATTGAATTTGAACTCAAATTGAAAGGGATTCCTGAAAGCATGATCAATAAAGGGATTGAAGAGATCGACGAGGTGGATTATCAGCGGGTACTGCGTGATCTCATCCTGAAAAAACAAAAAGAAATAAAACCGGAAAAAGATTTGAACATCCGGGAGAAAATCATAACCTTTGTCCAGGGTAAGGGTTATGAAATGGAACTGATACTTACCGCCTTTAAGGAACTGAAAATCTGAACATGGTTACACAGGAAATGCTAAGGGATCTGCAGTCACGTCTGGATGCCCTGAGGAGGTTTCTTTGACCTCGATAACAAATTAGCCTTAATAGAAGAAGAAGAAAAACTCACGCAATCACAGGATTTCTGGAACAACCCGAAAGCCGCTGAGCAGTTGATGAAATCGATCCGCGATAAAAAAACGTGGACCGATGCCTACAAGGCAGCAGTCGACAGCTTTGCAGACCTGAAGGTGCTTTTGGATTTTTATCAGTTGGGCGAAGGCACGGAAGAGGATCTTGACAAGCATTATAAAGAAAACCTGCGGCTTATTGAAGACCTCGAGTTCAGGAATATGCTGAGCGGCGAAGAAGACAAGTTCAGCGTGATCGTGCAGATCAATTCGGGAGCCGGCGGTACCGAAAGCCAGGATTGGGCACAGATGCTCATGCGGATGTACATCCGCTGGGGTGAACGAAACCGTTATAAAGTGAAGGAACTTGATTACCTTGAAGGTGATGTAGCAGGAATCAAATCGGTCACCATCGAGATAGAAGGGGATTATGCTTATGGTTACCTGAAAGGGGAAAACGGCGTTCACCGGCTGGTTCGCCTCTCCCCTTTCGATGCCAACCACAAACGTCACACTTCCTTTGCCTCTGTTTATGCCTATCCGGTCATTAATGATGAAATCGTGATCGATATCAATCCTTCCGATATCACCTGGGACACGTTCCGGTCCAGCGGGCCGGGCGGGCAGAATGTCAACAAGGTGGAAACGGCGGTCAGGCTGAAGCATGAGCCAACCGGCATCGTAATCGAATGCCAGGAAACCCGGTCCCAGGGGCAGAACCGTGACAAAGCACTACGGATGTTGAAATCTCAGTTATATGAGATCGAACTCCGGAAAAAAAGGGAAAAAATAGCAGTGATTGAAGGAAGCAAGAAAAAGATCGAATGGGGAAGCCAGATCCGGAATTATGTTCTGCACCCTTACAAGATGGTGAAAGACGTCCGTACCGGTTATGAAACCTCCGATACACAAGGCGTCCTGGATGGTGACCTGAACGAATTCATCAAGGCGTTTTTGATGGAATTCGGTAGCGAAACCTGACCGTCAAACCATTTACTCTAAACACAAACGAGCAGTCATGATTTGTAGCATCTTATTTTTGTTGCCATGATAAAGATCTACCATAACCCGCAATGCAAAAAATCACGGGCCGGGTTGCAGTACCTGAAAGATAAAAACATCCCATTCGAGATCGTGGAATACCTGAAAATTCCGTTGACAGAAAAACAACTTGAAAAACTTCTCGCAAAACTCAATAAAAAACCCTCGGAAATCGTCCGGACACAAGAAGAATATTATAAAAAGAACCTGAAAGGTAAAAATTTCAAAGACCATGAATGGATCCGGATCCTGCTGCAGAATCCCAGGATCATTCAGCGCCCCATCATTGAAAAAGATTACAAGGCCGTGATCGGTGATCCTTATGAAAACATTGATCTACTTTTGAAATAATCAACCCAAAAACATACCTACATGAAAACCCGTACCGAAAAAGACACAATGGGAACCATTGAAGTTCCTGCCGACAAATACTGGGGTGCACAAACCCAGCGCTCGATAGAAAATTTCCGGATCGGCGAACCTGCCTCGATGCCAAAAGAAGTGATCCAGGCTTTTGCCATCCTGAAAAAAGCAGCCGCCCTGGTCAATTTTGACCTTGGCGTTCTTCCGAAAGAGAAAATGGAACTCATAGTTGCCGTGTGCGACGAGATCCTTGCTGGAAAACTGGATGACCAATTCCCGCTGGTGATCTGGCAAACCGGATCGGGTACACAATCCAATATGAATGTCAACGAAGTGATTGCCAACAGGGCACATATGCTGAATGGCGGACAACTGGGTGATAAAACCATCATTCACCCGAACGACGATGTGAACAAATCGCAGTCGTCGAATGATACGTTTCCGACAGCCATGAGCATATCCGCTTACGAGAGAGTGGTGGAAACCACGATCCCCGGCGTGGAAAAGCTCAGGAAAACCCTGGCCAAGAAAGCGGAAACTTTCAAAGACATTGCCAAGACCGGCCGTACCCACCTCATGGATGCAACCCCGCTCACATTGGGACAGGAGTTTTCGGGCTATGTTTCCCAACTGGATCATGCCTTGATTGCGATTAAGAATACCCTGCCACACCTGGCAGAATTGGCGCTGGGAGGCACTGCCGTCGGAACCGGAATGAATACACCGAAAGGATACGACGTGAAAGTGGCCGAAAAGATCGCAGAACTCACCGGTCATCCTTTTGTCACGGCTCCGAATAAATATGAATCCCTGTCGGCCCACGATGCCATGGTGGAAACCTCCGGTGCATTGAAAACCCTTGCCGTTAGCTGCATGCACATCGCCAGCAACATGCGGCTTCTTGCTTCCGGCCCGCGCTGCGGCATCGGGGAAATCATGCTTCCTGAAAACGAACCCGGATCCTCCATCATGCCGGGAAAAGTAAACCCCACACAAGTGGAAGCCATGACCATGGTTTGTGCCCAGGTGATCGGGAACGATGTGACGGTAAACATCGGCGGAATGAGCGGCCATTTCCAGCTGAATGTCTTCAAACCGGTGATCATCCGCAATGTACTCGAATCCGCACGGCTATTAGGTGAAGTTTGCCAGTCGTTTAATGATAACTGTGCAATCGGTATTGAGCCGAACCTTGCTGCCATCCAAAAGAACCTGGAAAATACCCTGATGCTGGTAACTGCACTGAATCCGCATATCGGTTATGATAATTCCGCGAAGATCGCCAAGAAAGCACATAAGGAAAACAAAACCCTGCGGGAAGCAGCGCTGGAACTCGGACTGCTCACCGATGAGGAATTCACAAAAATCGTGGATCCAAAGAAGATGCTGGGAAGATAGTTGGCGAGTTGGTGAACTGGCGAACTGGCGAGTTGAAAGATAACCCGGATTAAATGTATTACAGCCGAAAATTCATCAAAACAGAATACCGTTTATTCTTCCAATGTCGTGATATCACCGGCATCCAGTCCCTGCGCTCTGGCCTTTATTACCCTTCTCATGATCTTGCCGCTGCGTGTTTTGGGAAGAGAATCTGCGAAAACAACATGAGCGGGCCGGGCAATCGGACCGATCTCATGCTCCACATGATTCTGAAGCTCTTCTGCAAGCTTATCACTTGCCACAAAACCTTCTTTTAAAATTACGGTAACATGAATGGTATTGCCCCTCAGGTCATCGGGGAGGGCGATTGCCGCAGCTTCGGTCACTGCAGGATGACTGACGAGTGCACTTTCAATTTCAGCGGAACCCAGCCGGTATCCGCTGACCTTAATGACGTCGTCGATCCTCCCGATAATCCAGTAATATCCATCTTCATCAATCCTGGCGGAGTCGCCTGCAAGGTACCAGCCTTTATCCTGGTATTTTTCCCAGTATTTCTCAACATATCTTTTGGGATCATGCAGGATTGTCCTTGCCATTCCGGGCCAGGGATTTTTAATGACAAGGTTCCCCTCATCACCTTGTTTGACTTCATTTCCATGGTCATCCACAATACCTACCTCGTTACCAAAGAATGGTTTGGCACAGGATCCCGGTTTCAGGGGCATCACCGGTATTGGGTTTATCATGAACCCGCCCGTCTCGGTCTGCCACCAGGTATCCATGATCGGGCATTTGCCGCGACCGATAACCTCGTGGTACCATTTCCACGCTTCAGGGTTTATCGGTTCACCCACCGAGCCAAGTAACCTGAGTGAACTAAGGTCGTGGCGGTGCGCCCATGAAGGGCCGAACCGCATCAGCCCACGGATTGCCGTCGGGGATGTGTACAGAATATTTATTCCGTATTTTTCGACCATCTGCCACCAGCGGTTCGGGAATGGGTGATTTGGTGCGCCTTCGTACATCATGATCGTGGCACCGTTGATCAGCGGGCCATATACCAGGTAACTGTGCCCGGTAACCCAGCCGGGATCGGCAGCACACCACCAGCGGTCTTCAGGTTTTATGTCAAATACATATTTCATGGTGGAGGCAACATAAACGGCATATCCTCCATGGGTATGGACCAGCCCTTTGGGTTTCCCGGTAGTTCCTGAAGTATATAGGATAAAAAGCGGATCTTCAGCGTCCATTATCTCTGTATTGCAATCCTTGCATTCCAGCGGAATTGCCATGAGATCATGGTACCAGAAGTCGCGGTCGTTTTCCATGAGGCATGCCTCCCCCGTCCGCTTAACGGTGATGCAGACTTCCACGGTAGCCGAACGTTTCATGGCCTCGTCGGCAATTTCTTTCAGGTGGGTTGTTTTCCCCCGCCGGTATCCGCCGTCTGCAGTTATCAGGATACGGCTTTGTGAATCGTGGATACGCTCAGCCAGGGCTTCAACGCTGAATCCTCCGTACACCACGCTATGCACGGCGCCTATACGCGCACAGGCAAGCATGGAAATAACGATTTCGGGGATCTGGGGCATATAAATGGTGATTACTTCCCCTTTCTTTGCACCCATTGATTTAAGGATATTCGCGAATTTCGAGACTTCACGGTTCAGGGCATGGTACGAGAAAGTGCGAACGTCTCCGGGTTCTCCTTCCCAGATGATCGCTAGCTTGTTCCTGGTGGCTGATTTCAGATGACGGTCGATCGCATTGTGAACGATATTTATTTTCCCACCTATAAACCATTTGTAGAAGGGCTTCTCACTCTCATCAAGCACCTTATCCCATTTTCTATACCAATTAAGTTTTTTTGCTTCTTCTGCCCAGAAACCCTCACGATCTTCGATCGATTTTCGGTATAACGTCTCATAATCCTTCAGATTCGCGTGTTTAATAATTTCTTTTGATGGATAATAGAATTTATCCTGTTCACTGCTTTCCTGCATCATAATGATCCTTATAAGAATGAATTCATAAAATTACATATATAACCGATTTTACAAAAAAAAAGTTTTTGAATATTCAAGATAGTGGATTAACTCTAATGTGACCTAATGTGCCTATTGTGGTGAAAATTAAATATTGTTTTTCAACGACTTATCATTTGTTAAATAGTAGACGCAAAAAAATTCATTTTTTATGTATTACTTTTTTAATCGAACCTGATTAATAAGGAAAATGGTTTATCCACCATTCTTGTTAACCACAGTAGGCACAATAGATCACAATAGAAATTCATTTGTTGATCAATGATGACACAGAAATATTTAAATGAATTGACGCATACCATTATCGGTGCTGCAATTGAAATTCATAAAGAATTGGGGCCGGGATTGCTTGAGAGTATTTATGAAAAATGTCTTACGCATTTACTTAAAGAAAAGGGACTCCAATTAATGATGCAACAAAAAATTCCACTTATATTCAGAGGCCTTTATCTTGATTGTGATCTTCGATTTGATCTTTTGGTGGAAAATTGCATTATTGTGGAAATAAAAGCTGTTGATGGTTTATTGCCTATTCATGAAGCGCAGTTGCTGACGTACCTGAAACTTCTTTCAAAGCCTAAAGGCATTCTTATTAACTTTAATTGTACTAATATTTTTAAAGAAGGACAAAAAACAATGGTTACTGAACTTTTTGCTTCATTACCAAAAGGATACTAATGTGATCTATTTTTAATTTTAACCAAAATAGGCACAGTCAGGTCACATTAGTTTATTTCAAGTTGTTTAACTCTATTGTGTTCTATTGTGCCTAATGTGGTTAAAAAAATTATGAGGTTAATTCATATTACCTTCTGTCTCACCTAACAACCGTGAATTTCCCCGAAACAGTAAAATCGTCAACCCTGAAATTGTAAAAGTAAGTTCCGGCAGGGAAATTAGAAACATCATACTTTACCACATGTTTCCCTTCAGAATAGGATTGATCAGTAACTGTTCCCAAAGGCTGGCCCAGAATACTCAGTACATTGATGGTTACTTTTCCGGTTTTCTTCAATTCAAAAGCTATCTTTATTTCATTACTGCACGGATTGGGATAAGCGCCGATGAGCCTGGCCAGAGCACCTTTATTAATTTTCGAAATACCTGTATAGGTGCTGTAAGGCGCATCAAACAGGGCAATGCCATTTCCTCCCGTTCCTTCCGAAATCCATACATTCATTCCTTCCTGCTGTGCAATATTTAATTCAACCTTCGGGTTAGGAGCGGTAAGATTGTTATTATCATTGTATCCCTGACTGACGACATTCCACGAATTAGGATTGGCAAGGTTGACATCGTTGGTTAAGAATGGCAGTTTCATTCCTGTTGAATTAAAATAAGTGGCCATGAATTTGGAATTGTAAGGATTGAAGCAAATGTCAGGCTGTTGTTCACTATTGGAAGTCTCTGCAATGTTCAGCGGTCTGAAATGGGAGGTTGTCGAGGCCTGAAGATTGTAACATCCCGTGACATCATAATCCCCACCTGACGGTTTGTATTTTTCAAATAAAACAACTTCGGTAAAGTTTGCACTATCGTTGTCAGCATTGTTGGATTGACAGGCAATAGATGGGTTCCTACACTCATTTATATTTACTGGATCAAGACTATCAAGGTTGACAGGGTTAGTAAAGCCACTGTTATAATACGGGAATGTATGTGCAGTATAAATGTGACCCGGAATTGAACCAAAATCAGCATGTTCCTCCCATGCTGCGTAGTAATTCCCATTAGGGAATGTTGAACTTCGCCCATACGCAAGGGCAACTTTGTGATAACGATGTGATGAATATGCAACAATCTTTTTAATATTCAATAATACGCCACCATTGTTTGAGGTTTTGAAGATAATAGTATCTTTATTATATGACCATTTTGAAAATAGCAGACTAAATGTAGAAGGAGTTGATGGATAATAGTAATTTGTGGCAAGTGCAACATCATAAACGCTTGTTTCTTGAAAAAATCCGGCTTCAAATTCTCCTGTTTCGCCGTTAAACCTGAAACCTACTGCATCACCCATATCGAATGATTGAGTTTTAATTACTCCTGCCATTGAGACCTTTATATTAGAGACGGAATCACCAATCGCCACGATATTCATCGATGTAAAGTAATAATCTTGAGCGACCCAAAAATTATCAGTCAGTACAGTCCAGGTTATCCCATTATCAATGGACTTCATTATTGTAAAAGCAGGGAAATTGTACGTGCTATTGATATAGGAATTCACACTATAAAGCCAACCATTAAATGCGGAACATATTGCCACAGTTCGTTGATTCTGGTTTGAACTGTCTTTAATAATAATATCTTTCCCGAATAACGGAGATTGAGGTTTTAATGGAATCACAGAACTACCAGGCAATTCAGTTTGGGCATTCAGTCCCTTCATTAAGATGACGAAAAGAAGTAAAACGAAAAATGTAGTTCTTGTTTTCATAAGCGATGTTTTAAGCTCGATGATTTCAATCCAGGATATCTTTTCTTATTAAGGATAAGTTTTTGTTTGGATGTACCCTGTAAAAGTAAATCGACTATTTTAATCCTGCAATAGTGTAAACCCGTAAATAATTCTGCGGGAAACCGCTATCAACAATTCTGAAAAAATGACAGAAAGAATTGCTATTCAATAAAATTTCGTTTCATGCTGCCGTGCAGATTGCACGCCATCCCCGATCTAGATTTTGCAGTTTCTCTAATGTTCTGATCAACTCACAAATTCACTAACTCGCAAGCTCACCAACTCGCCAGCTCGCCAACTAATGATGCATTTCCTGCTCCGCCACCCATGATGCCTCATCCCAAAGAACATCATCGAGCGTTGCGCCTTTTTGCCGCGCTTTTTCTTTGACATCTCTGAGCCAATCGGGATGTGTCATGATCTGTTTGATCCAATACCAGATCCGTTCATTGGGAGGTTCAACAAAATCGGTTACATTCCTGAAACTGATCTTCTTTTTTAATCCATATAGCCTGAAAACATAAGCTTCCCAGGTCACCTCCCGGCCCCGGAATATTTTCAGGGTATCTGCTGGTTCTATGGAATCAAACAATAACCCGTACCGTTCGTGCGGATCAGCATAATCGTTGCTGAGGGCAATGTAATAAACATCGGTTCCTTTCGGTAGATCACCCCGGGCTTTATCGATCCAGTAATATTTATGGATGCGGCTCAGCGTACCCAGCGAATAGACCTTTTTCTGCAGCGGTGCGGCCACATAATAATCGAGGTTGGCGGCAGGAAACCAGCGGAAGGTCAGGATCGGGGCATCGGCAGGCATCGTGTTCAGGTTCACATCCCGGTCAGCCACAGTCCTGAATTTTTCTCCCAGCTGCCTCCAACCCTGCAGTTGCATGGTAATATCATCGATCCCAGTTCTTTTAAGGGGAAAGATCCCATAATTGATCTGGAGAACTCCGGCTGTAACAAGGACTAACTGGAAAATCAGGGCGATCCTGAGCGGCCAGGGAACCAATTTCGGTGCAGGATCTTTTCCGGCAAACCCGGAAAGCCATGCCGCCGCCACCAGAATCAATCCCAGGTAGGCAGGCCCGGTCCAATGGGGAAGTGTGCTGCTGTAAAACGAGAATCCCATAAACACCAATGCAAGCGGCAAACTCATCACGAGCAATAACCATAGAAAAGACCGGTCAAGGAATTTTTTTCTGCGGATGATGGCAATGAAAGAGAAAAGAACGATGATAAAATTAACCGGGTTACTGTAAAAAAACTGGCCGGCCAGTTCGGTTCCGAAATAATCCCACCGTATCCGCATCCCCGAATACCCTACCCTGCCTTCATGAAAAGTAAAACTGATAAAGGAATTCTGCCAATTCCAGATGATCACCGGAGCGAACAATACCAAAGCAATCAGGAAAGCCAGGTAGGTTTCTTTTGCCCTGAACCATTTCCGGTTGTAAAAAAGCATATAAAGAAGTACTCCCGCGATAAGGAATACCGAATGGTATTTCGACAGCAATGCCAGCCCAACCGTGACCCCGGCCAGTAAAAGTTTGATCCGGCTGCTATTTGTAAGTTCCTTATCCGGCAAACAATCCACGAGCAGCCAGAGACTCAAAAGCCAGAACAGAACTTGTGGCGTGTCGGGCATGATGAAGATACCGGCAACAATGAAACAGTAGATGGAAGCGGTGAACAGGAGTGCGGCATATAACCCTGTAAGGGAATTCTTGATCTTTCGCCCGATCAGGAAAATCAACCCCGTGTTCAGGGTGCCGAATACCACGGCAGCCAGCCGCAGAAAGAATTCATGATCTAAGCGGAGATTCAGCGTAAACAGCTGGATGACCCATCCCACCATGGGAGGATGATCAAAATGGCTCCAGTCGGGAAATCTCGCATAGGTCACATAATATACCTCATCGTTCCCCAGTTCTATGAAACCCGCGACAAAGGCTCTCACAACAAAGGAACAGAGCAGCAAAACAAGTATTGCCCGGTTAATTATTTTATCCTCTTTCATCCGGAATATTCTTTTTTGCCTTTTGATATCTCCTGTAAAATGCAAAACCAATCAGGACAATGAGGGATGGAATAGATAATAGCCGCAGGATCCAGGTTCGGGGATAGTTGATCTCCGCCTGGAGTGCGTTCACAGGATGAACCCCATTGTACCGGAAAACCGGGTTCAGATAGAAAATCGTTCCGGCACCGCCATAATAGTTGAAAAACATGATCTCAGTACGGACGTAAGTGTCTTCCGGCTGAATCTTGTACCAGGCCGTATTTTTGAACCGTACCAGTTTCTTCGTTTTCCCGTTCTGCCCGATGAATACAAACTTGACCGCCTCCCGGTTGGCTTTTATCCACAAGGTATCGTTGCGAACTTCCACAGATTTCAGTACCGGGATCTTGCGGGCACGTTCTGCCTTCTCATCAAAGGTTTCCCCGTCCGACATGTAGATATCAGCCCCGAAGGCTTTTCCTTCTTTCAGCGCTTTTATAAGATCGGCTGAATGAAGGGAAGGTGAATTGATAAATGTACAGCAACGCCCGATCTGGTATGGATCACGGATATCATGGGCATCGTCATCGGCAAGAATGAAAGCCGGGTGGCCGGAAGAGAGGGCCGCATCCCACAGCGGTACCGATCGCCAGTTATTATCCAGCACTTCGATGAGGTCATAATTTGAAAGATGCTTCATGTCATCGTGAGAATAGCCTTCTTCCCAGTCAGGATGAGCGATGGCAACAATCTCGCTCTGATCGCGAAGCAGGTTCAGGATATGCTGCTTGTGGTTCCGGTTCTGGAATATGGAATAATCAAGCCACAGTACTTTTTTCGCACCGATCAGCATCTGGTGCTTCTTTCTCAGTCCGAAGCCATGTTCATATGCCGGGATATAAAATGATGAATCCTTGTTGAAAGAATTTATTTTCTGGTAATCGGAAATACAGGGAACGTCATATCCCAGTTTCTTGTAGGTTTTCCAGAACTCCTCCACCGTATTGTTACGGCCGCTGGTCAATCCACCCCAGGCATTTGCATGAAAATGGAAATTGGCTTTCTTCCACTGGGTGCTGTCCATGCCTTTATAGGGATTGTAAATTTTTTCTCCCGAAAAAGGCTGCGGAACAGGAAAATCATAGACAGGCGCCGTGAAATAGATCAGCAATTCCAGGGTCAGCAGGCCCAGGAAAATCAAGAGAAGGATCTTAAGAATTTTCTTTATCACAAAAACCAGGGATGATGATTTGACCTGCTTAAGATAAATAACGCCAACAAAGGTAAAATCTTTTACAGGAAAAGAAGAAGCAAGAGCCGGATATTGAGATAAATCACGATACCTCCTACCAGTAGCAGGATAAAGGTGGTTCGTTTCTTATTGACATATTTTCCCATCACTTTTTTTGATGAGGTAAGATAGACCTGTAAAAGAATGGTAAAGGGCAGTTGAATGCTCAGGATCATCTGGGAAAGGATCAGTCCGTAAAACGGATTACGGATAAAGAAGATGATGATCAGAGCCAGTAACAGGGAAATGATCACGCCTACACGTGAGTGGTTGTCGTGCATGTCAAAAGGTTCCCCGAAAAATCCTGCAAAGATGCTTCCGCCGGCCATTCCAGATGTTATGGCTGAGGCTAATCCTGCAAAGAGCAGTGCAACGGCAAAGATGACAGATGCATGGGTTCCCAGCAGGGGATGCAGGATGGCGGACGCCTGCTGAAGTTCCGTGATGTGGTTCCCGTGCTGGAAGAATGTAGCTGCCGCCAGGATGATGATGGCGCTGTTGATCGCCCAGCCGAGGATCATGGAAAAGAGGGTATCAAAAAGTTCAAAATCCAACTGCCTTTTGATCACCTTTTCGTCTTCCAGGTTCCATTGCCGGCTCTGGATAATCTCGGAATGAAGAAAGAGGTTATGCGGCATAACCACTGCACCCAGAACACTCATAATGATGATGATCGATCCTTCCGGGACAGTAGGTTTTACCCACCCGATTCCTGCGCTTACCCAGTCAATGTCGACCAGTGTCAGTTCATACAGAAAAGACAAGCCGATAATCGATACAAAGGCGATGATGAATTTTTCCACCCGCGTATAGGTATTGGTAAACAGCATGACCATTACAAAGAGGAAGGTGAGAATGGCTCCGGCCGGAATGGGAATGTTAAACAGCATATTCAAAGCCACCGAGGCGCCGAGTATCTCAGCAAGGGAAGTGGAAACAGAGGCTGCCATGGCCGACGAAAGCAGCATCCGGGATGCCCACCGGGGAGTATATTTGGTTGCTGCTTCAGCCAGGCAAAGACCAGTGGCGATCCCCAGGTGGGCAACATTGTGTTGCAGGATGATCAGCATAAGGGTGGAAAGCGTGACCATCCACAACAGTGTATAACCAAAATCGGATCCTGCTGCCAGGTTGGAAGCCCAGTTTCCCGGATCGATAAATCCAACGGTCACCAGTAACCCGGGACCGATGTATTTCAGAATATCCAGCGCCCCGTATCCCGGCTCGTGTTTATCACGAAAAAAGTTTTTCAGATTCTTAAACTTCATTCCTTTCTGCTAATTCTGTTTCAAAGATAGTAATTTCTTTAGGTGTTAGGTTTTGGGTATTGGATGCTGATGCTGGATGCTGGATGCTGGATGCTGGATGCTGGATGCTGGATGCTGGATGCTGGATGTGTGGGTGTGGGAGACTGCCGACTTTTGACTTCGGACCTCGGACCTCGGACCTCCGACTTCTGACATAAACGGTTAACTTTGTCCAAATGATATAACAACCGAAATCAGATCATGAAAAAACATACTTTCATGTGGATTGCAGGATTGATCTTTCTGTTATCATTCCAGGGCCATTTACAGCAAAAAAAAGCTGGCAAACCAACGGAGGTCATCATCCTTCATGTAAATGACATGCACGCAAAGATCGACAATCTCCCGAAACTGGCTTACCTGGCCGATAGTCTCCGAAAAATTCATCTGTTTGTATTCCTGGTCTCGGCCGGCGATAATTTCACGGGAAATCCCGTGGTGGATATGATCTCCGACAAAGGTTATCCCATGATCGACCTGATGAACCGCTGCGGATTTAATGTCAGCGCCATAGGGAATCATGAATTTGACCTGGGGCAGGAAAAACTGAACAAACGTTTTGAACAGGCTAAATTTCCCTTTATCTGCTGTAACTTCGATGCCACCGGCACTCCTTTGAAACAGCCAAAACCCTATCTTATCCTGGAAGTAGGAAAAAAAATCCACATCGCATGGTTGGGCATCATCGAACTCAACGACAAGGGGATTCCCGATACACATCCTTCGAAGGTAAAAGGAATAAAATTTTATGATGGCATTACGAAAGCAAAGGAATATTCCTGGCTGAAGAAAAAATACAGGATCCTGATCGGCCTTACGCACCTGGGCGTCGAGACCGACGTAAAACTGGCCGATTCAATGCCGGAGTTTGATGAGATCATTGGCGGGCATTCGCATACCCTCATCGAAAAACCGATGATTGAAAACGGGGTCATGATCGTGCAGGCCGCATCAAATCTGAAGTACATTGGAAAAACAACGCTCCTGATTGAAAATGGCCGGGTTACGGGACGCAGCGATGAAGTTATCCCCATCTCTGCTTTGCATAAAGCCGATTCCACGCTTGTTGAGCTATGCGGAAAATATAACCGGAATGAAGAATTCAGCCAGGTAGCCGGAATCGCTGAGGCTCCGTTTGAAGGCTATGATGCGCTTGGAAGCCTTATGACAGATGCCCTGACCCATCAGCTAAAAGTCGATGTTGCATTCCAGAACCGGGGAGGCATCCGTATTTCTTCACTTTCGCAAGGACCCATCACCATTAAGGATATTTACCAGCTTGATCCCTTCGGTAACCTGGTGGTGACCTTCAGGATGAAACCAGAGGAGATCCGTTCGTTAATAAGCTATGCCTATGACCTTGAAAAAGGACTGGATCTTCAGGTTTCCGGAATGAAATACACTGTTACATCCGACGGACAAGGCCATTGCCTCGGCGTGGATCTTCTTGACTATTCCGGGAAGCCCCTGGACCCTTCGCGGGATTACACCGTGGCCCTGAATAGCTACATTGCAGCAAGTTACCGTTTCGACCATTCCGACCCGGGAACAACGGGATCCTTCACAACTGCTGAGATCCTGATCCAATATCTGAAGGAAGTAAAAAAAGTAAATTATACCGGGGTACATCGCGCCTTACAAACCGTCAAACCCTAGCACAGGAAATCAAAACTCTTTCTGTTTATTCTCTCCATCCTATTCCAAACATAAACAAGCTGTTTTCAGCCCTTTTAATTCCAGTGAAACCAAAATAATAATACCTAACAAATCCTCAATCTGTAAAAAACCGGTAATATGCGACCATTTAAATTTTCATTAAACCAAGAATCCGTAATAACCTCATTGGCTACCTGAAAATCAGGTCAGAAAAAAATAATCTTCTTGAACTGCTGATGGTATTTTAGTGAAAACCTGTCAGAGTTGAATTTTCATGGCGTGCAAATTGCACGTCATTTTTTTTCCTTATACCTTGATTAACAATGATTAACTTTTTCTTATTGAAGTTTATATAGCGGTTTCCCGTAAAAAAAAATTATGAGTTTCCGCTATTGAAAGAGTGAAAGTGATAGTGTACCTTTAATTATCTAAATCAAGAAAAGAAAAACGAGAGATCGACAATTTATTTATTTGGTATTCCTGCTGCATCAGGAATAAAAGAATGATTATCAAATAAAGTGATCTTGGATGTCAAGAATTTAGTTTTACGTTTTCTGGTAAGAGGAATTTTCAATTTTTTTGAAATTCTCCCTGCGTTTTTCGTATCAATCAACTGGTAAGTATTTGGATAGAATGTGAATTGTTATAAATATGATCCGGAACAGTATTCAATGGGAGATACAGGTCAAATAAAATGAACGCACAATCATGACAGGCAACCAGAACAATCCGAAGGACCCTGAATCAGCAGCAGAGGCCACCATGGAAAGTGAATTGAATTTTCAGTCCCTCTTCACTGCCATGACGGAAGGTGTCGCTATTCACCAGATGATTTACGATGCCAAAGGGGAGGCTGTTGACTATATTATCCGGGATGTCAACCCTTCTTTTGAAAAGAACCTGGGCATTCCTGCTGATAAAGCTAAAGGCGCCCTTGGAAGCAAATTATACGGGCAGATCCCTCCACCTTATATTGATATCTATGAACATGTCCTTAAAACAGGTGAACCCTATTTTTTTACCACCTATTTTCAATCCCTCGACCGCTATTTTGAGATCTCTGTTTTTATTCCAAAGGAAGATTGGTTTGCTACGGTTTTCCTCGACATCACCGGCAGCAAACGTTCTTTTGAAGAACTCCGCTCAACCGGAATCAAATACCGCCGGTTGTATGAAAGTATGATGGATGGCTTTGCCCGTACCGATATGCAAGGAGTGATCAAGGAATTTAATTCCTGTTTCCGGAACATGTTGGGTTATACGGAAGAGGAATTGCTTCAATTGACCCATAAGGATATTACCCCTGAGGATTGGCATGGGTATGAGAAACGGATTATTAATAACCAGGTTATTCCTTATGGGTATTCCAATGTTTTTGAAAAAGAGTACCGTAAAAAAGACGGAACGGTTTTCCCGGTTGAACTCCGGATTTCACTGATCAGGGATGAAAAAGGGAAACCGGATGGCATGTGGGCAGTTGTGCGCGATATCACCGACCGGAAATCTGCAGAACAGGAACTTGAGCGGATGATCGACCGGTTCAACCTGGCGGCCCGTTCGGGGAACATGGGGGTGTGGGAATGGGATGTAAAAACCAACCAGGTTCTCTGGGATGACAAGATGTTGGAACTTTACGGTGTAGAAAGGGATGAATTTCCAAATACTCATGAAGCATGGGAGAAATTGGTACATCCGGATGACATTGCCCGGATAAACGAAGAAATTCAACTGGCATTCAGGGGAGAAAAAGAATTTGACTGCGAATTCAGGGTTCTCTTAAATGACGAAAGTATCCATTATATCAAAACATTTGCCCAGGTTGTAAGGGATTCGGCCGGAATACCCTTGCGGATGGCAGGGATCAATTTCGACATCAGCGAACAGAAGAAAACCCAGAAATCGCTTCTCATTTCAGAAATGTTTAACCGCGGGTTGGTGGAGTCGGCACCCGTTGGGATCCTGTTCCTGGATCAATCCGGAGTGATCAATTACGAAAATCCCGCCATGCAACAAATAATGGGACTTCCGGAAGGCATGGAATCGCTTGTGCTGGGAAAACGCTTCCAGGAACTACCATCGATCAAGGCAGTGTTAAGTGACCCCGAAATTTCCCGGCTTCTCGAAGGAAAAAGGATAAAAGCCCGCGAGATCCATTACAAATCGCTTCTCGGGAATGAACTGGACCTGGAGATCTACACGGCACCCCTACTGAATAAAGAAGGAATGGTTCATGGCATCATCCTGATGGCGGTGGATATTACAGAGCCGATTGCCGCCGGAAAAGAATTGCGTGAATCTGAACGAAAATACCGCAGGTTGTACGAAAGTATGAGAGATGGATTCGTATTGATGGACATGAAAAAGCACATTATTGAGTTCAACTCTTTCTTTCTCACCATGACCGGCTATTCTTCGGAAGAAGTCATCCGGATGAAAAACATAAGGGAAATTGTTCCGAAAAAATGGTTCGAAAAGGTAGATGATATCATAAGAAATGAGGTCCTGGTACGGGGTTATTCAGAAGTGTTCGAGATAGAATACCGCAGGAAAGACAATAGCACATTTCCGGTAGAGGTACGTTTATTCCTTAATAAAGATCAACAGGGAAAAGACGAAGGCATGTGGGCAATTGTCAGGGATATTACTGAACGCAAGAAAATGGAACACGAAATGAAGTACATGAATACCATCCTGGAACAAAAAGTCGAGCAGAAAACAAAAGAATTGCAGGAACGGGTGAAGCAATTGGAACGATTTTACAAGGCTACCATCGACAGGGAATTACGAATGAAGGAGATGCGTACACGAATTGAAGATCTGGAAAAAGAAATAGATAAAATGAACAAATGAAATTCGGGATACGCCAAAAGTTGTTTAGCGGGTTTGTCATCATCATCCTGCTGTTTACCGGGACCTGCTTTGTGGGATTATCTTACATTCAGATTATGGTTGACTCCCTTGAGCGCATCCTGGAACATCCCATGGTTGTAAACACTGCTTCACAGGACATCGAAGTTCTTGTTGTATCCATGCAACGGAACATGTATGGAATCTCTTTATCACGGGATCAGATCGACATAGATCATCAAGTCAGGGAAATCAGAAAAAAGGAAGATCAGGCATTGGGGTTATTTTCTGTTATTCAGAAGCAGGTGCTTGGAAATAAAGGGAAAACTCTTGCCTTGAATACCAGGGTCCATTTTTACGAATGGAGACCTATCCGGAATAAGGCGATTACCCTTGCCATGAACGGAAAATATGATCAGGCCCAGGCCATCAACAATACCGAAGGGGATTCCTATGTCCGGTTTCTTCAATATGAACTGGATGGTCTTGAGAATTATGCAACAAACAGGGCAAGAATGTTTACTGAAGATTCAGTCCATGTAGCATACAAGGCCAAAATCATCGGACTGATAACCATCTTCCTGAGCATTCTGATCAGTCTCATTATTTCTTTTTATTTGTCTTTATCCATCACCCGAAGATTGAGGTCGATCCGCATTGCAACGACCATGATGGCAAAAGGGGATCTAAAACAGTCGCTTGAAATAAAAGGCCATGATGAACTCAGCCAGGTTGCAGGTAATTTCAATGATATGGCCAGCGAACTTGCCGGGATGTATGACGACCTGGAGGAAAAAGTCAAGGAACGTACAAGTGAACTGAAAGAAGCCAACGAAGAACTTCAGCGCGTGAAAAGCGACCTGGAGGGCAAAGTGAATGAAAGGACCAAAGACCTTGAGGAGAAAATCAGTGAACTGAACAAGGGTCAACTTGCGATGTTATATATGATAGAGGATATAAACGAAACCTCGCGGCAGTTGAAAACTACCCAGAAAGAACTGATCCGCAAGGAACGCCTGGCCATTCTGGGACAATTCTCCGGAAACATTTCCCATGAACTCCGGAACCCGCTGGGAGTCATCGACAGTTCAATCTATTATCTCCAGATGCGGTTGAATGAAAAAGACGAAAAGGTACACGAACATCTCGACCGGATCAGCCAAAGCGTGAAGACTGCGACCACAATTATTGAGAACCTCCTGAACCTGACCCGGATGAACAAGCCAATTCTCACCCGGTATAGCCTTACCACCCTACTGGCCGACTGCCTGAAAACCTGTAAGATACCTGATGAAGTAAAGATCGTGGAAGATTTCCCGGAAACCGAGATCCTGGTAAAGGCTGAGAAAGAGCAAATCAGGATGGCCATTAACAACCTTGTGAAGAATGCGGTTGCAGCCATGAATAGTAAAGGAACCCTGACGATAATGATCCGTAAAGACGGAGAGGCAGAAGCAGAAATTTCCTTTATGGATACCGGAGCCGGTATTAATCCTGATCATTTAAACCAGGTATTCCTGCCGCTTTTCAGCACTAAGGCAAAAGGGATTGGCCTGGGCCTTTCCATTACAAAAATGATCGTTGAAAATCACGGGGGGAAAATAACAGTGGAAGCAGAACCGGAAAAGGGAGCCAAATTCTGTATCAGGTTGCCGCTGATCAGGGAAGAATTAGCAGACCTTCCGGAAAAAACAGAGGAAACAGAGGAAACATCATGAATAACGACAGGGTTATCCATACCAGGAACTAAAATTTATCTACTCACAAAAAGGGACGAACATGAAAAAAAAACTGACCATCCTTTTGACAGATGACAACCGAGAATTTACACAGAACCTGCGTGACATCCTTGAATTAAAAGGATATGCAGTTCTGACAGCCAGTGACGGATTCCAGGCCCTGGATATCATCTATGCATCACCGGTCGACCTCGTCCTGCTGGACATCAAGATGCCTGTCATGAATGGCGTGGAAACCTTTAAAAAGATCAAGAAGATCAAACCAACCACACCTGTTATCATGTTAACGGCATTTGCCCTCGAAGAGCTTATACAGGAATCCTTACAGGAGGGCGCCTTCGCATGCCTGAAAAAGCCCCTCGACTTTGATGAATTGTTTGCCACGATCGAACAGGCTATTCCCAATGGGTCGATGATCCTGGTTGTTGACGATGATGAACACCTTTGTCAGAACCTTCTGGATGTCCTTAGCCAAAAAGGCTACCGGGTAACTATTGCACTGGATAGTACATCAGCAATTGAAAAAGTCAGAACGAGTGTTTTCGACATCATGCTTCTCGACATGAAACTTCCTCCCCTTAACGGGCTTGAAACCTATCTGGCGATCCGCCAGCTTTGCCCGAGTATTGTGGTTGTAATTATAACCGGTTTTTTGCCGGAGATGGAAGAAATGATAAACATAATCAGGAAAAGCGGCGCTTATGCACTCATGGAAAAGCCCATTAACATTGACAAACTGCTTGCATTACTTGAACAGATCCAAAGCCTGAATGGAAAAACAGAACCTGAGAAACCCAAATAATCAAGACTACCGGATGAAAGATCTTTTCGATATTCTGATCATTGACGATTCCGTTGAGTTAACGCTGACGCTGAAAGACATCCTTGAAGAAAACGGATTCGGCACTGCGATCGCCCCGGATAGAAAAACTGCCATCGGGATCTGCAAAGAAAAAGCGTTTGGTCTCGCTCTCATCGACATTAAATTGCCGGATGCGGATGGATTGGCGCTCCTTGAAGAACTATCCGGAATGTTACCGGATATGGAGTTCATTATCATCACCGGGTATGGAACGATCGAAATCGCCGCAGAGGCAGTAAGGAAAAAAAAGATCGTTTCATTTGAAATGAAACCGCTTGACCTGAAGCGTTTCCTGGTGCTGATCCACCAAATCCAGGAAAGGAAACATGCCGCAGAAGCTTTGCGCTTGAGTGAGCAGCGGTTTCAGATCTTTGCAGAATCGGCTACGGATGCAATCATCAGCATTGATGAGGAAGGTAAAATTTACTACGTAAACCCGGAATTTGAAAACATCTTCGGTTACAGGAACCAGGAGATCATAGGCAAGCCTATCTCCTTACTGATCCATTCAAATGATATGCAAAATCCTGCAGGTGCGATCAGCAATATTATAAACACAGCCGCGATCAGTGAAAAGAAGAGGTTAGAAGTACAGGGATGCCATAAGAGCGGGAAGATGGTTCCGCTGGAAATCTCTTTTGGCGGATTTTCAACAAAAGAAGGAAAATTTTATACCGCCATCGTCCGTGATATCACCGAACGAAAAGTGGCCGAGATCAACCTTCAACGGAAACTGCTGATCGAAAAAATCGTTTCTACGATTTCAGCCCGGTTTGTCGGTGTAGCTGATTTTGATCAGGTTATTTATGACTCTCTGAAAGAAATA